>JBLFZA010000055.1:0-18727 GCA_047610025.1 Bradymonadia bacterium | reverse complement strand
CTAAGCGGACCTCAAGGGTGAAGCTCTGCCCAGAGTAGCGCATTTCGATCGACTCCTGGAGGGTCACTGACCCCCCGAGCTGCGCAAGCACGCAGCCGCGCAAGCGCTCACGTGTTGTCACGAGAGCTGCGGTGTTCATCCCGAGCACGGTCTGTGAGCGCTCCGCGATTTCAGGGCCCAAGAGGAGGCCGATGGCGCTGAAGACGCCGGCGTGATGAGGGACCCACACTTCGGGGCACCCAACCTCGTCAGCGAGATCGCAGGCGTGTAGACCGCCAGCTCCCCCAAAACAGACGAGTGGGAGCTCACGAGGGTCGACTCCGCGGTGCACGGTCACGTAGCGAAGCGCGTGACTCATCGCGGCTGTGGCGATCTTCAGGATTCCAGCCGCTGCGTGCGCAGTCGTCACATCCAGCGACACGGCCAGTGATCCCACCGCCTGTTCAGCCCTCGCTGCGTCGAGCGTGATGTTGCCGGCAATCCGCGCGTCGGCTGGTAGGCGCCCGAGCACCACATTTGCGTCGGTGACGGTGGCGGCGAATCCTGCGCCGTAACACGCAGGACCAGGGGTAGCCCCGGCGCTTTGGGGCCCCACGCGGAGGGCGCCGCCATCATCGACCCAAGCGATGCTGCCACC
The DNA here is from genome assembly GCA_047610025.1 of Bradymonadia bacterium. GTDB lineage: Bacteria > Myxococcota_A > Bradymonadia > REDH01 > REDH01 > JBLFZA01. Next base: position 18,090 of record JBLFZA010000055.1, on the reverse strand, counting down.
GCCGGCACCGATGGTGTGCAGATCGACGGTGGGGAGGTGAATCGGAATGCCGCCGATCTCGACCTCATGGCGTAGGGTCTGGTGGGTACGGCAGACCGCCACATCGGTCGACGTGCCGCCCATGTCGAAGCCGAGCACCCCCGGGCCACCGACGACCGCGAACTGGCTGGCAGCCACGACGCCACCAGCGGGGCCTGAGAGCGCAGTCGAGGCGGGGCTCGCCGCCGCGGCCTCGACCGCCAATCGTCCTCCGGAGGAGCTCATCACGTGAACGGTTGCGGCGAGTGGCGTAAGGCGGCGCAGGTACGCGGACATGATGGGAGCCACGAACGCGCTCGCGCACGTGGTCGCGGCTCGTTCGTATTCGCGGAAGAGCGGGAGGATGTTCGAACTCAGTGCCCACCAATCGTTCGGTCTGATCTCGCGGAGTAGCTCAGCGACGCGTAGCTCGTCGGTTGGGCAAGCGTAGCTGTGCAAGAGACAAACGGCCCAACTGCGTGGCGTATCGTCGAGCGCGCGGAGCCTGGCGCGGAGCGGACCGAGTGCGAGAGGCAGTCGCACGTCGCCGTTGGCGAGCCTCCGCCCGGGCACGCCAAGGGTACGATGGCTAGGGACGAGCGGTGGGGGCTCTTGAGGGGCCGCTGCGAACAGTGCGGGTCTTCGCTGGCGCGCGAGTTCAAGCACGTCCTGGTGGCCATCTGTCGCAATGAGCCAGGTCTCGGCACCCGCGCGTTCGAGCAGCGCGTTGGTCGCCACGGTCGTGCCGTGAATGAGCAGGTCGACGACACGTCCACCAGAAAGCGCCTCCACGGCGCGCGCGATCGCGATGCTGGGATCTTCCGGTGTGGAAGGGGCTTTGTGGACGCGTAGCCGCCCATCGACGAGCGCGACCGCGTCGGTGAAGGTACCGCCGGTATCGACAGCGATGACGACCGAAGTCTTGGCCATAGCGTTGCGGGTCGAGGAGGAGCTACCGAGCATAAGCGCATCAAGGTCCGATCACGAGCGGTACGTTTGGGGCAAAAATGCGTTCCATGCCACTTTAACCTTTGGCAGGTGCGTGCTACTGGCCACGCCGTTCTATGCTCGTCTATGGACCGCCCATGCTAGTTGATCTTCACGCCTACTCCAGCGCGTCAGGCGGCGCTCACGTCAATGACCTCGTCGACCAAGCCCGTGATTTGGGTTTGGACGCGATTTGCATTGTCGATCGCAGCGCTTCCGCGGACGCCGCTCGCGGAGTCGTCAACGGCGACTTCGGTGACTTTCCGGTGTTCGTCGGTGTCGAAGTTCCGACTCGCCAAGGGGACCTGATCGTCTTCACTCCGGAGGTGGACCCGTTCCTCACTCGTGAGGAGTGGCGCCAGCTTTTGGTGCTAGAGAAGCCAGACCCGCAGGCGGTCGTCGCGCTCGCCGAGGCTGAAGGCGGTGTCGTGCTGCTCGCTCATCCCTACGACCGCTCACGCTTGGGTACCCCAGGTGACCGGATGTTTGTGATGGATGGCCTCGCAGGCGTCGAGGTGGGCAGCAGCTCGTCGGACGCGCGTTCGAACCGGACGGCCACCGAAGCAGTGAGTCACTCCACGCTTCCCGGTTTCGCGGGCAGCGCTCGCAGCTCGCACGACGTTGAGGAGAGCCGTTGGTTTACCCTGTTCTCCGAGCCGGTGACGACACAGGCCGAACTGGTTGTCGCTCTTAAGGGCGGAAACTTTTGGCCGGTTGAAGTGCAACCGGAGCGCAGCCGCGGACGCGGTCGCGAAAAGCAGAGTCGTGATGGTGGAAGCCGTCGGCGAGGCGGTCGTCGATAGAACGGACCGCTTGTCGAATGGAAGCTTGAGCCTTAGCGTTCCGCGGCGAGCACGCCGCTTGAAGCGAGACGAGAGAGAATGGCTAGCGAAACTGCCCATGATAGTGCGTTGACCTTCGGCCCCGACGCCGAAGCTGAATTCGAGTCAACGCTCGCGAAGTACCCGAACAAGCGCGCCGCGCTTCTTCCGGTGCTGTACATCGCGCAGCGCGAGTTCAAGTACTTGAGCCCGCAGGCGATGGAGTACGTCGCCGAGCGTCTTGAGCTGCCACCGAGTAAGGTGCTGCAGGTCGCGACGTTCTACACGATGTACTACAAGCGTCCGCATGGTCGGCATCACATCGAAGTTTGCACTTCGGTTCCTTGCTGCATGATGGGTGGGTACGAGGTCATGCGCCAGCTCAAGGAGCGGCTCGGCGTCGAGCCTGGCGAAGTGACGCCTGATGGGAAGTTCACCTATGCGGAGGCCGAGTGTCTCGCAGGGTGTGGTCACGCGCCGTTGATGCAGATCAACAGCCGGTACCACGAGAACCTCACGCCCGAACGAATTGATGCGATTCTCGCCGACCTCGACTGAGCCGGCCGCGCGCAACTTAAGCGCCAACGTAAGGACGCTGTATGCAACCGATTCTTTCCGCAAACTGGACGATTGAGGGCGGGCACACGCTGCCAGTCTATCAGGATGAAGGCGGGTACCATGCGCTGAAGAAAGCGCTGACTCTCGACGGCGATTTCATCGTCGACGAAGTGAAGAAGTCCAACCTTCGAGGTCGAGGCGGGGCAGGGTTCCCCACCGGACTCAAGTGGAGCTTCTTGCCTAAGGAGTCGGACGTACCGAAGTACCTCGCGATCAACGCGGACGAGGGGGAGCCGGGTACCTTCAAAGATCGCTACATCATGGAGCTCGATCCTCACCGCCTCCTCGAAGGCTGCGTGATCACGGGTTGGGCGCTTGGTCTGCGTGCGACGTACATCTACATTCGCGGTGAGATGCTGCTCGGTGTGGAGCGCCTCAATGAGGCGATTCAAGAGATGTACGATGCGAACCTGCTCGGTGAGGATATCCTCGGATCGGGCTACCAGCACGATATCTACGTCCACCGCGGAGCTGGCGCGTACATTTGCGGCGAAGAGACCGCGATGATCGAGTCCCTTGAAGGCAAAGCGGGCCAGCCACGATTGAAGCCGCCTTTTCCGGCGGTGGTCGGCGTCTTCTCATGCCCAACGGTCGTCAATAACGTCGAGACGATCGCGTGCGTTCCGACGATCATCGACAAAGGCGGTGACTGGTTCGCAGAGCAGGGGAGCGAGAAAAACGGCGGCCCCAAGCTGATCCAGATATCGGGCTGGGTGAACAACCCCGGCACGTACGAAGCGAAGAGCGGCCTCCTCCTGCGCGACTTTATCTTCAGCGAAGAGTTCGGCGGCGGTCTTCGCGATGGCGCGAAGGTCAAAGCGGTCATCCCGGGTGGTTCGTCATGTCCGCCCCTTCGAGAAGATGAACTCGATGTCGGGATGGATTTCGATCAAATGAAGGCAGCCGGCACCATGTTCGGCACCGGCGGCGTGATCGTGATCCCGGAGCACACGTGCCTCGTGCGGATGGCGGCACGTACCGCGCATTTCTACCATCATGAGTCTTGTGGCCAGTGCACGCCGTGCCGCGAAGGCACCGGCTGGGTGGCGCGAATCCTCGATGAGATCGAGGCGGGCAACGGCAAGATGGAAGATCTCGAGCTGCTGTTGGAGATCTGTGACAACGTCGAAGGCAACACGATCTGCCCACTCGGCGATGCGATGGCGATGCCGATCCGCGGGTACCTGCAGAAGTTCCCAGAGGAGTTCCGAGCGCACATCGAATCGGGATGCTGTCCTCACCCCGCGTGGTGAGGGAATCGCGCGCCTGATGTTCCGCTGTAGACGGCGCGTGGTGTCTCTGTCGCGAGCCCTAGAAAGCCTTGCCAATAGGCGTGTCGGTCGGTTATCTGTCTCGCGCCTACGGCCTCCTGGGATCGTCAGCTGCCCCATCGTTCGGGGCGCTGATGAAGAACAGGGATCGACGTTCCTAGGGTTGAGTAGCAGCGAGGCACCGCGCCTCCGTTGTGTGCAACGCACCATTCGACCACTTCTTTTCGCTCGGCTAGCACGAGTTTCATGGCCGAAGAGATCTTCTTCTTTGTGTTCGCGTTCGGCGCGGTGCTTTCGAGCATCGGTGTCGTCACGTTTCGCAACCCGATCAATTGCGCGATCTCCATGGTCGTGTCGTTCTTCTTTTTGTCGGGTCTTTACGTTCAGCTGAACGCGCACTTCCTCGCGATGATCCAAGTGCTGGTTTACGCTGGCGCAATCATGGTCCTGTTCATGTTCGTGCTGATGCTGCTGAACATGCGCGAGGTGGACTACAAGCGGCCGCGGGTCACGGTGACCAACGTGGTCGGTGTGGCGGGCGTCGCCGCGACGTTTGTGGTGCTGGCGAGTGCGATCGTCGGAGATTTCTCCACGGGCACGCAGCTGTTCACCGAGACCGTGTCCGAAAACTTTGGCAAGATCGCGCCGATCGGCGAGGCCTTGGTACTCGACTACGTGCTGGCCTTCGAGATGGCGGCTGTGCTGCTCCTCGTTGGCATCGTCGGCGCTGTCGTTGTCGCGAAGCGCCGCATCTAATGCTTGACTCCATGACTGCCAGAAATCGCGCATGTTGAGCGTCCCACTTTCCTACTTTTTGCTGCTGAGCGCCGCGCTCTTCTGCATTGGCGCCGTTGGCGTGCTCACGCGACGCAACGCCATCGTGCTCTTTATGTGCATTGAGGTGATGTTGAACGCGGTGAACCTGACGTTCATCTCGTTCGCGCGATATCACCAAGATTACACGGGCCACATCTTCGCGTTCATGGTGATCGCGGTCGCTGCGGCAGAAGCCGGCATCGGCCTCGCGCTCATCGTGAACGTGTTCCGTCATCGCAAGTCGCTTCAAATCGACGAGCTCACGTTGCTGCGGAACTAACGATGGAATTGGCTGGCATCGATATCTCGTTCTTGTTGGGTCTGATCGTCCTGTTGCCTGCGCTTGGTGCGCTGTTCAACGCGACGGTTGGCCGGTATCTCCCGCGACAAGCGGTCGCGACTGTCGCCATTGGCGCGATGGCAGCGGGGTTCTTCATCGGTGTCGGCTTAATCGCGCTGATGATGCTCGGAGGCTCGGGTGGTGCCCACCCGGTCTACCCCGAGATTCACTACCACGCGTTCACGTGGTTCAGCGTTGGCGAGCTGACGGTCGACTTTGCGTTCGCGCTCGACCCGCTCTCCGCTGTCATGCTCATGATCATCATGGGCGTGGGCACGTGTATCCACATCTACTCTGTGGGGTACATGTGGGACGACCCAAGCTTCGGTCGTTTCTTCACGTACCTAAACTTCTTCATTTTCGCGATGTTGTGCCTCGTTCTCGGTGACAACCTCGTGCTGCTCTTCCTCGGCTGGGAGGGTGTTGGCGTCGCGTCGTACCTGCTCATCGGATTTTGGTATGAAGACGAGGAGAAGGCGAGCGCGGGCAAGAAGGCCTTCATCACGAATCGCATTGGCGACTTCGCCGTGCTGATCGGGATGTTCCTGCTCTTCCAGCTGACAGGAACACTGAACTTCGAAGCGATCGAGGCATGGGTCTCGATGTTGAGCCTCGAGCAAATCGCGATGCTCTCGGGCATGTTGACCACGATCTGCCTGCTCTTCTTCGTCGGCTGTACTGGCAAGTCCGCGCAGATCCCGCTCTACGTTTGGCTGCCTGACGCGATGGCTGGCCCGACGCCAGTGTCGGCATTGATTCACGCAGCCACGATGGTCACCGCCGGCGTGTACCTCATCGTTCGCATGAACTTCCTGTTCGCGCTCGCGCCTTACGCGATGATCACCATCGCGACGATCGGCGCGCTGACTGCGTTCGTTGCAGCGACGATCGCGACCACGCAATATGACATCAAGAAAGTGCTCGCGTACTCGACGGTCTCTCAGCTGGGCTACATGTTCCTCGCTGTGGGCTCTGGCGCGTACTTCGCGGCCATCTTCCACCTGATGACGCACGCGTTCTTCAAGGCGCTTCTCTTCCTAGGCTCCGGCTCGGTCATCCACGGGATGCACCACGAGCAGGACATGCGGAAGATGGGCGGGCTTAAGAACTACATGCCGGTTACACGGTGGACCTATCTGATCGGCTGCATGGCCATCTCGGGCATACCGATATTCTCAGGCTTCTTCTCAAAGGATGAAGTGCTGTGGTTCGCGGCGTCGAACGAGAACGTGATGCATGGGTTCGGCGCCTACACGTGGTTCCTCTGGGGCCTTGGGTTCCTGACCGCGATTATGACTGCGTTCTACATGTTCCGCTCGTACTTCATGACGTTCAGCGGCGAATGCCGCGCGGATGAAGAGACGAAGTCGCACATCCACGAATCACCAGCGTTGATGACCATCCCGTTGGTGATTCTGGCGGTGCTGGCGACCTTCGGTGGTCTTGTGGGCGTGCCGCATGCACTCGGCGGACCGTGGTTCGGCTTGGACATGCATGGTTGGCTTTATCAGGTCATTTCTCACGGCGAGGCGATGTACATCAATCGCCTCGGGCATGGGATGGAAGTCTACCTGCTGATGGTGGCCACCGTCGTGGGTGCGCTCACTGCGGTCTATGCGGCGGTCGTCTTGTACGGTGGCACTGACTGGAAGCTGGCGACGGCTGCGCGGGAGCGCTTCGGTCGATTCCACACGCTCGTGTTTAACAAGTACTTCGTCGATGAGGCGTACGGCGCCACCATCATCCGAGGCGTGCGGATGGCAGGCGTGTTCTGCCATCGCGTGGTCGACGAGCTCATTATCGATACTGCGCTCGTTCGCGGCGCGGCGGCGATGGTGCACTGGCTTGGTACAGTGCTTCGCCAACTCCAGAATGGCGACACCCAGCGCTACCTCGCGTACGCGCTGCTCGGGCTCGCCTTGATCCTGTTGCTGCTTCTGTAGCCTTCGCCCCCCGATTGCACTCGGCGCTCGCGCCGACGCTCACGGACTGCTCGCTATGCCCTTCGAAATTCCCTGGATCACACTCACCGTCTTCACTCCCATCTTGGGAGCGTTGGTGTTGGCGTTTGTCCCGCCGGAGCATCGCCAGCTGCACCGCCACGGTGCGGTCGCGTTCATGGTGCTGACCTTCTTCATGTCTTTGCCGATCCTGTTGGGCTTCGACCCCACCGTGGGTACGTACCAGCTCACGACAGCGGCAGAAGATGTCGTCTGGATCCCGGCCCTGAACGCCAACTATCACGTCGGTGTCGACGGGATCAGCCTCTGGCTGGTCATGCTAACGACATTCCTCGGGCCGATCGTTGCGCTGTCGGGCTACAAGTACATTGAAACGAAGACCCGCGAGTATCACGTCGCGCTCTTGGTGCTTCAAGGCGCCATGCTCGGCGCGTTGGTCAGCCTGGATGTCCTGCTCTTCTATGTGTTCTGGGAGCTGATGCTCATCCCGCTCTACCTGCTCATTGGTGTGTGGGGTGGCGATAACCGAATCTATGCGGCGCTTAAGCTCTTCCTCTACACGATGGCAGGCTCGGTGCTGATGCTGCTCGCGGTGATGTATCTGTACTTCGCAGGCGGCCAGTCCAGCTTCGCGATTGACCACATCATCGCGACGGGACAGTCGCTGCCGTTCGATACGCAGCGCATTCTGTTCATGGCCTTCGCGGTCGCGTTCCTGATCAAGGTGCCGGTCTTCCCGTTCCACACTTGGCTCCCTGACGCTCACGTGCAGGCGCCCACAGCTGGCTCGGTCATTTTGGCGTCGGTGCTGTTGAAGATGGGCACCTATGGTCTCATTCGATACGCGATGCCTGCGTTCCCGGATGCGGCGCTTTGGGCTGGCCCTGGGATCGCGGTGCTCGCCGTTATTGGTATCGTCTACGGTGCGCTCATCGCCTACGTGCAGAAGGACGTGAAGAAGCTCATCGCGTACTCCTCCGTCAGTCACCTCGGTTTCGTGGTGCTCGGATTGTTCGCGCTCACGTCAATCTCTGTCACCGGGGCGCTTTATCAGAGCCTCGCCCACGGCATCACGACGGGTGGACTCTTCCTGTGTATCGGCATCCTCTACGAACGTCGGCATACGCGTTTGATGAGCGAGTTTGGCGGGTTAACAAAGCAGATTCCGCTCTTTGCGGTGTTCTTCATCATCATCTGCATGGGGTCGGCCGGTGTTCCCGGCCTGGTAGGCTTTGCGGGCGAGTTCATGATTTTGACCGGTTCGGCGACGTCGCCGTTCCTCAACCCAGGCGAGAACCTGTCGTTCTTCGGCAGCCTGCCTTGGGGTCCTGATATGGGCGCGATGCTCTTCGTCACGGTCGCCGCATCCGGCGTCATCTTCGGGGCGCTCTATCTGCTGCTGATGATTCAAAAAGTGATGTTCGGACCGCTGGACAATCCGAAGAACCAAGACATGGAAGACCTGAAGCCGCGCGAGATTGCGTATCTTCTGCCTCTGGTCCTTCTGACATTCTTGATGGGGATTTTCCCTCAAACGTTCATTCGCTACATGGAGCCCTCCGTCGATCAGTTCATGATGACGATGGAAAACGGCTCGGTCGAGTACCAGCACCTGTTCGATAACGACGACCGCCGCGACGCTGACTATGAGCTCTGGCAGTCGGAGGGCGCAGCAGATGCAGCCTGGGACTTCCAGAGCGGCTTCAGCTATGGCGACGGGCACGGTGGCGCTCATGGTGGCGGACACGGCGACGATCACGGAACCGACGACGAGCACGGCGACGCCGCGCACGGCGCCGAGCACGGCGAATAGGAGGCACGTTGATGGTCACTGGATACGACATCGCTAGCATCCTGCCTTTTGGCATCGTCTGCCTTTTCGGCATCATCGTTCTGATGCTCGAGGCGTTTCAACGCCCGTCATTTGGGCGTGAGTACATCAGCTACGTCGCGGCCCTCGGGTTTGCTGTCGCTGGTGGTGTCACGATGCAGCTCGACAAGCTGGGTCTTCAAACGGCCTTTGGCGGTGCAGCTTACCTCGACGGATTCGCGATCGCGCTGACGCTCCTCTTCTGCGCAGCAGGCTTTCTCACTTGTCTGCTCGCTCCTGCGTACCTCAAGTCGCACGGGGTAGACCGCGGCGAGTATTACGCGCTGACGCTGTTTGCGACTGGCGGGATGATGCTGATGGCGTCCGCGGGAGATCTCGTGACCTTCTTTGTCGCACTCGAGATTCAGTCGGTCGCGATCTATGGCCTCGCGGCGTACCTGCGTCGCTCTCCTCGTTCGGCCGAAGCCGGCATGAAGTACTTCCTGCTCGGAGCATTCGCGACGGCGTTGATGTTGTACGGCATCGCTCTGATCTACGGCGCGACGGGGTCGACGAACTTAGCTGTGATCGGCGATGTGCTCGCGATGGGCGCAGGAAGCGGCGACGCCATCGCCGCTACGGCGCGCAATGCTGCACTCGGGGCAGCAGCGGGTCTGTCGCCAACGGACCTGCCCGCGTCCTCGAACATTACGGGCGTACTCGGACACATCCCGCTGCTGGCTATCGGGGTGGTGTTGGTTGTTGTCGGGTTTAGCGTGAAGGTTGCAGCCGTGCCTTTCCACATGTGGGCGCCGGATGTTTACACTGGCTCCCCAACTCCGATGGTGGGCTTTATGGCGTCGGCGGTGAAGGCGGCCGGCTTTGCCGCGATGTTCCGCATTTTCGCGGTCGCGCTCTTCGACGCAGAGCTGAGAATGGGCCCTTATGGTTGGGTGCAGGTGGTGTTCTGGATTTCCCTGCTCTCGATGGTCCTCGGAAACCTTGTCGCGCTGACTCAGACCAACGTGAAGCGGATGCTCGCGTTCTCGTCTGTCGCCCACGCCGGTTATCTGATGATCGCGATCTGCGCGATGGGCTACGGCGACGGCAACATCGACTTTGGTTCTGGCATCGTCTTCTATTCGTTCGCTTATACGTTCGGTACGATCGGCGCGTTTGGCGTGCTCTCCTGGTTCGGTAAGCGAGGTGAAGAGGCGGAGACATTCGATGACTTAAACGGTCTCGGGTTCTCCCACCCGTGGTTGGGGGCGGTTCTTACGCTGTTCATGTTGTCGAGTGCAGGCATTCCACCAGCAGCGGGCTTTATTGGGAAGTTCATGATCTTCAACTCCGCCGTTGAGGCTGCAACGAAGGGCAGCGAAGCCGGCATCGCGGGGTCGAACATGCTCTACGTGCTCGTGGTGGTCGGTATTCTGACATCCGTCGCGGGTGTTGCGTACTACCTGCGAGTGCTCGTGCACTTGTACATGAAGAAGCCTCTTCGTGAGGTGCCCGCCATACCGCAGTCCGGGGCGAGGTTGGCGATCGCGTTGTGCGCAATCGCGACGATTTGGTTCGGCGTTTTCCCTGCCAAGCTGACAACGCTGAGCACTGACGCGGTTGCGCAGATGCTCGACCGCGGCGATGGCGTCGCTGCCGTTGAGATGGTGTCGGAAGACTAGCGAAGCCGCTACAGACTCGGCGTAGCCTTCAGGGCGTCGAGCGTATTCGGCGAAGCACCACGACCCCCGCGACGGCATCGTCTATGGGAAGCGTGAGTGCGTTCAGTGTCGCGACGTCCGCGGACGCGTAGCGTGCCGTGAAAGGCGCACGCCGGCTAAGTTGCGCCAGCGCAACGCCATCGTCTGCGCTGTGGCAGGGCACCACGACCCGAGGATTGAGGAGGGAGACGAGCTCCGCCGCACCGTCTGCGCCCAGCGTGAAATAGCCACCCACGGGAACCAACAGAACATCGATGGGCACCGCGCGAAGCCACTCCAGCGCTGCACTGGTGGGTCGCTCGCCGAGGTCGCCACAGTGGAGGACCGTCCCTTCGGGGGATCTGAGCCGGAGCATGTTGCTCGTGCCTCCGCGGAGGCTGCCGCCGTGCTCGTCGTGGAAGACGGCGTGAGAGGTGATTCCAATGCCGGCGAATTCGGCGCGCCCTCCGATGTCGGCAGCCGATGGCACCGCGTGTCTAGCTGCGTGGTCAGCGTGCTCGTGGGTGCAGAGCACGGCATCGAAGTGATCGGGGAGCGCCGGAAGCTGGACAGCGCCGCCCAAGGACCCAGGCTCGAACGGGTCGAGCACGAGGCGCTTGCCCGCGCGTTCAAGGCTGAAGCAGGCGTGCCCGTGAAAGCGGACGTCGAGGGTCACTCGGCAGCTTCGTCTTCGCCTTCGGCGTCCTCGACTTCTTCCGGATCATCGCTCTGGCAGTTCACGCGAACGAGCGCGAATTTGATGCTGTCATCACCCTGGTAGCCTGGGTGAAGCAAGCGCTCCCAGAAGCCCCAGCCCTGCGGAAGCTCTTCAAGAGCGTCAGCGTCGAGCGTCGCTTCTGCGAAAGCGTCGGAGTCGGTTGCTGACGCTGATTCGCCAGATCCTTCGCCAGATCCTTCGCCAGTTCCTTCGCCAGATCCTTCGCCAGTCCCTTCGGAGGACCCGTTTGCAGATCCGTCTGCAGACCCCTCTGTTGAGTGGGTCTCCGAGTCTTCACCAGTCTCATCTCCTTCCGGTTCGTCTGGCGCGTCACGTAAGCGCCGTGCCGCTCGTCTCGTGAGATCGCGGGGTCCTCGCTGGGCCTCATACGCCGCCCGTTCCTCTTCGGTCGTGCCGTCTGGGTTTACGATTGGCATAACCTCGACGGATGAGCGCTCGGCCGCCGGTACGGCGTTTCGGAATCCGCTGATGCTGTTGCGCTCCATGATGGCGTAAAAGCAGCGGCCTGCGTTCGCTTCGATGAAGTAGTTCCACTCTTCGGTGTCGCTGACTGGGATGACTTCATTCATGGTGAAGTAGGTCTCTCCGCGCCAGTTGAGCTTGTAGGCGATCGCGGACTCTTCGCAGTAACGTTGCTGCTTGATGCGGTGAGCACCCGGTGGGGGCTCAATGTGCGTGCAGTGCGCTTGGTACGTTTCCCAGATGCCGTGCTGACTCCACGTTGAGCTGATGGCCGGCATGTAGACGTTGAGCGCCCACAAGACGAAGAGCGCCGCTCCGGTGCTCATCACTCCCAAACCTGCGCGGAAGAGCTTCTTGCGATGCGGCGCGCACATCATCAGGAAGCCCACCGCGCAAATCCCTGTCATGCAGCGCAGACCGAGCGTGAGGCCGGGATCCCAGGTGCTGTGGTCCCAGCTTCGGTCGTACTTATAGGTGAACATGTTCTTGAGATGCTGCGGCTCTGTCACGAGGTCGAACGCGATCAGAGTGAAGATCGCGCCACCAGCAACATAGAGCGGCCACCAAGTGGACCACTTGATACGGCCCTCGAGCGCGTCATCGATGGTGAGGGCGGCGAGCATCGCAATCGCCGGCACAGCGGGGAAGATGTAGTGGTGGAACTTGGTGCTCGACAGGGTGAAGAGCGTGAAGGCCACCACGAACCACAAGAAGATGAACAAGCGCGCGCGGTCTTGGTCGCTTCGCTGGTTCGATGTGTCGCCGGTGATCGCGCGTGCGATGATGGCGGGGACGAATGAGCCCCAAGGAAACAACCCGTAGCCGAGCCACTTGATGAAGTGTTCGAAGCTCCCGGTGTCCGTCTGGTGAACGCCACTGCCGAGTCGCTTGAAATGGTCGTGGATGATGAAGCGTGTCCAGTACGCGCCACCGATGCCGCCGTGACGAGCGAACATCGCGCCGTACCAAGGGAACCCGACGAAGATCGCGATGAGGATTCCGCGAGGAATCTCCAGTCGTGCCAACATCCGCCATTCGCGTGAGACGGCTAGGTAGAGCGCGATGATCGCCCCTGGCACGGCGAAGCCGAGCATGCCCTTGCCCATCGTCGCGAGCCCGACAAACACGTAGAACGTGAACAGATAGACTTGGCCACGCGTCTTGTGCGCCGACCTGTAGGTCGTAACGGCGACGATCAGCATGAGCAGCAGGTAGATACCCAGCTGCGTTGGGCCGTACATGAACAAGGCTTCGACGACGTGCAGATTGGACCGCCACTCTAACTGGCCGACGGTGATGGTGTGCAGCTGTGGCAATGTGATCAGGAGTACAAAGCCCCAGAAGATGGCCCAAAGGGTGCGGTCTGCGCGTAGGTTTCGGTCCTTCCCAAAGACACCCATAATGAAGAAGGAGAGCGCGATCGTCATCGGGCCCACGAAGGGCATATCGGCCTGGGCCTGCCTGCCCAGCATGGCGTAGAACGGGCTGGTCGCTAGCGCCAAGGCCATCAGAAGCCCGACGCGTTTCGAGAACACGCGCAGGCCCATCATGTAGACCGACATGACGCCTAGGAAGGCGATCAACGCCACACCCGCGCGAATTCCCAGCGGGTTGAACCCGAAGACCTCCATTCCGATGCCCATCATCCACAGCAGAAGGACGGGCTTCGAGAAGAAGTAGCTGCCCTCCATGGAGCCACCGGGCATTGCCCAGTAGGATCCCCACCAGGGAGAGATCCAGTCCTGTCGCTCCATGAAGCCCCAGCCCACTGCTCCGTAGTGGACCTCCCAAGGATCCCAGAGGCCGAAGGAGCCGACGCCTGCGAAGAACAGGATGAAGGCTAGGATGGCGACGCTGGCTCGGGTTACCGCGTCATCCCACATTCTAGGCGTCGTTGTTGCGGCTGGTCCGTTTGCGCGTGACGGGTCTAAACGCGGCCCGGGCAACGTATCCGGCTCTTCGGCGTTGGAGTTCTTGTCCGGCGTTGGCTGACCGTGCTCTGTCTGCACCGCGAGTCTCGGTGCAGAGTAGCGCTTGAGCATTGGCAGGGCGGGCGAGCCTTCTCCGTCTCGGGGCTCTTGCGCTCCGCTTTGCAATGCCGTCTCGTCGATAACCAGCGGCGCGTCGAACGTGCGGTCCTCTTCAGCCAAGTCTTCGTCGTCGACAAGGCTGGAGAGCGAGGTCGAAACCACGTTGAATGCGTTCGAGGGTTCCCGTTCGAAGCCGGTCTCCCCACTTGGCTCGTTCGTTCGCCCGGCAGCCGGTGGTCGGTAGGAATCTTGGTCGCGGCCGTCAGCCATGAAGACAGGGGTTCTCGAGGAAGCGTTCGCGCGGGGCGCGCGCGCACGTTCCTAGACGAGCGCGGGAGGCGGATCAAGCTGAGGTCTTGCCGAGGCGCCCGCGACTCGGTGGGCTCAGCGAGGCCGAATACGGTCGCGAACGGCCAGGGCGAAGCGAAGTGCAGCGCGGAGCGCTCGTGCAGCACTCTGGTTTCGCCAGCGTCGGGTGCTGATCCGATGAGCCGTGCCGTCCCGCAGGCATTCCGTCGCACGGCCCAAAACCTGCACGGGCCGCAGCGCGGCATCGGGATAGAGCATGGTGTCGCCGTGAGTGATGACGTGCTGTCCTACGTGGGTGACACGGTGCAGAATGAGGCGCTGGCCAGAGACGGACAGCACGACGTCTCCGCATCGAAGCGGCCGATCACCGATCGCGCTCACTCGCACGACATCACCATTATGAATCGCCGGCCACATCGACCCGCCTTCGGCAGGCACTTCGATCGGGCGGCCTTCGAGCAAGGTCGCGAGGTCAACGCCCGTCATCCGGTTTCAGAACGCTCCGCTCCGCGCGTCTCCGCAGCGATCACCTTTGCCAGCGTTTCTCGGCACTTTGATGCCGCAGAGCCTGTCGTGCTGCCCGTCTCTCGCTGCGCGTGTGCCGGGCAGAGGCTGCAGTGACTCACGCTCTCGCAAGATGAGCAGCCGGTGAAGCTCTTTCTCCGGATCCCTCGTGCTCGACGGAACACCGGCGAATCGAGCCAAATCTCTGCGAAGCTCTTGGAGCGTATGTTGCCGGCGGGTTCGTTCCAGTCGAGGCAGGGCTGGACCGTCCCGTCCGGGGAAACGTAGCAGGAGGCGTTGCCGGCCAGACAGGTGTGCTGATCCGGCGAAAACACCGGAAGCGCATCTGGAGACACCAAGCTTGGGTAGACACACGACGCGACGGCGAGCCGATCATCGAGGCTGAGATTTAGCCCCATCAGGTCGTCGCTGCCTTGGTTGTCTCCTTTGATGTCGTAGGAGAACTCGACGCCGCAGCCGATGTCGGCGGCGAGCGCGCTCAACGAATCGACGACACCTTGATTCACGTTCATGAGAACGGCCTTCAACATGACAGGCACGCCGCGCTGGGTGAGCCGTCGGGCGGCGTCGGTCGTCCGCTGCCAGCTGCCAGGTACTGTCGTGACTCGGTCGTGGTCGGCAGCATCCGCGCTGTAGATTGACATCCCGACTACGCCGATGCCCATCGCCGCCAGCCTGTCGGCGATCTTATCGTCGATGTGGCCGCCATGCGTGATGATTCGGACTTCAAACTGTCGCGCGCGCGCCGCTGCGAGAATCTCGATTCCGTCGGGGCGGTGGAAGATTTCACCGCCCGACACCAACAGGAAGAGCGTGCCGAGCTTGCGAAGGTCGTCAAAGAGCACTTCGTATTCTGCGAGCCCCAGCTCGGCGCGCTCACGGTCGCTGAGGTAGCAGTGCACGCAGTCGAGGTCGCAGCGGTACGTGACGTCAACGTGGACGCCGAGCGGCACGACGTGTTCTTGCGCGCGTTTTACAAGGTACGCGCGTGCGTTGTTGGTGACGTTTACGGCTTCCAAGGGGACCCAGCGAGTGGCGGTGATGCGCGGTGCCAAGAGAGTGAGTAACAACCTACATCGTTTGTCAGCTGACGCAACGACGCGAGCAGCGCCGGGTCGAGAAGACTCTCGCGCGCTTGCACGCCAACATGGGGTAAGAGCGCTGCGATTGACGCTGCTCCGACGATGGGTGACCACGAATTTTCGTGCTCGGCCTGCGTCAGCACAGCGGTCGCTCGCAATGGCGCTGGGAGGTCACGCACAGCGACGTCTCCCGAGCCCCAGAATGGGGAAGGCAGTGCCCACCAGACCCCGTCGATCTCCCCGACGACGCTGATCTCGTTGCAGAGCACTCGTTCCGCGCCGCCTTCGGATGAGATGGTCGACTTACCAGCGTTCGGCGAGCCGGCGAGCAGATAGGCGAATCCGTCGAAGACCAGCGTGGCGGCGTGAAAGTACAGGACGCGGCTAGGCATCCACGTCAGAATCGCGGCAGCTCGCAGCGCGTGTTCAAGCCCAGCATCCCGCTTCGAGTAGATGCCCTCGACGCCATCGGGCCCGCCTCGAAGATCGCAGTAGCACCACCGCAGGTGCCACCGAGTACCGTCGCGTTGAAGGACCGGCTCGCGGCCTCCCCGCACGCCGTCGTGCGGTAGCCACTCGTGCTCGCTGCAGCGCAGCGCAGCGGGGACAGCAGTCGAGTGGTCGTTTGCGACGTCCAAAAACGCCGAAAAGCGCGGAGTCAGCCGGGTGTCCAGCTCACAATCACGCGCAAGTTCGAGGCGTCCCGCGCCAACCGAGAGTGTGGTCAGCGCCATGGCAACCGTCGTCGGCTAGGGGCAGGGAACGCTGACGCCCGTGCTACCGATCTCGTCGCCGAATTCATCGAGGCAGCACGCGAGCGCTGCTTTGGTGAACACGTCACTGGTGATGACAGCGGGGGTCTCCCACGTCTCAAGCGTGCTGGTCGAGGTCTCGTCTTGGATGTTCATCACGGCTCCGTAAGCTCTTAATGGATCAACGATAGACGAAGATCCCAGTGTCCGCCACTCCCGGTCTGCCGGAAGCGATATCTGGGTAGCCGTCGCCATTGAAGTCACCGACGCCGCAGTTGGCAGAAGAACTCGCCGCCGTAAAGTCTACTTGGCCTTCCGCGGGGAACGCGCCGCTTCCGTCATTGAGCATCCACGCCATCAGCGTTGCGTCTGTGGAGGTCACAGCGCGGCCAAGAAGGACGGTCAGATCGATGTCGCCGTCGTCGTCGAGATCCCCTGCTCCGCATACTGTGCGCCCGAAGACCAATCCCAGAGCATCGGGAACCGTGCCCGTGTAACGGTCGGCTTCTGTCGGGAATGGGTCACTACCCGCGAAGACGTCGAACGCGTTCTCGTTCGAGTTGAACACTACCCAATCAGCCGTGCCGTCGCCCGTTACATCACCAGGGGTGACAATGCCGAAGCGCGCCCAAACCGACGGGACGGTTGGACCCCCGAAGGTTGCGTCAGCATCGCTCGCCGTCAGCACCGGGTCGACTCCGCTGCCATCGCTGAAACCTGCAGCCGATCGCCCAAGGAACAGCGACACGACGCCGGCCGGGGCCGATGTCGAGTTGTAGCCGCCGATCAAGAGCTCATCGAAGCCGTCTTCGTCGATGTCGTGCACGATTGACACCGAGGTACCGAAGTCACTGCCCAACAACGCGCCTTCGATCTGGAAGACGTTGTTTGTAGCGTTCGTGACAGCGTCGCCCGTGATGTCCAGTTGCGCGGGCCAAGTCTCCCGACCTGCGATGATGAGTACACGGCCTGCGCCCGGAGGCGCGCCGCTGTCTGTACCGATCACGACGTCATCGATCGACTCAACGCCCACCTGCACCACATCGCCGTTGCCGTCGAAGTCTGTGAGGCCGAAGCGAACCGTGAGGCCGCCGGCGTCTGCATAGGTCAGTACGACGTCTGGCGTACTTGCCAGCCCGATCGTCTCCGCGCCGAAGTACAAGAACGCCGCGCCGTTGGCGCCCGGAGTCACTGTCGTTGGGGCAACGACCAAGAGGTCCGCGAAGCCGTCGCCATTCACGTCGCCAACTCGCGACAAGCTTCGGCCGTACAACCCCGTGTCGGCGGGTACCGCGAGCTCACTTACGACGACTTCACCGGGGACGGCTGCTCCGTAGACCACGACGATGGGTGTGTTGTCTGCGCTCGCGACGACATCGTCGAATCCGTCTCCGTTCAAGTCGCCGGGGCCAACGATGTCTTTGATCTCCACGCTCGCCAGCGTCGCCACTGCGAGCGCTTCAAGCCCAATGAAGATCGAGCTGCTGCCCACCGGGCTCACGTTGCCGCCTGGGTCGGTCGAACGCACACCAACGAAGCTCGTCACCTGGAAAGCCAAGCCAGTTGCAGTGAGGTCAATCTGACCGGCCGTTATGGTGAACGGTGACGCGAAGACCTCTCCGTCCGACACGTCGGCGCTGTCCCAGTTGTCATCTGTGATCGCCACCAGAGAGTGACGAACCTCAATCGACGCGAGCGTTGGGTCGTCCATGAACTGCACGGATATGATGCCAGAACGCGGGTTCAATGCAGTGAGCACCGGCTCAGGCGCCAGCGGAGCGAACCAATCGACTGTGTAAGTGACGGTGCTGTCCGCGGTGTTTCCGTTGGCGTCAGTCATTCGAATGAC
>JBLFZA010000054.1:0-18755 GCA_047610025.1 Bradymonadia bacterium | reverse complement strand
TGCGAGACAACGCCGTCGACACCCCAACGTACGACTCCAGCGCTGGCGTAGGCACCAGCGTGCGCACCTCGACCTCGCTGTGGCCACCTAAGCGGGCAGCACGACCGACTCGTTGCTCGAGTCGCGCTGGAGTCCACGGCAGGTCCAAGTGTATCACCTGACGAGCGAACTGCAGATTGAGGCCTTCGACCGCGACCGGCGTGAGCACCACGCAGGTTGGACGTGTCCGCATCGCATCGTGGCCGTCACGCGCGAGGCTCAGCCCTTGCTCGACCGACACCGCACCCACGTGGGTGACGCGCGCGCCGGACCCGCCGACGAGCACCACGCCGTGCCCATCTTGTTCCAACTGAGTCGCCACCGTGCGGGCCGTCGCCGCATACTCGGTGAAGAGCAGCGTCGGCGACGACTCACGACACCAACGCAGCGTCGCGATCCCTTGCGGTGTGTCGCACCAACGCGGCCACGCGACCAGCCCGCGAAGCCGCTGCAGGGCTAGCCGTGCCTTCTCAGGGTCGGCCACACCTTCTGGCAGCACAAAGGTAAAGACCTGCTGAACACCTTCCCCGGCCGTCGCCGCCCACATGCGTTCGAAGGTCGCACGCGGCAGCGCACGACCAGCGCGGCTCGCGACTTCAAGCTGCTCCACATATCTCGCCCAACGGCGCACCGTCTCCTGCAGCGCCTCGGGGGACGACAACCACCGCCGCCACGCCAATCGGCCAAAGAGCGCCTCCAGCACAGGCGAACCCACCGCCGCGGCCGTTGCCAACGCGCCCACTTCCGAGCGCAGCGCGAGCGCAGGCACATCGACGCTCACCTGCGCAGACATCCGGCGCGGCAGAGCGCACTCCACCTCATGCGAACGCCGCGCGACGATCAGCGCGTCCCAATCCCCTGAGACGGCGAGCGCATCGACCTCTCCACGCGACGTCACCATGGCGAGCAGCGCGCCGAGGTCCGCTGGCGCGTTCACCACCGGGGTCGCCGTCACCCAAAGCGAGGGCCGTTGGCCGATCCACTCCGCCACCCGACGGCGACGCACAGTCCTGCGGGCGCGCAAGTGGTGCGCCTCATCAATGATCGCGAGCCTTCCAGGCAGACACCGCGGCGATGCACGCGGCTGCGACATGACACCGAGGCTCACGACCTCGATATCGATATCACAGTCGTTCGCCTCCTTTTGCCACGCCGAGCGCAACGCGGGTGGGCAAAGCACGCTGGGCACGAGGCCCAGCTTCCGCGCGGTCGCGAGTGCGGTGCGCGACTTACCGAGGCCAACGCTGTCACACAGAAGCGCCCCGCCAAAGCGCCGAATGGCGATGCTTAAGCGTTCGGCGCCTTCCTCCTGCCAAGGATACAGCGCATCACGCCTCACAGAGTCTCCGAGGATTGGGCGTCCGAGAGAATCGCCTGCGGCCTAGCGCGATGTTGTGTAAGCGCATCGCTGCTTTCGCCTCCTGGCTTCGCGCCCGTTCTCTCGGGTTGCTCCGGTTCGGGCTGATCGGTTCCGGCCCCGTCGTCGCCGCCGGTACCCGTCTCTCCGAGCACGCCATCCACGAGCGAGATCGACACACCGAGCAGCGAACACATAACGCGCGTTTGCTCGTAGAGTTCTGCGCCCTCCGCCACCGAGGCCCACACTCCGTTTAGGTCGCTGACCCCGGCGGGAACAGGGAGCGCGCCGACGTTTGTTGTTTGGAACCTGAGGTATCCAGACAAGGCGGGTTCGGCGGTAGTTTCGGCGAGCCACCGCATCAATGGATGGGTGATCCACGCTCGAACGAGCCGCGCCGTTGGCTCGTCAGGAAGCGGAACGTAGTACGTCGTATTCAGCACGACTGGCCCGCCCTCACTCACGCTCGGCACTACAACGGCATCGAGCGTTTTACCGATATCCCGCCAGACAACGCGGTCCC
Source organism: Bradymonadia bacterium (assembly GCA_047610025.1). Lineage (GTDB taxonomy): Bacteria > Myxococcota_A > Bradymonadia > REDH01 > REDH01 > JBLFZA01. The sequence continues at coordinate 16,836 of JBLFZA010000054.1, read as the reverse complement.
CAAGTGCCCCAGGACACACCCGAAAAACGCTCCACGGTGTCGTAGAACCCTTCACATCGGACCGCGCCTCTAGTGTCGATAAGTTTGCCATAATGTGTGCGTACGCAGGCCCATCGATCGATGAAAACGCCAAACCCGTCACCCCGTCATGTGCAAACAAAATAGAGTCACGGATGCGGAATTCTCCATCCTGAATGTCCCGACCACGCAGCACCGAAACCACCGGCGACACGCCGTCTGGAGGGTTCAAGAAAACACGGTTTGCACCCGTCTTTACGCCCATCTTCACCGGCCATCGCTCACGGAGCGTCGTCACGGTCCGGGACAGCGCGCGCAGCAGAGTCCGTTCTTCCCGAGAGAGCAGTCGCCACGGATCACCTGGGTCAGATCCGAGCCACAGCTCAGATAGATCCACGAACATTCTCACCTTCTTGATAATCTGTACGGGAACAGTCTGGGCCGCAGTATTCCGCGTGGCGACCAGTACCGCGGGGTAGGTCTCCGCACTAAACAAGCCGTTCGACGACGACGCGAGGTCTTCGATCTCGACCACGTGTGTTCGCTCTGCGAGACCGCGGCGCATCGCGCGCGCGTACTCGGCGCTCAGCAGTTTGCTTGGCAACACCAGGCCAAGTGTCCCCCCCGCGCGGAGGAGCTCGACGCTTCTCTCCACGAACGCGACGCTTAGATCGGGCTGCGAGCCGAACGCGCGACCAGACCCGCGCATCCACTGGTATCGCTCCTTCAGGCGTCGGCGCTCCTGCGGAGGCAGCTCGGCCGCGCGGACCCACGGAGGGTTTCCCACTACAACGTCGAACCCGCCTGCGGCAAAGACATCAGCAAAATGTACCGCCGCGTCGAAGCTCGGTCGCCAATGGTCCTGCGCCGTTTCAATGAGAACGTCTCCCAACGCGTCACGCGCGACTTCTAACCGGCTCCGCTCGCGGCGTTGCGCGGGTGACAGGCCCAGAGTGCCGCCGAAGAGATCGGGCGACGCATCGATCCGCTCAAGAGCTGCGAGCTTCTCGACGGTTTGCGTCAGGGCATGGTCAACGCGCGTTGCGGCAATCTCGCGCTCGAGACCGCTGCGTTGTTTGTCCAACTCGCGCTTGGCGACGCCCGTTGAATTCGAGAGAGCGGCGTTGCAATCACGCAGCTCTAGGATAGCGTCGTGCGCGACCGAAGCTGACCCAGGCGCATAGTGAGCGTGATCGTGGAGCGTATTCCCGACGCGAACGCGGTGATGGAGGTTCGGTAGGGGCATCACTTCGTTTGTGATGCCATCGGGCATCGCGGAGGCGAGCGCGAGCCAAAGGCGGAGTTCGCAGAGCAGCACCGCGGTGGACGACACATCGACTCCGTAGAGATTGTCAGAGATCACGGCACGCCGGGCGTCTGCCAGCGTACGGTGCGCGGTCGCTGGGTCACAAGCCCACGCCCACCAGCGAAGCGGCGCGAGCCAGTCTAACGCGCCGAGCAAGAAGGCTCCGGAACCGGCCGCCGGATCGATGATCCGCAGGCTCCGCAACACACTCGATGCCTCGCGAGCGCTCGAAGGAGAGATGCGCTGTGCGGTACGGAGGGCATCAAGCTGCGGCAGGCGAGCGTAAAGCTGTGTATCGAGCGACGCATCGACGACACGAGAGACGAGCGTCGGTGGTGTGTAGAATGCGCCAGTACGACTGCGCCGGTCATCGCACATGAGGCCCTCGAACACTGCGCCTAGCATCCGCGGGTCAACCGCGGCGGAGGCCGATGACGACTCGTCCTCGACGAAGCGATAGCCCTCGATCACGCGGACAAACCCCTCCCGCAGCACCTCGTCCGGCAGGTCGAGCGCCGGGTACGTACGCTCGAGGACAGAGCGCTCGAAGAGTCCGCCGTTCAGGAAAGGTACGCCCTCGAAGAGCTCACGCTCCGCTCGCTCCGCTGGCGCGCGATTCAGCGCGTCAAAGAAGAGCGGCAAGAGCCGCGATTGGTAGAGCTGCTCTGCATCGGGGGGGAGGAGGTGCTGCGCGAGGTAGTTTGTATTCCCCGCGAGCCAGGACTTACGCTGCACGAAGGCGAGGAAGAGAAGCCGAGCGAGGGTGGTCATCGCGAGGGTCTGCCGCGGGCCGTTGTCCTCCGGGCCCTTGGACCACCCTTCGGCCATGGCATCGCGCCATCGGCGGACGTCAGCGAAAAATCGGCGGTCGACCTCGCGGCGCTCCAGCTCGTGCGAGAGCCGCATTGCGGCGACACTCGGGCTCTGAGCGGCCAAAATGGTGGCCAGCATCGCGACGTTCCGCGCCTCCAGCCGTGCTCCTTCCCAGACAAACGAGCCACGCTGTGGCGACGCGCAAACAGCCACGCGAACCCGACGTTCGCCTACCCCGACGAGTAGGGCAGAGCGGCCTGGCGTACCCCGAGCGAGACTGAGTGCAACGCGCTGCCACGTAGCCGCGTTCGCACTGTCCGACGTGAGCGACGTTAGCCACATGGGAGTCGGCGCGCCGGGGACCGTGTCCCAGATCGGTGGCATCGGTACAGCGATCGGAATCGAGAGTTCCCCCGCAAGCTCCCGCGAAGCCTCGCGCGTAAGGAGCACCTGACGTGATGGCCACCCCGCTCCCTTCAGTGCGTCCAGCACTCCGGTCGGCGTGGTGGGCCACTCGTTAGACCTAAAGCACTGTTTCGAATCAAAGGAGGCACGCCGCATAGAAACTCCATCACAAGCAGAAAGGTCACGATGAAGAGAGTCGAGCGGAGCGCGACGATGTTGCCTGTGCGGAGCACTTTTCTTTAGGCGCTGCCGAACCTCATTGAGGCACATCAGCGACTTTCGTGCGTCAAGCGCAGAGCTTTGTTAGACTGGCGACTTCCTTAGATCAGGCGGCTTCATGCCCCACGGCTTCGACAATCGGTCGGTCTCTGTGCTGCACATTGAGGCCGATGAGAACGAACACGGCCCGGTAGAGAGGGCACTGAATCAGGATCCTCGCCGATCGTATCACGTAGCTACGGCCACCTCCGTGACCGCGGCCCTGGAGGCGCTCGCCACCGGGAACCCCGATGTAATCCTCTTTGACGTCGCGTCCGGAGACGGTGGGCCCGAGAGCTCCGTAAAACATCTGCTCGAAGCAGCGCGGAGCATTCCGATCGTTGTTCTCACGGTCAACGACGAACCCGAGTTGGGGGCACGGTGCGTCATGTGGGGCGCCGAAGAGTACCTCGCAAAAATCAGCCTAACGCCAGAGCGGCTGCGCCTCTCGCTCGGCTACGCCGTCTCCCGTCGTCAACACCGTGAGCTCGCAGAGCTCGACGCGCGCCTGGACTCGGCATCCCGCATGGCGTCATCCGTCGCCCACGAAATCAACAACCCAACGGCCGTGATTGACGGGAGCATGGCCCTCATCGCGAGGCGCTGTGAGCTGCTCCGCAGCGAACTAACGAAGAGTGAAGACACCCCGTCGCTGGTGCGCGATCTGGCCATGGAGTTGCTCGGAGAGATCGATGAAGTGGTAAGCCGAAACCGGGAGTGCGTCGACCGGATCACCACCGTCGTGCGCTCCCTTGAAGCGTTCGACCGTTCGAACGCGAACCAGCTCGCGGCGATCGACGTGCAAGACTTGGCCACCAAGGCCGTTCAGCTCGCCAACCATGAGACGCGGTGGCGCGCCGTTACTCGCCTCATGGTAAGCGACGCGCCAGCGCTAATCGGGATGCCGGACAGGTTGCTTCGCATGCTCATCAACTTGTTGGTGAACGCGGCACAGTCGATGCCGGAAGGGGATGCGGAGGGAAATCTCGTAACCGTACGCACGCGCGCCCAAGATTACGGCGTCATCATCGATATCGCCGATACCGGTTCAGGGATCCTACCGCAGCACCTCCCGCACATTTTCAAGCCCTTCTTTACAACGCGGACGGAGTTCGCTGCGCCGGGGCTGGGCCTCAGCGTTGTGGAAGACATCGTTCATCAACACAAGGGGAACATCACCGTGAACTCTACGGCCGGCGAGGGTACCTTGGTCCGCGTTTTCCTGCCCTTCAAAAACGGGTTTCGGCTGCCCGAGCCGACGCCGCGGATGTTAGAACCGACACCCGCAGCCCCCAAGCACCGGCGGTGTATTCTGCTCGTCGACGACGAGCCCATGCTGCGTGACGTAACGGCTCAGTTACTGGAAATCGAATACGACGTTCTGACCGCCTCCAACGGCCTTGAAGCGCTCGATTGCATCGACGAGAATCCGCAGATCGATCTGATTGTCTGCGACTTGATGATGCCAAAGCTGGATGGCCCCGATCTCTATCGCGTGTTGCTAGAGCGGGCGCCGCGCTTTTGCCAGCGCATCGTGTTCGTGACAGGCGGTGCGTACACGCAGGATGCGCGCGCGTTCATTCGCGACAACGACGTGACCCTGCTGGAGAAGCCGTTTCGTCGCCCGGTCCTTGTCGAGACGATCGAACGGCAGCTCGGCCTCGCCGACATCGTCACCCACGAGCCGGCGAACTCGAATCTCGAGTAACGCCGGCACGCCTCCATCACTTACGAAGGCTGCAGCAAGCTACAGCAGGCGTTTGCGGGCGCGGCCGCGGTGCGTACCTTCAGCTTTATGTCAACGCCATCTAAAGGCCGTGGAGCCGCATCGCACCGCCGAACAATCGGTCCCGACGACCCGCAAACGCAGATCGAAGAGAACGTGATCGCCCCAGCGAAGCGCGGTCTTCGGCGCGCCGGTTTCTTCTCTGGGACGGTGCTCGCAGGCACAATCGCCGTTTTTGGCTTAGGAGTCCTTGCGATCGGTGCGACAATTATGGGGCTCGCCACACATGCCTTCTTTGACGGTTTGGGCTCCGTGCTCGTCGCGACAGGAGGCGTGTCCGCGCTCTTTGGCGGCGGAGGCGTCGCGCTGCTGCGACGAGCCGGCAAAAGCGCAGACGTCGACGAGATCGAGCAGCGACTGCACCGACTGCTCGAGAACGAGGGAAAGACCAGCGACGAAGAAGCCGCACGTAGGCTGCGAGTAGACGTCGGCACGGTACAAGCGGTTAGCGAGCGCTGGGTGCGCTCGGGCGCGCTGATCGTTGAGGTCGACGAAGAGACGGGCACCACGGAATATATCGCGGGGGTGCGCGGTGACGAGCACAATCCAGAGCTCAGCGCTTCGCAGCACGCCGAGATGCGCGCATTTGAGAGCGCGCTGCGGAGAGACGCGCCCATGAGAACCCCTGTGCCGAAAGCGGGTAGGCAGGCCGAGCAGGTCCCTCAGCAGGAGCAGGAGCAGAAGCAGGAGAGTGGGGTCGAGGCACGCGCTCGACGGTGATGCCGCTGGCGCAGCACCACGCTCGGTGACTGCTGAGTTAAACGGTCTGACCCCAAACAACCACTCGCCCCAACCCGAGGGTTGAGGCGAGCTTTCGCATGCGGACGCGTGCGAGTTGTGGCGAGTCGCTCGGTGCAGCGATTAGCCGCTCGGCGTCTAGCCGAGGAGCGTAAGCGCCGTCTGCGGCAACGCGTTGGCTTGGGAGAGCATGGCTGTCGATGCCTGAACCAGAATCTGGTTCTTCGTGAGCGACGCCATCTCTGACGCGACGTCCACGTCGCGGATTCGGCCGTTTGCAGCAGAGAGGTTCTCGAAGGAGACTTGGATGTTGTTCGTCACCGTCGCCATGCGGTTCTGCTTGGCGCCGAATGAGGCGCGGAAGCCAGAGACGGACTCAATGGCCGCATCGATGAGCGCGAGGGCATTCTCTGCGTCCGTCCGCGTTGCCAGGTCGACCGCATCGACGCCGAGGCCAGCGCCATCGATCGCCGACCCTTGGTTCACCGTGATGGTATCACCCGAATCGAGCCCGACCTGGAACGATGCGCTCAACGTGCCGTCGAGCAGCGCGATGCCGTTGTACTCGACATCGCCGGCGATACGGTCGATTTCAGCGACGAGCTCCGTGCGCTCGGTGTCGATGTACCCACGCTGGGTGTCTGTCACACCATCGCTCGCCGACTGCATGGCCAACTCGCGGAGTCGACCGAGGATGCTAGAGACGTCGCCCATTGAGGCTTCCGCCGTCTGAATCATGCTGACCGCGTCGTTTGCATTTCGACCCGCCTGCTGCATGGAGCGAAGGTCAGCGCGCATCTCTTCCGAGATAGCAAGGCCCGCAGCATCGTCAGACGCAGAGTTGATGCGGAAGCCGCTGGAGAGCTTCTGTACGTTCTTCGCTTGCGCCATAGCGTTGTTGCTAAGGAAACGCTGGGCCTGAAGAGAAGTGACGTTGGTGTGGATGTTAACAGCCATGGGGGGACCTTCTCACAATGGGGTGGGGTGTTTGGTTTGTCGGCGAGGGGCAGTGGGGTTGCCGTGGGGTAACTCGCTGACGGAGTGGCCATCGTCACTGGCAGCCGCGGTGTTCAGCTACGTCAGTGACGCAGCCGGGCTACGTCAGCGACGCAGTTGGCATAGGTACTCGAAATATATACAGTTTTTGTCGGATCATAAAAGTGTTGTTTGGCGGGTCTCGCACTGCCGAAGGGCGACGACAGGCCACCACTCGAACTCCCAACGAGTAACGACAAGACACCACGGTGCCAGCTTCGGGCAGCCTCCGGCGGCCCGCGTCGACTACCTCGATCTCCCGAGACAGCCCGTCGACTACCTCGATCCCCCGAGACAGCGGAGTTAGCGAGCGCCATGCCGGAGGCTCGTCGCAGCTGCCGAGACCGGGGAACCTCAAGGCGCGACGAGCGGCCCAGCTGCCGAGACCGGGGAACCTCTGGGCGCGACGCCAAGCCCAGCCACGACCAACCGAAGCGCGACGCCACGTCACCAAAAAGCAGAACGGACCGCCTGAGTAGGCGGTCCGGTTAGGGGCATATGTGTTGTTCGTCTAGGGGGCTGCGCCGTGGGGAAGGGCAAGCGTAGCGCTGTCATTTGGCAGCGCGAATCTCAGCCTTGGCCATCTCGAGCGAGCGGGCGACCGCGTCGGGTTGGTTGGCGACAACCGTGAGCAGCACGCGGGCGGCTCGGTCGGGTTGTCGGTGTCCTTGCTCCCAATTGCGAATCGTTCCTGTCGAGAACCCAAAGTGCTCGGCGAACTCCGTTTGCGTCATGCTCAGTGAAGCGCGTATGGCCTTCACGTCTACATGCTGCGGAATCCAGCCCGGGCCGAAGCGATGAACGGCGTCGCCCTCACCGTCGCCCCCCGATTGGAGGGAGCGACGATTTTGGGGTACGTCATCCACGTTTCAGCTAGCCGAGCAGCGACAGAGCGGTCTGCGGGAAGGCGTTAGCCTGCGAGAGCATTGCCGTCGACGCCTGAACCAGAATCTGGTTCTTCGTCAGCGCCGCCATCTCGGAGGCCACATCCACGTCGCGGATTCGGCCGTTCGCTGCCGACAGGTTCTCATAAGAAACCTGGATGTTGCTCGTCACCGACTCCATACGATTCTGCTTCGCACCGAATGAAGCACGGAAGCCTGAGACCGACTCGATAGCGGTATCGATGAGCGCGAGCGCAGCCTCCGCGTCTGTTCGCGTGAGGAAGTCCGTAGCATCGACCCCGAGGCCCGCAGAGTCGATGGCAGTACCCTGGTCCACCGTGATGGTGTCACCGGAGTCGAGACCGATCTGGAACTCCGCGCTCAAGGTGCCGTCGAGCAACGCGATCCCGTTGTACTCGACGTCGCCTGCGATACGGTCGATTTCAGCGACAAGCTCGGTTCGCTCGGTGTCGATGTATCCGCGCTGGGTGTCGGTGACACCATCACTCGCGGACTGCATGGCGAGCTCTCGGAGACGACCGAGGATGCTCGAGACATCGCCCATGGACGCCTCAGCGGTTTGGATCATGCTGACCGCGTCGTTGGCGTTTCGGCCAGCCTGTTGCATCGAGCGAAGGTCAGCGCGCATCTCCTCGGAGATCGCCAGGCCCGCGGCGTCATCGGACGCCGAGTTAATGCGGAAACCACTTGAGAGCTTCTGCACGTTCTTCGCTTGGGCCATCGAGTTAGCGCCCAAGAAGCGCTGTGCCTGCAAAGAAGTGACGTTGGTGTGGATGTTAACAGCCATCTGATTCACCTGTGGGGGTGGGGGGTATGTACTGTCTACGAGGTGGCAGTGGGGTTGCCGTGGGGAATCTCGTTGACGCCGTGGCCATCGTCACCCACCGGGCAGCGGTTGAGCTGCGTCAGCGACGCACCGACACCACGTCAGCGACGCAGTTGCGACAAGGCCCCGAAAACGCTTCGGTTTTTCACTGATCCCAAAAAGTGCTCAGGCCCGTTGTTATTGACCACACACGTGCGTTTGAACCGCCGGCTAGTGGACGCCCGAGGCCCTACGAAACAGGGGCCATCCGTTGTCGACTACCCGGCCGACTACCCGGCCGGGTAGTCGGCGGCTACGACAGGTACTCGCGGACGAACGCATCGACGTTCAACGGCTCTTTGGTGACCTTCTGCACGAGATCACGCCATGAGAGCGCCGCGCCATGGCGGAAGAGGTCACCGATCAACATCTCCCCGGCGAAGGAGTTGTCGACCAGCGTAGGCTGGCGAGACTGCGTCGCGATGGTCGCTGCGAGCTGCGACGCGAGCACGTCTCCCAACAGGTAGTTATGATAGTATACGGGCGCGATCGTGAAGTGAGGCTTGGCCGCCCAGTCCGCTGTGGGCGGGTTCTCCGGCGCGTTCACGAGCTGGAACTTCTGACGAAGCTCCCACCAATAAGCGTCTAGATCTGCGCGGTCAGGATCGGCATACAGAGCGCGCTCAAAGTGGATCATGACCAAGCACCAGCGGACCATGAGCTGCTTGCGGAAACTCATGAAGCGGCGAAGTTCACCACTCAGGGGGGTGACCACGAAGGGGTCGAGGCCCGCGTACTCAATCAAGAACTCGCTCGTGAAGGCCTGACGATCCATCAGCATCGCGATCGACTCGGTCACGAACGCGTGGGTCGGTCGCCGAAGTTCCCACGGCAGCGAGCGGGGGATGTAGCGATCGTAGGCGGCGTGGCCGAGTTCATGCAGCGTCGTCTGCAGCCAACGCTCCGAGTTCGTCAGGTTCAGCAGGACGCGAATGTCTCCGCTGCGATTGACGTCCATACAAAACGCGTGACCATTCTTCGCTTCTCGCGGGTAAATGTCCGAGCGCTCGATGACGTCGCGGACATTGAAGCCCAGGCTGTCATTGAAGCGAACCGCCGCGTCGATAAAGTCGAGGTCTTCGAGGTGTTCGCTGAGGCCCAACCGTTCCGGCGCGCGCACGCGCTGGAAGAAGGGGTCCTCGTAATGCCATGGCTTCAGCGAATCGGCGTTGCACCCGAACTGGCGCGCGCGATCGGCATCATGCACCGCCTTGCGCGTGCGATACGGGGAGCGGCTTGCCTTCTCTAAGGTGTCGAGCATCGAGAAGAGCTCGTCCTCATCAATCTCGGTGAGATCGAGCCGCATGGCGTAAAAGTCGCGATAGCCTTGTCGTTGAGCGAACGCGTTTCGCTTGCGCACAAGCTCAAGCAGCGTCGGCGCCAACGCCTCTCCGGCCGAGACCGCGCCACGCCATGCGCGCTCACGGAGCGCCACGTCTCGGCTTCCCGTTAGGATCGCGTCGAGCTCAGCCGCGGAGTGTGGCGTATCCCCAACGATGGCACGGTGCGACGCGAACTTCTGCTGCAGCGACGTCTGGGTGTCGGAGATCGCGGCACGCTCTTGCTTCGAGGTCGGCGTCGCAGCGATTTCTCGGGCGATCACATCGACGCGGCGGTCTACCACCGCATCGCCTGTTGGGGCCTCTTTGCGCCAACGTGCGAACGTAGCCGAACGCTTCTTATCGGCCAACGCCTCAGAGAGGGCCTTGGAGGCCTTCTTGGCGCGCGCCGTGTGGGAATCTGAGGCGTCGTTAGCCAACGCCCACCAAGACTCGTTACGCGCGATCTGAAGAGGTCGCGCGACGTCAACGTACTCGTCCGCAGCGAGGCCGCGCTCCAGCGCGCGCTCGCGATCAATGGCGTTCATGTTCACAACGGTAGCCGTGCTAATCGAAGGTTAAGCGCCGAATTCTTGGCGAGAGGCGGGTCGCAGACGAATCGCGAGTACACCGAGGAGACCTAAGAGCAAGGTCATGGTCGCGGCCCAGTGCTGCGACGGCGTGTTTGCAGCAGCGCAGAACGCGTCTTCAAAGCCATCCTCACACGTGCCGTTTGTCTCACAGGTGACGTCCGCTTCACAGTCCTCAGGGCACGACGTCCACTCGTCGCCCCCGCACCATCCGTCGCCGCACGTGATGGCGTCGCAGTCACCCGGACAGCCGCTGGACTCTCCCTCTCCGCAGAAGTTATCGCCGCACACCGGCGGCGTCTGGCACAGCGCTTGGCTCGTCATGTTCTCACACGCCGCGTCGAGCGCGATGCCGGCGTAGATCATCTGCTCGCCCTCACAGCTGTCGTCGCAAATGTTTACGCGGTTACACGAGCCATCGGAGATGTAATCGGTCTCCCCTGCGATGAGCACGCCGAAGAGCGCGTTATCCGAGGCACGGAAGATGCCAGAACCCGAGTTACCACCGAAGCTATCCGGTGTTCCGTAGAAGATCGTGCTGCTGCTGTTGATGTCGGTGACAGTGCCTCCGCTGTCGATCTTCATGGGCAGGCCCGAGGGGCTGCCGATGATGGCGAACTCGGTGCCGACCGGCAGCGAACCGCGCATATCCACGACCGTCGCCGGCGTGCGGCCCATCACCACGCGGTCAAGCTGTAGCACCGCGTAGTCCGTCACGTCGCTCTCTTGCCGCGCGACGATGCTTCGACAACTGTAGACGTCATCACTGTTCAGCGCGCCGACATTGCTCCCCAGCCACTGGTAGTCGAAGACGAACGAGGTCGCTGCGCAGCTACTTGGCGAGGTGACGCAGTGGCCCGCCGTGAGGACGAGGTCTGGCCCAATCAGCGTGCCCGAACAGAAGCCGGCTGTCGGCTGGTTCGTGAACGCCTCGCCCGAGCACAGGTCCTGCGATTGACCCAGAAGGCTGCCGCCGATGGAGAATGTATTCCCGCTTGCGAGCAGGCTCGCACGGTTCACCAGCGTTACGATCGACTCCGACGCAAGCGCTCGAAGCGCTGCGTCAGGGTGCTCCGCCACATCGCGACGGTCGTCATCGCCGTACACCACGGCGTCCGTCGCTGTACGGGTTTCGCCTGCGCCCTGCGCCTGCGCGAAGGCGGGCGACGACGCGAAGAGAAGGCCCGTCGTGCAGACGAGACACGCCCTGGACACGGATCCAAGGGCGCGAGACACCGTGCGGGATGGTGACGAAGAAGAAGCGGGCTGATGTGAGAATCTGATCATGGCTCAACAAGTTGTGTGAGCCGTTGTCAGCTCACAGGTCTCGGACGTCGGGCACGCGTTGAAAAAGTGCTCGAATCGGGTCAGTCTCTTCTCCATAGAGATAGGCAGCGCCAAGCTCAATGACCACTTCTCCCCCTGACAAAACACTTCGCCCTTCGCCACGGTTGCGACGGAAGCGGTTAAAGCGCTCGTTCAGCTTCTGCATCATCGCGGACTGTAGCTGAAGCAGCTCTCGCAGCTTCACCGGTAGGGTCGCGTGGTTCACAAGCTCCAGCATCACTCGGCCAGCGGCCTCGGCGTCGTGGTCCGCGCGGTGCGCCTCGTCGAGCGCGATGTTCATGTACTCCGCGATGGTCGTCAGCTTCGCGTTCTTCGTGAGCTTCGCCTCCCGCATGTACTCCCAGCAGAAAGGGAACGGGTCGAGGCACACCGGCAGCTCGGTCGGCTTGCCCAAGCGCCCAAGCTCAGACTTGAGCACGTTGGTGTCGAACTCGTGGTTGTACGCCAGTAGAGGCACGCCTGAGAGGCGACTCATGAACTCGTCAATGACCTCGGCGAGCTTGGGCTGACCCACCAAGTCTTCGGCTTTGATGCCGGTGACTTCTGTGATGACCGGGGGAAGCGCGCGTTCGGGATCGACCAGCTGCTGCCAGCGGTCCACCACCTCACCACCCTCAAACGTCACCACACCGATTTCGATGATGCGATCGTTCGAGGTGTCCGTACCGGTGGTCTCGAGGTCAAACGACGCGAATCGCGCCGATCGCCACGAGACGTCCTGGTCGACGTCCGTTTGGATCACTCGGCACACCCCGATTCGTCGACCGAGATTTCCAACTCGTAGCTTCCGCACACGGCCGTATCGCCGTTCGTCTCGTAGAGCTGAACGAAGATGGTGTTCTGGTCCGCGGTGACCACGAGCGTCTCGTTGTCGTCCAAGCTCTCTGCGACCTCGAGCAGCTGAGCAAAGGAGTTCAGCGCGCGGATGTCGATGTTGCCGTCTGCGACCGAGTGCGTTGCCGTGACCGTAAGAACCGCTCCCGCGCAGGTGTTCACGCGGAAAGAGTCGGTATCACCCGTCGGCATCGTCATCGCCGGCGAGCCCGCGTCGACAAAGGCCTCGAGAATCGTCGACGGCTGACCGGTCACGCCATCGTTCGGCTCGAAGACGTCCGGCGTGCAGCAGATCTCTGTCGGAATGCAGACCGCGTCCGCGCAGTCCGTGAGGTCGTTGAAGTTGTTATCTTCGCCGTCGTCGCAGATCTCGTCACACTCTTCGATCCCAAAGCACGCGGGATCGGCGCAATCGCTCAGGCCGTTGTCATCGTTATCGACACCATCGTCACAGACCTCGAAGCAACCGAAAGAATCCGAACAAGACGGGTCGGCGCAGTCGATGAGGTCGTTGCCTGTGTTATCAACGCCGTCATCGCAAACCTCGAGCCCCGTGATGTTGAGCACGTAGTCACCGGTATTGCGTCGGAATCCGGACACGTTGATGATGATGGTCTCACCTTCCGCCATCGTCCGGGTGATGGACGACAGAGTGTCCGGTCCGTCATCATCATCACACGCGAGCTCCTCTCCGAAGCACCCGTCGAGCAGGTACAGGCTCGTATCGTAGTCCGAGCCGATGGTGTCGAACTCAAAGTCGCCGGCCAAAGGCGCGGTCCACGAGAACGCCACCTCTGGCGTGTCGTTGTTGTTCGCGCAGCTGCCATCGGTGAAGTCATTCGCGTCATCTGTCGAGCCGCTCGCAACCGCTGGTCCGGTGACGCTGCCAAGATCAACGTCCGGGCATGTAATCACAATGCATGCCTCGTCGTCGCCGCAGCTCGCTTCGTCGTCGCAATCGACAAGACCGTCGAGGTCGTTGTCTTCTCCATCGGTGCAGTCCTCTCCGTCTACAGCGACGTTGATGCTGAATTCACCGGTCGTCTCGACGACCATCAGCACCGTTTGCCCTGGGAATACGAAGAGGCCAAACGAATCGTCGTCTCCCGCGCATGTGATATTGCCACCACATTCGTTGAGGAAGGCGAGCGAACCATCGGGGTCATCCGTGAGCAAAGAGAATCGGTACTCGTCCTGCTCTTCAGCCGTCCACGCGAACACGGTATCCGGGAGACCGGTCGGGCTGCAGGTCGTGAAGTACTCTTCATCCGTCGCGGTGCCGGTAAAGATGCGCTCTCCGAGCCCCGTCAGCGTTGCATCGGGGCAAACATCGGGCACGCACACGTCGGCGCCGAAGCACTCGTCGTCCGCGCAGTCCACATCACCATCACCGTCGTTATCTTCGTCATCGTCGCAGACCTCAGGAACATCGAACGACACGTTGAGGATGACCTCACCTTCGCCGTCGCCGAAGGCGTCGAGCACGATCAAGATCTCTTGGCCCGCCTCAAGTGAGAGCAAGAGTTCGGAGTCTTGGTTGCCACCACCAATGTCGTCATTGCATGCCAGCTGCACACCATTGCATGCCCCCTCTGTCACAACGAGGACGGTGTCGTAGTCCGACCCACGAGTATCGAGCAAGTAGTTCCCCGTCTCCGGCACTGTCCACTGCAGGGAGATATCTGTGCCGTTGTTGGCGCAGCCGGCGTCCACGTTGTTTTCGGCGCCCTCGTTGGTGCCGACGAACGCGCGAGCGCCAATGGTATCGAGCGTACCGGCAACGCAGCTAAAGTCTTGGCACTCGGGAAGCGTGCCACAAACTTCATCTTCGCAGTCGGCCGCGAAGTTGCAGTTGTTGTCGAACAAGTCATCGCAGATCTCTGTGGCATCCGGATTGACGCCCGCCTCTTCGTCATTGCAGTCGCCACCGCCGGTCACGAAGTTGTCTGGCGGCTCGCAGTAGAAGTCGAACGTCGAGCCGTCGCCGAAGCCGTCGCCGTCACCGTCAAGGAACCCAGCCACTGCGTCGAGGGCGTTGTTGTCGACAAGCCCGTCACAGTTGTTGTCCTGTGCATCGCAGACCTCTGCCGCGCTAGGGTTAACGGCCGAGTCGCCGTCATCACAGTCGCCGCCGCGCGAAACGAAGTCACCATCCGGAGCCACGCAGCTGCGGAATTCCGTCGAATCGTCGCCAAAATCGTCGCTGTCTGAGTCGGCAAAATAGACCGTCGCGTTGACCGCGTTGTCATCCGATAGTCCATTGCAGTCGTTGTCGACTAGGTCACAGATTTCGACGTTGTCGCCTGTGGTATCGGAGCAGAGCAACCCGGCGTCAGTGCAGCCGAAGACGCCCTCTGCGCAGAGGTCGCTGTCGACACCGTCACACGCGGTGCCGAGGCGAGCGTCGGCGGAGCCGTCGGCAGTTTCGGGGTTGCAGTCGTTGTCGATGCCGTCGCAGAGCTCGATGATATCCTCGGCACTCTCGCCACACAGCACCGCGCCATCGACGCACTGCGTGAGGCCTGATGCGCAGAGGTCGTCGTCGTCCCCGTCGCAGATGACGCCGACGAGTTCGTCCGTGGCGCCGTCGGCTGTCTCGGCGCTGCAGTCGTTGTCGATGCCGTCGCAAAGGTCAGCTGCGCCCGGGTTCACGTTAGCGTCGCCGTCGTTGCAGTCGGAGCCGAGGCAGAGCGCGCCCACGCCGTATCCGTCACCATCGTTGTCCGCACACCCAGCGCACGTGGCGGCTTCTGGGAAACAAACCTCGCCCGCGGAGTCCGTGACCTCACACGTCGTGCCGACAGGGCACGTCGAGGCGTCGGCGCAGCTCGGGAGGCAGAAAAATTCTTCATCGAACGCGAAACAAGCGCCGCTGATTCCGCAGTCGTCGTTGCTCTCGCACTCGGTGCAGAGCACGTCTTCGGTCGGCTCACAGCCGGCGCAGGCGTCGTTATCGTTGTTGTTGCCGTCGTCGCAGCTCTCGCCTTGGTCGACGACGCCATCACCACAGACAGGCAGCGCGCAATCCAAGCGGCACGCGTCTGCTTCGGTATCGCTGTTGGCGTCTGCGTCGTCGCAGGCCTCAGCCGAATCCGTGATGCCATCACCGCAAAAAGGCAGCGTGCAATCTAGGCGGCACTGGTCGGGCCCGGTGCCGTTGTCATCGCCATTGTCGCAGGCCTCGCCGTCATCCAATACGCCGTCGCCGCAGTTGGGGGGGATGACCACGTCGGGTTCGACGTCTTGTCCAGTGTCATCACCGGCATCTGGCGCTACGTCAGGCGTGCCTTCGTCGCGCTCCGCGTCTCCGGCGTCAATTGTCGAGCCATCATCGCTCGTATCGAGAACGCTCGCGTCGTCGAAAACGCCGCTGGGGTTCGAAGAGCTGTTACAAGACGCGGCTCCGATCAGGAGCATGCCGGCCAGGAACCGTTGTGTTGCTTTCATGATGTGTTTGGGCTGTAGAGGTCGAGAGGGGCTCGACAGTTCGCAAAGTAAATATGGCGTTCGGACGGTCGCCAGCGTGATGCTAGGCGGGCGTATGCTTATTCGGGGAAGTCGACCCCAGCACACTCCTCGAAGCCTGCTGCGCAGTTGTCGGCGATGCAGCCAATGCACGTCGGCGAATCGGCGCCGCCGATGCAATCAAAGAGGCACGTCGTCGAGCCGCAGGACACGACATCACCGGCGCAGTCGGAGCAGCCGGATGACAAGCCGGTGTCGGCCTCGACGCACTCCGCAGCGCAGCTCGCCGGGTCTGGGTCGGCGAAGCAGCCGAGACCACAGCTAAAGGCAAGCGCCGTCAGGTCGATATCGCCGAGGATCGCGGCGTCTTCGTCGTTCGTGCAGGCACCTTCGCCGCCACATTGGAGGATGCAGTCCGGGTCGAAGCAGTCGATCAGGCGATCGCCGTCGTCGTCCACGCCGTTGAAGCACTGCTCGGAGAGAGGGTCGATGCACGCGAAGTCACTGAAGCAGTCAGGATCGTCGCAGTCGACCAGCTCATCACCATCGTCGTCGACGACATTGGTGCAGATCTCGACACCGTCGATGCAGACATCGGTCAGAGCGCACTCATCATCCGCGCAGTCGATGTCACCATCCCCATCGTCGTCTACGCCGTTCACGCAGTTCTCGAAGGTACACTCCGGCGTTCCCCGACAGTCGAGGTCGTTGCAGTCGATGCGGCCGTCGTTGTCGTCGTCGAGACCATCATCACAGATTGTCTCGGCGCTCGGCGTCGTATCGATGTCGATGTCGGCGTCCGGCCCATCGATGTCCGGCTCCCCCCCATCAATGAGGGGGGCGTCGGGATTGTCGGTGTCGGGTGTCCCTATGTCAGGGCCGGGAGCATCAGGGTTGTCGGTGTCCAGGAACACGTCGATCTGAACGTCGACTTCCGTCGTGTCGTCTTCAATGCCGTCTTCGCCCGTAACGTCGTCATCACCAGCGTCGGGGCCGGCGGTGTCGGTCGCGCTCCCATCGAGGTCGATCGGGCTGCCAAAGAAGCCCTGCACAGGGTCCGAACCGCAGCCTGCTAACGTCGCGAAAAGCAGCAGTGACAGCGCATGGGAGGCCGAGCGGTTGGGAACCAACATAAAGACGTAACGTTCGAGC
>JBLFZA010000053.1:0-18928 GCA_047610025.1 Bradymonadia bacterium | reverse complement strand
CAGTGGGCCTATCGAGACCACTCGAGAACAGCGGTCCATCACAGAACAGCGTGCCAATCGGGCAGTATAGTGTCGTCGCGCGCCTTTGGAGACCACGGCGACGCGCCACGCTCGCTCTTGCGAAGCAGCTCCTCGGGCGTCGGTCCGCCGATCCGAGGACCTTGGCGCTGGAGGGGGCTTGAGTTCCAACACGATTCCGAAACTTCCGAAGTCGACGGGAGTGATGGGCGCCATCCCCTCCCACATCCAGCGGCATCGGAACAACCAGAGCCGGCATTTGGTTGTCCACAATCCCTGTCTTCACTGCGGACCGCGCTGCCTTCGCCTGTGGCAGCCGAACGACCGGATGCCAGGCACCGGAGCGGCTGCTGCGCGGCGCGCAGACGAACGCAGTGTGCTCGCTAGAGCAGGAACTCGTCGTCTTCGTCTTCGTCCTCAACAGTCGCGCCAGCACGCGACGCGCCAACGCGGGCGACGGACAGCAGCCCGCCTGTCGCGTTAATCACGAAGTAGCACGCGAGCCCACAGGCGAGCGCGACCATGTAGTCGGCGGAGAGGCTGACGACAGCGAGCATAGCGAGGAAACCGGCAACCAAGAGGCGATTGCGCCGTGTTGGCAACATGTCCTTGAAGGTTCGGAACGGGATTTCGCTGACCATCAACACCGCGAGCGCTAACACCACTATTGTGAGCCCGAGCGTGCCCGAGCTGGGCAGCGTCTCGCGGCCGAGCAATCCGGCGTTCACGCCGACGAGCAGGGCCAATCCCATTCCGGCCATTGGCGCGGGCAATCCCGTGAAGAATCGCGACGGCCCGTCACTGTCATCCGCTGAGTACTCTTCCGCTTCGACGTTGAAGCGCGCAAGCCGGAGCATGGCGCACGCCAAGAAGGCGAAGCAGAGCACGAGGCCCAACGCACCCAGCTGGGAGAGTCCCCAGTGGTAGACGAGGAATGCGGGAGCGACCCCAAATGTCAGGAAGTCGCTCATCGAGTCGAGCTGCACTCCCATCTTCGTCTCGCCGTGCACCATTCGCGCGACGCGGCCATCGAAACCGTCGAGGAACACCGCGAGCGCGATCAGGCTCGCGGCGGTGTAAAACTGCGCGCCTGTCTCGGCCTGCGCTGACAGCCAAATGGCCGCGAACCCGCAGAAGGTAGCGGACAGCGTAAACAGATTCGGCAGGATGTAGCGAGCGGGCGGGATCTGAATCAAGTGGTTCCCACACAAGTATGATGGGCGAACAATAGAGTCCGCGAGCGGCTACGCAAGCGAATTCAACGCGACTCGCTCGCCCACGGCCAGTCGGGATAGAACACCCGTTCAAGCGAGAGACCGTGCGGGGGAGCCGTCGGGCCGGACGCGCTTCGTACCTTGGCAGCCACCGCGGCAGCGAACCATTCCGGTGTGCGGCAACCACGACCAACCTCCACGAGTGTCCCGACAATCGCTCTCACCATGTACCTCAGGAACGCGCTACCAGCGACCTGAACGCAGACGAGATTCGTGTCTGTTCGTCGGACCGACACCTCGTAGAGCTCGCGAATGGGCGAAGACGCTTCGCACCCAGCCGCCCGGAACGAGCTAAAATCGTGGTGGCCCACAAGCTGCTGGGCCACCTCATGCATCCGCTCTTCGTCAAGCGGGTGCCGATGATGCCACGAGCGGTCGCGATGCATCGGCTGCACATGGTGCGAGTCGGCGATCCAGTACCGGTAGACCTTGCCGCGGGCGTCATGTCGCGGATGAAAGTACGGGCTGACCTCATCAGCCTCAAGCACCGCCACGTCGCTCTCCGTGAGGTGATTAATGCCCTTGTAGAAGGACATCGGCGAGTACGGCGAGCGTGTCTCGAAGACCGCGACCTGCCCCCCTGCGTGCACACCCGCGTCCGTCCTGGAGGCGCCCCACAGCAGTATTGGGACTCGCGTCATGTGCGTGATGGCGGCCGTCAGATCTCCTTCGACCGTTCGCACGACGGGCTGCCTCTGCCAGCCGTGGAACGCCCCGCCGTGGTAGGCAATCCGCAAGCGGATGCGGCGCTTCTCGTTCACGCGCCCCCGACGGGGGCAATGCTCTCAACGATTCGGTTCACGAGGCGCTCTAGAACTCGAACGCGAGACCGAACATCGCGACCGTGTCCGACATGTCCCAGCTCTGGCTGCCACCAAAGTCATTGGCCTGGAGCAGCATGATCTCCGCGAAGAGATAGGAGTTGTCTACGCCAACGTTGGTATCGAAGTTCTGCGCCATCTGCGGCGCAAGCGAGTCGAGCAAGAAGTGCAGACCAAACGAGGCGTGGAATCCGGTCGTGCCGCCACGACCCACGGAGCGCTCGCCTTCGGCGTCCACATGATCGGAGACACCGCCCGAGCTGAGCGCCCAGTAGAGAATCCAATCGATGCCCACCTTCGCCGAGATCACGAACGGGACGTTGTAGCGCTCTTGCAGCACGTCGAAGCGGTAGACGAGACCGGCCCTGAGCGGGATAGTCCGCAAGCGGGCGCGATCGACGTCGCTCGAGGTGCCGTCCTCGTTGATCGCGTCACCTCGTCGGCCGGAAATCCCAGCCCCCACAAAGGCGCCGAGAGAGCCAAAACCGCGCCAGAATTGGCGATTGTACTCCAACTCGAACGAAATGTTGGTGCCGTCACCGAAGACCTCCTCGAAGGGACCTCCCGACCCGTCGAACTCACTATCGATCGCCGGGGAGTTCAAGCCGAGCTTCAACTCCAGGGCCCCTGTGATGCTGGAGTCTCGTATGTGTCGAATGCCGGCGTCCGCGGCGATTGGTGCGAAGAGCACACCCGCGGCCACCGCCATGGGCAGGGACACGCGAAACGCGCGGACCCTGTCGCGGCGACGACGCAGCCCAAGCAGTCCGAGCAGAAACACGAGTCCGCCGAGCGCCCCGCCCGTGCCAGACGACGCGCAATATCCGCCCGTCTCGACGCCACCGGCATCGCGGTACGTCTCAAAGAAATCGGCGGTTGCCTGGGTCGAGACTTCGAGGAGCGTCGCCGGAATGAGCCCGGGGTTCCCTTCGTCGCTCAGAGCGACGAGCGCGACCGTGTAGACGTTCCCCACGCTGATACCGTCCTCTAGGTTGCCCCGCATGATGCCGTCGTCATTCGCCGTGGGAGTGAAGCCCTGGGAACGCACGCTGCTCGGCAGGTCCTCTGGGCGCGTCACGCCCGCGAAGTCACTTGGGTCGGCGCTGTAGTACGCGCGGTAATCTTCGATTCCGCCGATCTCTTCCCACCGCAGACGAATCTGCGTCTCACCCGACGTTGAGGTGATGTCCGTGGGCGCGGATGGGCGAGACAAGTCGAGCGTGAACGCGAGCGTGTCGACCCGATCGGTGTCCACATCCGAATCTTGAGAGGAGTGGACCAAGTGGAGCAGATAATCGGTGCGACTCGTCGCGCTCGCGCAGGATTCGTCCGTGATCCCCGGCAGCAGCTCGTCGATACCGAGATCGCCGACGGTCAACGTTCCGTTGCTCAAAGACCCGTCTAGCAGTGACGAACAGTCCTCGGTCGCGGCGCTCACCGTCGTGGTGTCGCAGGCTTCGCCAGGCGACTGTATCTTCAGACGATACGTGCCGTTAGGCGACGAGTCCTCGAAGGTCCAGGCGACGCTCAACTCGGTCGTCGACCCCGCGAGCAGCAAGCAGTCCCCGATGTTGACCACGACCCGACGGTTGTCGTTATCGACGGTGAGGTTGTCGTCATCGAAGTCGCTAGGCAACCCGCTGATGGCGATTCCGCTAATGTCTGCGGAGGCGCGCTGCGCGCTCGCAAAACTCGGTACGGAGGCAAAGCCTGCGACCAACAAAGCGCTAAGTGCGCGAATGTACCAATCCATCTTCATGCAGAGCTTCGGCCAGTTGGACGGCGTTCCACGCAGCGCCCTTGAGGAGGTTGTCGGACACGACCCAGAAGTGCAACGTCCGGGGCCGGCAGGAATCTTCCCGCACGCGACCAACAAAAGTCTCGCGACGCCCAATAGCGTCGCGCGCCATGGGATAGCCGTGCGAGCGGGGGTCGTCCAACACTTCTAGCCCCGGGACCTTCGCGAAGGCCACGCGAGCGTCGTCTGCAGAGATCGCAGCGCGCAGATCGACCGTCACAGATTCGAGATGCACCCGCGGCACGGGCACGCGCACGCAGGTCGCGGAGACCTCAAGCGAGGGCAGCGACATGATCTTTCGTGTCTCGTCGAGCATCTTCTGCTCTTCGGTCGTGTAGCCGTCGCTCTGGAAGTCACCGATGTGCGGGATCACGTCCATCGCCAACGGGCGCGCGAACACGTCATTGCCGACCGGACGACCGCTGACGGCATCTCCCACGCCTCGCCACAGCTCATCAATTCCGGCTTGCCCTGCACCGGACGCGCTCTGGTACGTCGACACCACGACGCGTTCGATTCCCACAGCGTCATGGAGCGCCTTCAACGGCAGCACCATTTGTATCGTGCTGCAGTTCGGGTTCGCGATGATGCCCTTGTGCTGTCGCAACGCGAAGCGATTCACCTCTGGCACGACCAAGGGGACGTCATGATGCATGCGCCACGCGCTGGAGTTGTCGATCACGACCGCACCGGCCGCCACCGCGACGGGAGCCCAAACCGTGCTGCTGCCCCCACCCGCGGAGAAGAGCGTAATGTCGACACCCGCGAACGCGCTCGCAGTGACTTCCTGCACAACGTGCTCGCGACCCAACGCAGTCAGCGTCTCTCCAGCCGAGCGGGCGCTCGCGAGGCACGTCAGCGTCGCCACCTGCAAGGAGCTCTGGCCAAGCTGATCGAGAATCTCTCGACCAACGGCGCCCGTTGCGCCCAGGACGGCGACATGCATCGGCTAGCCAACTCCGAGGGCGACAGTAAACGACGCCTCGGTCTTCTCACGAACCGCGTCGAGCGTCACGTCGGGTGCGAGCTCCGTGAGAACGAGCGCGCCCTGTCGCACGTCGAACACGCACAAGTCGGTCACGATCATGTCGACGCACGCGACGCCTGTGAGCGGGAGCGCGCAGTCCTTCAACACCTTCGACTTCCCGGCTCGGTTTGCGTGAGTCATCACGACCACGACGCGCTTCGCACCCGCGACCAAATCCATGGCTCCGCCCATTCCCTTGATCATCTTTCCGGGGATCATCCAGTTGGCGATGTCGCCCCGTTCAGAAACCTCCATCGCGCCAAGCACCGTGAGGTCAATGTGACCGCCCCGAATCATCGCGAAAGACTCAGCGCTCGAGAAAAACGATGAGCCTGGCAGCGCGGTCACGGTCTGCTTGCCGGCGTTGATCAGATCGGCGTCTTCGTCGCCTTCAAACGGGAAGGGACCCATGCCGAGCAGGCCGTTTTCAGACTGCAGGGTCACGTTGACACCCTTGGGGATGTAGTTGGCGACGAGGGTCGGAATTCCAATACCTAGGTTGACGTAAAAGCCATCCTGCAGCTCAGAAGCGACGCGTTCTGCGAGTTGTTCGCGTGTCCAGGGCATACTAGGCCTCCTCTCGTGGTCGGGTCGTTCGCTGCTCGATCCACTTCTCGTAGTCGGACCCCTGAAGAATTCGCTGCACGTAGACGCCGGAGGTGTGCACGTGGTCCGGATCAAGCTCGCCGACCGGGACGATCTCCTCGACCTCTGCGATCGTGATCCGCGCTGCCGTCGCCATCATCGGGTTGAAATTGCGCGCGGTCTTGCGGAACACGAGGTTTCCCGCGGCGTCGCCCTTCCAGGCCTTCACGAAGGCGAAGTCCGCGGTGAGCGCCGACTCGAGCACGCACATGCGCCCGCCGACCTCGCGCGTCTCTTTGCCGTCCGCGACCACGGTTCCGTAGCCGGTCGGCGTAAAGAAGGCAGGAATGCCCGCTCCACCTGCACGAATTCGCTCAGCGAGCGTACCCTGAGGGTTCAACTCCACCTCGAGCGCGCCACTGAGATAGAGGCCTTCGAAGTGCTTGTTCTCGCCGACGTAGCTCGATGTCATCTTCCGCACCTGCCCGTTCTTCAGCAAGATACCGAGGCCACAGTCGTCGGTGCCGCAGTTGTTGGAGATGATCGACAGGCCCTTTGCGCCGTGCGCGTGAAGCGCCTTGATCAGCGTCTCGGGATTGCCGCACAGGCCGAAACCACCCGACATTAGGGTGGCACCGTCCTCGATATCCGCGACCGCTTCAGCGGCGCTGGCGTAGACTTTCGACATAAGCTCTCATCGGAGGAAAAGGAGTTGTTGCCCGCTTTCGGAGCCGCCCGAGCCGCCTGCCTCGGCACTGCCCATCGCGCACGCGTCGGTCATCGCCGCAGCTAAGGGCGGCTGCTCCAGAAAAAGCCCAACTCAAGACCGCCGTAGAAGTACGCCGTCTTGAACCCGGCCTCGACGCCGAGCGAGACACGGTCTCGAATCAGCCCGCGGAAGCCCAGAGTCGCAGAGAGAGAGGGGAGGATCGGCGGCAGGCTTTGAACCGTCCGGTTGGACGCGATAGTCGGATCGCCGTTCTCGTCGAAGCAGCCGTCGAGCAAGCGCTGGTCATCACCGTTTCTCTGCTCTCGGTCGAGACCCAGCCGCTCAACACCCGCACTATCCGTTGTGCGACACAGCGCGGTGTCGACGTCGAACTTCGTGATGTCACCAAGTTTCACGGCGATGCCGAGGCCGAGGCCATAGTAGAGCTGGAGCGTTTCGGCGCGGTTGAGGTTGGATGTCCAGTGAAAGGCCACATCGCCCGTGACGAGCGACAGGTTCGACTCCGTCCAGCTCGCCTCGGCGACCTCATCGCCCGACTCCAGCCACCAGCCGTCGGCTGTTCTCAGATTGGCCCAGTCGACGCTGACGACCAAGTCATACTTGTCCGGAATGCGCGTCGTGAACTCAAGGCCGTAGGACATGTTCACGAGACCGTCTTCCCACATGTTCGTGTGCCGTTCGAACTGACCGTTGAGGAAGATCCCCGGCACGTGAATGGCCCAGGTGCGAAAGGCGAGCTGGTAGTACCGCTGCTCGTAATCCTGCAGCGACTCGATCTGCTCGATTTGCGCGCGAATGACCGACTCCGACATCTCACTGGGGTCGATGACCGAGGGGTCGGCCGCTTCGACACCATCTGCCGTCTGCGCGGAGACATGCGACAGTGGCACGAGCGCCAATGCCGCAATGACGAGAGGGGCAATAAGACTGGCACGAACGATCATCGAAGCTCTCACACTTTAGGGACCCGCAGCTTACGAGTGTCGCAGGGCGGATTCAAGGCTGAGCTTGATATCCCTGTCGTCGCTCGCTCAGACGTCGCGTAACTCGGAGTCTGAGGCTCTTGCGCGTTCGAAGTGGCCACGTCACGACACGACAGATCAGCGACGAAACGAGGTCCCTAGACAGGCCGTCCGTTCCGCTTCGCAGTTCGTTAAGAAGCATGCAGCGCACTCTCGCAAAAACGAGAAACGGCGACCGAAGCCGCCGCCATCGAATTCGCGAAGCGGCCTACTTCGTGGCGCGCTCTACGAGGGCGAGACGAGCGCGGTGACGCGCGGCCTCGTCGGCGTGAGCTTCCATTTCTGCGTCGTCTACAAAGTCGCCTGTTGCGAGGCGCTTCTCTACCACCGCCAACGCTTCGCGTGCATGCTCCGCATCGACTTCATCGGCACCGTCACAGTGCTTCACGATAACGGTCACGCGGTCCGGCAACACCTCAGCGAAGCCCGAGCCGATCGCGAAACGTCGCGATCCACCGACCTCAGCCGCCACCATCTCACCACCCCGTAGCGCGGTGACCAAGGGGAGGTGACCCGGCAAGATGCCGAGTTGGCCCATTGCGCCAGGCAGCGTTACGCCGGACACGGTGCCGGTGTAGGCCGCCGACTGGGGCGTGACCACTTCGAGTGTGATTAAATCTGCCATGTGTGCTGACCTTGGAGTGCGCTAGGCGCGACTGCTTAGAGGCTCTTCGCCTTTTCGCGAGCTTCGTCGATGGAGCCGACGTAGCGGAACGCGTTCTCCGGGATGTCGTCGCACTCCCCTTCGATAAGCGCCTTGAAACCGGCGATCGTGTCCTTGAGTTCTACGTACTTGCCCTTCATGCCGGTGAACTGCTCCGCGACGTGGAAAGGCTGCGAGAGGAACTGCTGAACCTTACGTGCGCGCTTCACGGCGAGTTGGTCTTCCTCGGAGAGCTCGTCCATGCCGAGAATCGCGATGATGTCCTGCAGCTCCTTGTAGCGCTGCAGAATCGACTGCACGCCACGAGCGACCGCATAGTGCTCGGCACCGAGGATATCGGGCGAAAGCAGACGCGAGCTCGAGTCGAGCGGATCAACCGCGGGGTAAATCCCGAGCGAAGCGATGGGGCGCGAAAGCACCGTCGTCGCATCCAAGTGAGCGAAGGTCGTCGCGGGAGCCGGGTCAGTCAGATCATCCGCCGGAACGTAGACCGCCTGAACCGACGTGATCGAGCCATTCTTGGTCGTCGTGATGCGCTCCTGAAGAGCCCCCATCTCCGTCGCCAGGGTCGGCTGGTAGCCTACCGCGGACGGAATACGACCGAGCAGTGCGGACACCTCTGCACCCGCCTGCGTGAAGCGGAAGATGTT
Source organism: Bradymonadia bacterium (assembly GCA_047610025.1). Classification (GTDB taxonomy): domain Bacteria; phylum Myxococcota_A; class Bradymonadia; order REDH01; family REDH01; genus JBLFZA01. Next base: position 10,339 of record JBLFZA010000053.1, on the reverse strand, counting down.
GTCGACGAAGAGGAGAACGTCCTGACCGAGAGCATCGCGGAAGTGCTCCGCGATCGTGAGCGCTGAGAGCGCGACGCGAGCACGCGCACCGGGCGGCTCGTTCATCTGACCAAAGATCAGGGCGCAGCGCGAGTTGTCCCAGTCGCCGTTCGGCGCCAGAACCTTGGACTCAAGCATCTCCCAGAACAGGTCATTACCCTCACGAGTACGCTCGCCAACACCCGCGAACACCGAAACACCACCGTGCTTCATCGCGACGTTGTTGATGAGCTCCATGATGAGAACGGTCTTGCCAACACCGGCACCGCCGAAGAGGCCAATCTTTCCGCCGCGAGCGTACGGAGCGAGAAGGTCAACGACCTTGATGCCCGTCTCGAACATCTCGGCGTCCGTCGAGATCTCCTCGAAGAGCGGCGCCGCGCGGTGAATCGGCAAGCGAATAGTCGCTTCCGTCTCAATCTCTTCCGCGACTTCCGCGGGGTTAACCACGAGCATCGTGGTCTTGTGCGGATCTTCTGAGTCCGCGATGGACAGCGTTATGCCCGACGCGTCTTCCTTCACGAAGGTACCGCGAACGAGCGTGCCGTTCTTCATCTTGAAGATACGGAGCTCGTCGACCGGCGTACCGACGACGTTCAGGATTCGGCCAAGAACCTCACGGCCAACGGGCACCGTAATTGGCGAGCCGGTGTCCTTCGCGGTGAAGCCTCGAACAAGACCGTCAGTGCTCTCCATCGAAATGGTACGCACGACGCCCTCACCGAGGTGCTGAGCGACCTCGAGGACGAGGTTATCAGCCACGTCGCTGACCGACGGGTTGGTGACGAGCAAGGCGTTCATGATGTCAGGCAGGTGGCCGTCGAATGCGACGTCCACAACTGGCCCGATGACCTGAACGATCTTGCCGACTTTCGCGCCAGCGGCGCTGTTTGCGGTGGTCTCTACCGACATCGTGTCTCCTAGCCGTTCGTTGCCGTGCTAGCCCTTGAGGGCCTCTGCACCGGACGTGATTTCCATAAGTTCTGTCGTAATCGCTGCCTGACGCGCTCGGTTCATCTGAAGCGTGAGCTTGTCGATGAGGTCCGACGCGTTGTTCGTCGCGCTGTCCATCGCCGTCATACGCGCACCCTGCTCGGACGCGTTGGACTCGAGGAGCGCTCGAAGCACTTGGCTCTCGACGTATTGCGGAAGGAGAGTGGAGAGCAGCGTCGCTTTGTCGGGTTCATAAATGAACTCGGGGCCACTGGTGTGCTCTTCGCCTTTCGCTTGGAACGTCTCGGGCGACAGCGGAAGGAGCCGTTGGAACACGACCTCTTGCGTCATCGCCGACTTGAATTCGTTGAAGACCAAGTAAACTTCGTCCACCTCGCCTGACTTAAAGAGCTTCACGAGCTCTTCCGTCAGCAGGCCTGAGGTGACGCCCGGGTCGTTCGGGTCGAGCTCTGTCAGGTCGACAGCGCTCGGAATGTCACGCCGGTTGAAATAGCTGAAGCCCTTGCGCCCGAGCGGGCTCACGAGGATTTCGCCGAATCCGTGCGCGTTCTCCTTCCGGAACGCGGCGACCCTACGCGTGAGGTTGGCGTTGAAACCACCACACAGGCCACGGTTCGACGTCATCGGCACGAGCGCGATGTTGTCCGGCGCTTCCGCAACGCGGAAGAGCGGATCCGACTCGGGATCGGCCTCAGCGACGAGCGATTTGATCGTCTCGTGCATCTTGTGGGCGTACGGTCGAGCCGCCTCAACGCCAAGTTGAGCACGCTTCAGCTTCGCCGCGGCGACGAGTTTCATCGCACGCGTGATCTTCTGCGTGTTCTTGACCGAGCGGACCCGGTTTCGGATGTCCTTTAAGCTAGGCATGGTGCCTCAGGCTCTCGATTTAAGCGTTGAAATCTTTCGCGAATGCTTCGAGTGCGGTCTTCAGATCCGCCTCGATGCCATCGTCAATCTTCTTCTTCGTGCGGATGCCTTCGAGGATCTGCGGGAAGCGGCTTTCGATGAACGGGTACAACTCGCTCTCGTACTTTCCTGCAGCCTCTGGCGGGTAGTCATCCACGTAGCCCTTCGAGCCTGCGTAGATGATGAGCACCTGCTTCTCGACGGGGAGCGGCTCGTATTGGCGCTGCTTGAGCAGCTCCGTGAGTCGCGCGCCTCGGGCGAGCAGCTTCTGTGTGGACTCCTCAAGGTCTGACGCGAACTGCGCGAACGCCTGCATCTCGCGAAACTGCGCGAGGTCGAGACGGAGCGTGCCCGCGACCTGCTTCATCGCCTTGATCTGGGCAGAACCACCCACACGAGAGACCGACACACCAACGTTAATCGCTGGTCGAACACCCGAGTAGAAGAGGTCCGACTCCAGGAAAATCTGACCATCCGTAATCGAGATGACGTTGGTTGGGATGTACGCCGAGACGTCTCCAGCCTGCGTCTCGATAACCGGAAGTGCGGTCAGTGAGCCTGCGCCTGTTGCGTCCGAACGCTTGCACGCTCGCTCCAAGAGGCGGCTGTGCACGTAGAAGACGTCGCCAGGGTAGGCTTCGCGACCCGGCGGTCGGCGAAGCAGCAGCGAGAGCTGACGATAGGCGACAGCCTGCTTGGAGAGATCATCGTACACGATGAGGGCGTGCTGCCCGTTGTCGCGGAAGTACTCGCCCATCGCGCAGCCAGCGTACGGAGCGAGGAACTGCAGCGGTGCAGCCTCAATCGCGTTTGCCGCAACGACCGTCGTGTACTCCATCGCGCCGTGCTCGCGGAGCTTCTCGACGACCTGTGCAACCGTCGACTGCTTCTGGCCGATAGCGACGTAGATGCAGTAGCAGGGGTTCTCTTTCGAGTTCTCGTTCTTTTGGTTGATGATCGCGTCGATAGCGACGGCGGTCTTGCCCGTCTGGCGATCACCAATGATGAGCTCTCGCTGCCCTCGACCAATCGGCACGAGCGCGTCGATCGCCTTGAGGCCGGTTTGCAGTGGCTCGTGAACCGACTTTCGGTCGATGATGCCAGGCGCCTTCAGCTCGACACGACGCGTGTGCGGCGAGTCGACCGGGCCCTTACCATCGATCGGCTGACCGAGCGCGTTCACGACGCGACCGACCAGTGCGGGGCCGACGGGGACCTCGACGATGGTGCCTGTTCGCTTGACGGGGTCACCCTCGCGAACGCTTGTGGCGTTGCCGAGGAGAACCGCACCGACGTTGTCGGTCTCAAGGTTCAGCACCATTCCGTAGACGCTGTTCGGAAACTCGAGCAGCTCACCAGCCATGGCTTTCGCTAGGCCGTGGATGCGGGCAATACCGTCACCGACGGAGATGACCGACCCTGTCTCGGAGACTTCGACCTTCTGGTCGTAGTTCTCGATCTGGGTGCGGATAATCCGGCTGATTTCTTCGACGTTGATGTCCATTCAGTCCTCGTTAGGCGCGTGAGCCGTCGTGCGGCCTGCCTCGATTACAAGTCGTTGAGAATCGCTTCGCGTAGCTGTCGCAGTCGGGTTTTAACCGACGCATCGTAAATCTTTCCGGCGACCTTCACCTGCAATCCACCCAGCAGGCTCGCGTCGACGCGGTTTGTCACCAGAACGGTTTTACCCGTCTTCTCGGCGAGTGTGTTCTTCAGTCGCGTCATCTGCGTGACGCTTAGCTGCTCGCTCGAGACCGCCTCTGCACGCAGTACACCGAGGTGCACATCGGCTAAGCGTCCGAACTCTTCGTTGATCTCGATGACGACCGACAGGCGATTCCGGTCCGAGAGCAGGAAAAGGAAGTTGCGTAGCGTCTTCGATACGGCCAGTCGCGTCGCGACCACGTCGATGACCTTCATCCGCTCCCCGGGCGTAACTGTCGGGTTTGACAGTGTCGACCGCAGTTCTTTTGAGCGGACGATTAAGTTCGCCACGCCTTCGAGTTGCTCGCGCATGGGGCGGAGTGCGCCCTGCTCGACAGCGATGCCGAGGAGTGCCTTCGCGTAGGGCGCTGCGACAGTATGCTTTGCCATCGGTGTGCCTCGTTACGCCTGCACATCGCCGCGCGCGAGCGCGTCGATGCCATCGTCAATCAAACGGGTTTGGTGTTCGCCGGTCAACGTGCCAGCGAGCTGCTTCTCAGCGAGCTCAAGGGCGAGGTCAACCATACGGGTTTCCAGCGCGGACTTCGCCCGGCGGACTTCGAGTTCAGCTGCGTTCTCTGCATCACGGACGATTCGTACGCCTTCCGTCTCGGCGTCGGCGACGATCTGACGACGCTCTTGCTCACCCAACTCGCGGAACTCTGCCAAAATGTTCGCTCGTTCATCGTCGAGCGAAGCGATTCTACTCTGAGTATCGGCGAGCTGTGCTTCGGCTGCGGCGCGGGCGGCCTGCGCTGCTTCCATCTCATTCGCGATACCCGAACGACGGTTCGCGAAGTACGCCGCCACAGGCTTGCGGCCGAGGAAGACGAGGACGCCAATGTAGATGGCGAAGTTTACGACGGATGAGAAGAAGACGACCCAGTCCATGTGGGGCGCGTCGTGGCCGTAGCCATCTCCGTGTCCGCCATCTTCTGCGTGTGCGTGGTCATCGCCCGCGGCGTGGGCGTGGTCGTCGCCTCCGGCGTGAGCGTGGTCGTCGCCCGCACCCTCGGCGTGATCATCGCCATGCACGTGAGCGTCGCCATGGTCGTGACCCGCGTGGTCATCTTCCGCAAATGCAACACCAGCAGGCGCCATCACGAGCATCAACGCTGCGACTGCAGCAAATCGTCGAAGCATCGATGTCATGCGCTCACCCGCTGCACGATGGCCGACGACAGCTCTTGGGCTCTCACATCCACCTGTTGTTCGGCGGTAGCGACTTCTGCAGCCAGTGCGATTCGGCGAGCGGCGAGCGAGGCTGACGCCTGCTCATGCGCTGCGCCGACGATACGCACCTGGTCTGACTCGCCTTTCGCACGCAGGGAGCTGCGCTGCTGGGCAGCCTCCGTGCGCGCACCCGACAAGCTCTCTTCGTAGTCATTAAGAACCGCGTCCGCCTTTGCAGCGAGAGCGTCGGCTTCTGTCGATGCGCCACCGGTCAGCTGACGGCGCTTCTCTACGATGCCCAGGTACGGCTTAAACAGCACCTGCGTCATCACAAAGTAAAACACCAAGAAGATCCCAGCCGAAACGAAAACCGTCGCGTCGGCGTCAATGAGACCCATCGCCTGTACCGGAGGCAGCGCGTTTATGGTCGCGTCTGTCAGCATCTCTTGGAACTCTCCATGAAGCCTGAGCCTCTTGAGGGTACGTATCGGGCGGCGTCGACCGCGAGGGTCGCTCCGGGCCGAATCAAGCTATCATCCGAAAGCGCGCGAAACCGCGATTTCCGCTTTCGTTTCAATGCTTTAGCTCCCATGGTTAGACCGGCCGGGTGCCAAAGCGCGCACTCCGTACCATGAGGGTTTTGGAGTGTCAACCGGCGGCCTAACGATTGTCAGTACGCGTTGATCACGCGCCCGGCGAGTCCAAGGCTGGATCCAGCTTCCGCCTAGACGCCCGACGCTTTTGTAGCTGTCGAAGCAAAACCAAGGTCGCGATCACGGCGGTGCACTCCCACTTGTAAACGGCGACCCACGCCAGAATCGGATCGATGAACTCGGAGAGCGAAACGCCGACGAGCAGGGCAAGCGCGGTAAACCCCGATTGACCGATGAACATCGGAAGCAGAAACCGACGCCAAGGCATGCCACTCATACCGGCAACGGCCGCCGTGGGATGGCTCGGAACGAACACAAGAAGCAGCGGACCGGCGCGGCCGAAGACGCGAAGCGACCACTCCTCCACCTTCCCGATCCAAGACCAGCGCTGCCTCGCCCAGAGAAGACCCCGCGCGCCATAGTGCGCGGCCAAGGCATAGAGCATCACCATGCTCAGCGCTCTGCGGATCGACCCGAGCACAAAGAGCGGCCAAAATGTCGATCTGGGCGCTGCGGCAATCAAAAGCGCAGCGTCTCCAGTCAACCCGACCAACAGCTCCGGGTGCTCGTGAATCAAGACCGCGGAAAACACAGTGCCCGCGATAGACATCAGCGTCAGCGTGGCCGCGAAGGGGAACAACCAGAAAGGCAGGGGTTTCTTGGCCTGAGGCGGCGTGAGCATAGCGAGCACGTGTAGGGACAAAGGCCATCGTCACGCCGACAACTGCCGCGCAGGCCCGTCGGGCCGAAGAGACTAGTAGGGATGCGGCGCTCGGCGCAAAGGGTTCGAGCGCCATCTCCCAAGTGCGCGCGCATGCGACCACCATCTCACCTACATTAGACCACTTAAGCATACACGGCGCTTGTCAGGGTCAGCACTTGTCGAGACCGTACCGACGGTCATCCACCTCCTGGTCGTCGTGTCACGTTTCTCTGGTATCTCCCGATTCTGTCGGGGCCCATTAAAAATACTTACTCTCTTGTTTTCTGTGCTGTTCGCCAGCGCCGGGCCTTCGAACAGATTCCGTCACGCTGGAGAGCGGCCCTGGTCGCGCGCTCCCCCATCTTCTTGCCCGCAGGTAACCCCGATGGCCTGCAAGGATTCGAGCGATACGACGATGACAACACTCGCGGCGGCGACGGATGCAACGCGACTTGCCCAACTGCGCCGTCGAAGAAGCCGCGGACTTCCAGTGCGGTTGCATGGGCAACAAGAGCACCGCCTGCGCCCCGCTCGCCGGCGGTGGCGGTGTTGCCGTTCCTCTGTTTGATCGCTTAGGTCGTCGTCTAGGCTGAACGAGAGTGCCGCGGGCGCTCTGTAGAACGAGCCGCGCTCGCCCTAGTTCACGGCGAGCATCCAGCCGGCGTCGCTCATCGTGGCCACCCCATCATCAACCAGCTTGAGCAGATGGGCCTCGGCCGAGCGCATCGCAAACATGTGCAGCCCCACTGCGACATCGTGGTAGGCAAGCGCCGTGAGTTCGGGCAGCGACTGCGGTGCAGCGCTAAGCGCGACGCGCAGTTTCGCCTCCCGCTCCAGCCTGTGCGACACATACTCCAGCAGGTACGCCACTGCGTCAGTCGGCGACGGCCCATGCGCAGGGTGGAGTCCACGCGGTGCGCGCACCGCCATCGACCGCAGCGACTCTAGGTAGTGCGTCATGTCACCGTCTGGTGGATCGATCACAATCGTGCCAATGCCAGACACCAAGTCACCACACAACACGTGGCTATCCGGCGTCTCAAAAGCGAGATGCCCCGACGCGTGGCCCGGCGTCGAAATGGGCACAATGCCGTCCTGCAACGGGGTCAACGCGCCGGCCTCTTGCGGCTCGTCAATCGCTCTCCGCAAGGGCCCCGCAGCGCTCTCACCAAGCAAGGACCACGTGCGCGCCGACGCCCAAACGGGCGACGCATAGCGCTCCGTAAACCACGACAGACCCGCGACGTGGTCAAAGTGGTGATGCGTCAGCAGCAAGCCGCCCAACGGAGCGTGCGCGTCCACACGTCGATCAATCTCTTCGGCTAAACGAGCGAGCTCTCTCGCATCCTTTCCGCCAACGTCGACCACCCACCACGCCGTTTGGCCACGCAGCAGATACGTGTTTGTTCTGGTGGCCGGCGGCAGCGTATAACTTCTCAGTGGCACGCGCACCACACACGTCGACAACACTTCGACCTCAGTCGGCTCGCTCGATCCCCCACCACCCAGCAGGCTCACAACGCCCCGATCGCGTAGCCCTCTGCCGCAAACTTGCCCGTGGGGAGACCCAAACGGAGCATATCATTGCTCGGCTGCACCTCGCGCTTGTGCTCCTTGATGGCCTTCTTCCACGCCGCAAACGCGCCGCCATCCCGCCACGCTTGTTCGCAGGCGTCGGCCATATCAAAGCCGCCTTGGGCCATTTCATACTCGACCCAGGCCCAACGCGCAGACGTGCTCCGGATATCTACACGGCCGCGAAGCTCTCGACTCAGACGCTTTAGCGTGCGCTCGGTTTCGCGAATGCCGGCGAAGCCTTGCCGATCAAGCGGAGTGTTTCGTTTGGCGACAAACGGGGCAATGCCCAGCGCCACGCTGCAGATCTTGCTGACTTCTTTGCCAAACGCGATCAACTCATCGATGTCTGCCTCGGTCTCCCCCGGCACACCGATCATCATGTACAGCTTGAGGTGCCGCAGGTTGTACTCCCGGACATAATGCGCCGCCTCGAGCAGGTGCTTCTCGCGGATCGACTTCTGCAACTGCACGCGGAGCCGCTCCGACGCGCCATCGCTCGCCACCGTCAGCGTGCGATACCCGCCTGCCTTCAGCGCCTCCATCAACCTCGGGCTCAACCTGTCAGCCCGCATGCTGCTCAGCCCAACGCCACGACCTGTCGCCACGATCGATTCCACGATCTGCGTCAGCTTCGGGTGGTCACTCACCGCCGCGCCGACCAACCCGACGCGCTGCGCCTCGTCCGGAATCGACGCCAGAATATCTTCGGGCGCAGCCAGTCGCATGCCGCCATTCGTACTGCGCCGCATGACGCAGAACGTACATTTGCGGTGACAGCCACGCTCGGCCTCCACCAAGTGCATGTTCGCCAGCTCGGTGTGCGGCGTAATGATCTGCCCGTACGACGGCAGCTTCGCGTTATCCGCGGCGATCACGGGCAGCAGCCGCTCCCCATGGATCTGCGGCACATAGAGCCCCGGCACAATGCTCAGCTCCTGCAACAAGGTCTGCCGATCTGGCTGCTCCTCAAGGCGGTCAAGAACGTCGTGAATGACCTCCTCGCCCTCGCCCATCACCACCACGTCCGCAAAGGGAGCAGAGGGCAACGGATTGCTAAAGGTCAACGGCCCGCCCAACACCACGAGCGGGTGCCGCGCATCGCGATCCGCCGCGCGCACGGGAATGCCGGATAAATCCAGGCACTCCAACAACCCCGGCAGCTCCAACTCATAGGCCAGCGACACCGCAACCACGTCAAAGTCGCCCACCGGCGTCTGAGTCTCGAGCGAAAAGAGCGGCGTCCGCGTCGCCCGGTACGCCTTCGGGTCGTCCGGCAAGAACGCGCGCTCCGCAGCGCAGTGACGCCGCTCGTTCACCTCGCGGTAAATCACCTGGTACCCCAAGCTGCTCATCCCAGCGCGATACGGGCTCGGATACAGCATCGCTACACGAACGCGGCCCTGACGGAACATCGTCCCGTGCTCCGAGTCGAGCAACATGTTCGCATGTTCTATGAGGTCGCGTGCGCTCGCCATCAGCGATACAGTCCGTAGAGAAGGTCAGCTCCCTCTATGAGTACCGCACCCAAAGTGCCAGTGGCACTTTGAGATGTTGGGTTGTTCGGGAAGTCCTATTGTGGGCTCGGCCCACGCCCGCCGGGGGTATTCCCTCCCGGACCCCCACGGAAATCGCTAGCGATTTCCTCTGTTGTGGCTCTTATAGGCCCGAACTTGGAGTTTAGCCGTGACAGAACTTGGAACAGCTACGGGGGCTCCCGCCCCGACGAGCGAGGAGATCGATGCTGCTTGGGAGGTTGTGCGCGAGTACCTTGAGGTGTCGCCGATGCGGGCGCACGGAGAGACGCTCTACAAGTGTGAAATGCACTTGCCGACGGGGGCGTTTAAGGTGCGGGGCGCGTTGGCGGCGATGAGTGCTGCGCGTGCACGGGGCATTTCCGAGGTGGTGGCGGCGTCGGCGGGCAACCATGGGGCCGGGGTAGCGTTCGCGGCGAAGGCGCTGGGGATGCGGGCGGCGATTGTGGTGCCGAGCGGGTGTCCGGAGATTAAGAAGACAAAGATGAGGGATGGGGCGGAGGTGATTGTGGCGGAGACGCCGGGGTACGATGAGACCGAGGTCGTCGCACGGGCGTTGGCTGCGGAGCGCGGCGCGCACTTTCTGAGCCCCTTTGATGATACCGACGTGATGGCGGGCAATGGGGGCACGATGGCGCGTGAGCTCTTGCAGCAGGTGCCGAACGTTGGCGCGATTGTGCTGGCGGTGGGCGGTGGCGGCCTGCTCTCGGGCATTGTGAGTGAGCTGAGGGCGCAGGGGCACGGGGCACGGGTGGTCGCGGTGCAGTCCGAGATGTCACCGGCCTTCGCGCGGAGCCTGGCCGATGAGACGACCTACACGACGTGGCCGCACGCGGTGTCACTCGCGGAGGGCCTCGAGGGCGGCACGGGGCACACTGGGGTCCGCGTGGCGCGTGAGGCCGGCGTCGTGGCCATCACGGTGACAGAGGCCCAGATTGCGCGCGCGATGGTGAGCCTGCGCGCCGATCTCGGGATCCGTGTGGAAGGCAGCGCTGCGGTCGTCGAGGCGGCGCGCCAGTCCGGCGCTCTCTCGGAGCTTCCAACGCCGCTGGTACTCGTACTCTGCGGTGGTAACGTAAGCGACGCCACCCTCGACG
>JBLFZA010000052.1:0-18990 GCA_047610025.1 Bradymonadia bacterium | reverse complement strand
ACGATGACGTCGACACCCGCGGAGCCGTCGCAGAGGTTCGATCCACCCTGCTGGCCGTTTCGCGCGCGGACTTCCTTGCGGTAGCGCAGGTCGAGCAGGGTGCCGACGTTTCTGTCTGCGACGAAGCTGACACTTCCGCCTCGCCCGCCGTTGCCGCCAACGGGGCCACCGGTCGGTACGAACTTTTCTTTACGGTAGGCGACGGCACCGGCTCCGCCGTGTCCGGCGACGGTGTGTATTGTGACGCAATCGATGAAGCGCATGTCGGGTCGTTCGTTTCGGGTGGAGCGTGCGACGTCTCCGTCGCGCGTGCGCTGATGAGCGCAACGTCGAAGTGATTAGCAGGGTTGTGGGAACGCGCGTGCCAAAAACGACGAAAGCGACCTCAAGAGGCCGCCTTCGTAATGCTTCGCAGGTGCTACTCGGCGCCTTCGACGGGCGAGAGCGCCTTTGTCCCGCCGCCGTCCGCAATGTCGGGCGTGAGGGCAACCGTGCCGGCAGACTTTGCGGGAGCCGCCACCGCCTTCTTGGCAGGTGCGTCAGCCACCGAGCCGTCGAGCGCGTACACGCTGATCGACTTGCGACCACCGCGTGAGTACTCGAACTTCACTTCGCCCTCGATGAGCGCGAAGATTGTGTAGTCTTTTCCAAGGCCGACGTTGTTGCCGGGGTGGAACTTGGTACCAAGTTGGCGGACGATGATGTTGCCGGCGCGAACGAATTCGCCTCCGAACTTCTTTACACCGCGTCGTTGCGAGTTTGAGTCGCGACCGTTCTTGGTTGAGCCCTGCCCTTTTTTATGTGCCATGGGGTGTCCCTAAGTTGGCGCGCAAGCGCTAGTTGATGCCAGTGATTTTGACGCGTGTGTAATACTGGCGATGACCTCTGGTCCGCTTGTAGTTTTTACGTCGCTTAAATTTGAAGACGAGCACCTTTTTGGCGCGAGCCTGTCGCATGACTTCAGCGGTCACCGAAGCGCCGCCGACGAGCGGAGCGCCTACTTCGAGGCCATCGCCATCGCCTTTCGCGAGGACTTGGTCGAATGTGATGGTGCTGCCAACGTCGCCTTCGAGACGCTCGAGGTTGATCTGGTCACCCTCTTGGACTCGGTACTGCTTACCGCCTGTGCGAATTACCGCGTACATCGTGCTCTCCGTGTGCTTCGTTACTGCGCGTCGGTGGCTCTGGCGGGCTCGCCAAGCAGCTTCGATACCGCGCTACAGCCAATAACAGCCTATGGTAGGGCTGGGCGCGGCAACCTACCCCCGGCGGCTAGGGAGTGTCAAGGACTCAACATCTGAGGAGATCCTCCGAACTCTGCGATCGCCTAGTAACCAATCGACTCGGCCGCAGCTTAGTCGTGCGGCGTCTTGGTCGCACAAGAATCTCGTCCCCCCCCACAGCGACACGGTGCCCTCGCGATGGGATTCCCTCGTTACGACAGCCGCTCACGACGAGCACGTTGAGCCGGAACACCAAGCGCACGAAGAGGCGCAGTAGCGCGTCAGTTCCTTATGGCAGCTGCAGTCGACGCTTGTTTCAACAAAAGCTAGGGTCTCTTCGATGGTACACGCGACAAAACTCCCCACTCTCTCCTCGGTCCGCGGCCTCACCTCCCGAGCTCCGGAGTTTGTGCTCAGCACGAGAGCTGAAGGCGACTGCGTGTGGTTCTCGCTGGGGCCACGCCGCGCCTATTTTTTCCACCATCCGGACGCGGTCGAACAGATCCTGGTCACAGAGGCGAAGGCCCTCAAAAAAGACCTCTTCACGCGGCAGCTCAAGCACTCGCTGGGCGATGGCCTACTGACGATCGACGGAGACCGCTGGAAGAGACGCCGGCGCATCGCGGCCCCCACTCTGACTAAGCGTCAGATCGAGCGTTACGCTGACGGAATGGTCGAGGTCGCGGAGCAGCACGCGTTGGCATGGGAAGACGGGCAACGCGTCGACATGCATCACGAGATGATGGCGCTGACGCTTCGTATCGTCGCCCGAACGCTCTTCGACACTCAAATCGACGCCGACGTTGAGCGATTCGGCGCCGCGATGGAGAACGTCATGGCGTACTGGGACGCGGAGCTGAATTCTTGGCGACGATTCCTGCCCGCCGCGGTTCCAACGCCAGGTCGGCTGGCGGTTCGCAAGCCGCTGCACATGCTCGACGATATGATTCGCCGCGTCATCGCCGAAAAGCGCGCGGCGAGAGTAGGTGGCGACGACCTCATCAGCCGCTTGCTCGCAGCGTCTACCGCTGATGGGCAAGCGCTCTCCGACCAAGATCTGCTGGACGAGGCAAAGACCTTTTTTGCCGCAGGCCATGAGACAACCGCCATCGCGTTGTCGATGGCGTTCTACTTCATCTCGCAGCACCCTGAAGCGGCGCTCGCTCTCGACGAGGAGCTGCGCCAGGTGCTCGACGGCAGACGACCAACGTTGGATGATGTCGCCGCTCTTCGTTACACGGACGCGATTATTCGAGAGACGCTACGGCTGCATCCGCCCGCGTGGATTTTGGGGCGAGAGAACACGGTCCCTCTCACGGTTTGCGGTGTGAGAGTTCCCGCGAAGTCGCAGCTTCTGGTGTCGGCGTTTGCTCTACATCGCGACGCGCGCTGGTTCCGCGAGCCAGACGCGTTCTCACCGGAGCGCTGGTTTTCGGACGTGGAGCGCCCTCGCTTCGCGTACCTGCCTTTCGGCGGCGGCTCACGGGTGTGCATCGGGAACCACTTTGCGTTGATGGAGGCGACGCTGGTGTTTGCGACGCTTTGGCAACGATGGAGCGCGACGCTGGACCCCGGCTATCGCCTGGAACGCCTCGCCGCGATCACGATGCGACCTCGACATGGTGTGCCGGTGACGCTGCATGCGCGCGACGGACACTAAGGCGCACTCCGGGTTCGTATCGCGAGCCAGGAGAGGGTCGACTAGATTCCCATGCTCGACAGCGTCTCCGCGATGCGATCCAGCGTCTGTGACAACTTGGGATGGCTTGCCGCGAACTCTCGCTTGGCCTCCTTCACGCGTTGACTGAAGGAGTCGTCCTCCACGATCTCATCGAGGTCGTCACGCAGGCTCTCAAAGCGCGTACGCAGGCTCTCGTCGACCTCATCGGGATCGACAGAGTGTAGCTGTGTGCGCAGGGTCTCGATCTGCTCTAGCAGGGCCTTCTTATCGGTCGTCATTGTGTCAGACTCGTCGCTTGAGCCGCCCTCGGGCGGCCACGGGGGGATGTCGTAGAGCGAGGGTATCTCCGCTCGGGCCTCGGCGGACATGCGCTTCAGCCAGTGGCCGCTCCTCTCCAAGTACTCGGCAAGCAGCATCGTGCGTTCATCCGCGCTCAGGTCTGTCTGCGCTCCGATGGCACGCTCGCGGGCTCGCCGCGCATGAGAGAGGGCAATCGCAGCAGCGACGCTGATGTTGAAGGACTGCATCAACCCGCGCATCGGAATCATAAACGCGCCGTCGCAAAGCTTGCGCATTTCGGGCGAGATCCCATCCCGCTCATTGCCGAACACGAGCGCCGTCGGGCGGTCGAAGCGCACGCCATGTAGCGGCCCAGCGTTTGTTAGGTCAGCGGCGACCACCTGCATCCCCTTTGCCTGCAGCTCGGGGATGATGTCGACCGGCCTCGCGTGCTCGTGGATGTGCAGCCACTTCTCAGCGCCTCGAGACACCTGCCTCGCCTGCGATTTTGTCGCGTTTTCTGGGCGCACGACATGCACATCCAGCAGCCCGTGGGCCTCGGCCGTGCGGTACACAGCGGAGCGATTCCCAGGGTCGTAGAGCGCTTCAAGCACGACCGTCAGGCCCTGCATGCGCTGGGAGACCGCCGTCTGCATCCGCTTCACGCGCTCAGGCGTTAGCCGAGCGGAGAAATGCGCGATGACGGCTTCGGCGCGGTCCAGATCCACAAGCAGGGGGGCTCAAAAGACGAAAAGTGCAAACGGGGTGGGCGTCTACGTGTGGTCTTCTGGTTTGACAAGCGGGGCGAGCGGGTGCTACCCCGCGCGGGCCTCGACTTAGGCTGACCTGCGGTCCGTCGAGCAATCCCCCAGCAGGCTCCTTTTCGTCTCGCGAGTACCGTATGGAAATCGTCGTTGGAATTTTCGCAATCATCGCCGCTGGCGCTGTGGTTATGCTCCTTGGAGCCAACAGCAAAAAAGGCGACCTTGAGAAGCAACTGAGTGACGAGCGCGGCGCTCGCGAGAAGGTGAAGTCTGAGGCCAGCACGGCCAAGACAGAGCTCGCCGATGTTCGAAAAGCGATCGATACAGACAAGAAGGAGATCTCCAAGCTCCGCGATGACGCGAAGGCAGCAAAGAAGCGCGCCCACTCGAAGAAGGAAGAGGCCGAGGCGCTCGCCGCGAAGCTCAAGGGGCTGAACCAGAAGCAGAGCGCCTACGCGGGCGTGGATGAGGCTCGCGAGCAGATGATGGCCGCGCAGACCGACGCTGCGAACCTACGCGCTGAAGTGCAGACACTTCGTTCCCGCCTCGGCGAGGTCGAAGCAGGGGCACCAGAGCCGGAAGAGGGCGATGATGGCCGCGTGGATATCGCTGTCTTGCGTGACTTGGAGAGCAAGCACCGTGCGTTGATGCAAGAGATGCGGGGCGATATGCTCCAAGACAATCGCCACGACCGCCACACCATTATTGATGACGCCCGTAGCGACCGCATTCGCTTCATCGATGAGCTGCGCGATCTCCGGCGCCGCCTGAACCGCTCACTCACGGATCTCGATAAGGAGCGTCGCCGCGCGGACAACACCGACAAAGCCTACGTCATCCTGAAGAGCCAGCTCGAGGCGGCGTTGGATCGTCTCGCGAGTGTCGACCCCTCGCTGCGCCGTCCTGATGCTGTGCGTCCCGAGGACCTTCTCCCGCCGGCACCGCCGACGGAGGCTGAACTCGCCGCCATCCAAGATGCCGCGAACGAAGAGACCGCCAAGGCAGAAGAAGAGCGCGCGAAGGCAGAAGAAGAGAGCGCGAAGGCAGAAATGTTCAGCACGAACGATGCCGTGACAGCGGTCGCGCCGGCCATAAACCTGGAGGAGCAAGCGGCCGTTGAGTCCCTCAGCGCGCCCGCCGCGACGAAGGAGCCCGCTGCCGAGACAACACCAGAACCGGCCGCTGAGGTCGTCGACGAGGTGGTTCCGGAACCCGTGGTTGAGGCCGCACCGGCAGTGGACGCTGCGCCGCCCACCGCAGTGGAGACGCCCGCCGAGCGACCGAGCCAAGTGACCGAACAGTCGACAGTGGCCGCCGTCACAGACGTGGTGGAAGAGACGCCGGCCTCACCTTCTCGCGCCGAGCAAACGACCCCCGCTGTGCCAAGCCGTACCGTCGCTCTTTCGCCGGTTGGCCTAGACTTCGACGAAGACTGGGACTTCGAGGACATCCGCGTGAAGCCCGACGCAGCCGCAGCGACCGAAGATAGCGAGTAATCTCGCAGGTTGATTGTCGGCGCTTCCTGGCACAGCGAGGAGGCGCCGACTTCGTTTTTGGAGCGATCTCGCGCTTTGACGCGTCGCGACAGTCGACACCGCTTGCACCGGCGCGAGCAGGCGCCTAGCCGGGGGGCGCGCAGCATTTAGCCGCGCTCGCCTGCTCAAATCTGTCGGAGATGGAAATGGATCTGTTCGGCTACATGAAAGACCAGCGCTTCGGGCGCGTTCACGTTGCGAATGACGAGAAGACAGGCCTTCGGGCTATTGTCGCGGTGCACAGCACCACTCGTGGCCCCGGAATCGGCGGCTGCCGCGCGATTCGATACCCAAACACCGAAGCCGCGATGCGAGACGCAATGCGACTCGGTCGTGGCATGTCGTACAAGGCCGCCTGTGCTGGCCTGAACCATGGTGGCGCGAAGGCGGTCATCATGCTCCCTGACGGCGAGTTCGACCGCGAAGCGCTCTTCACCGAGTACGGTAAGTTCGTCGACAGCATCGGTGGCGACTACATCACCTGCGAAGACTCCGGCACGTCGACCGGCGACATGGACGTCATCGCGCGCCAGACCAAGCACGTGCTCGGCACGTCGAACGGCAGCGGCGATCCGAGCCCCTATACGGCCTACGGATGCCGTCGAGGTCTTGAGGCGGCGGTCAAGTTCCAGCTCGGCAAGGACTCCCTCAAGGGGCTGCACATCGCCTTCCAAGGCGTTGGCAACGTCGGCTTCCACATGGCACGTGAGGTCGTCGAGTGCGGCGCGCATATCACCGTCGCCGACGTGAACCAAACCAACGTGCAGCGTGCGGTTGACGAGCTCGGCGCCAAGGTTGTGGGTGTCGACGAGATCCTCGGGTTGGAATGTGACGTGCTTGCGCCCTGCGCGCTCGGCGCGATCCTCGACGACACGACGATCCCGAACTTGAAGACGCGCGTCATCGCAGGCGCGGCCAACAACATGCTCGCAGAGGATCGGCACGGTGACGAGCTGCACCGCCGCGGCATTTTGTACGCGCCCGACTACGTCATCAACGCGGGCGGACTCATCAACGTCGCGAGCGAGTACAGCCCTGCAGGCTGGGATCACGACACAGCATGGGCTGGCTGCACCGCGATCTTCGATACGCTGATCGCCATGTTCGAGCGTTCGCGTTCGACCGACACGCCCACCCACATCGTCGCTGATCAGGTCGCCGAAGAGCGCATCTTCATCGACTAGAGCTTACCTGCGCGCCTCGTCGATCTTTGGCGGCTCGCGCATGTGCTCCGGCTCCTCGGCGCGGAAGGTCAACGACTCTCCGCGCCAGGGCATCGTGAGCTGCACCGCGTGCAGGCAATGCCAGCGCGTGGCGAGCTGCGCGACCAATTCCGGATCGCCTGGGTCGTCAGACCACGCGGCGAAGTAGGCATCCCCCATCCCGTAGAGCTTGTCGCCGACGATCGGAGTGCCCTCAAGAGAGAGGTGAGCGCGAATCTGATGTTGCCGCCCTTGCTCGATCTGCACGCGCAGGCGGGACACCTCGCCGACGTGCTTCAGCGCTTCGACGTGTGTGGTGCACACCCAGTCGCCGCGCCCAACGCGCAGGGAGATCGCGGCGTCGGGGTCCAGGCCAAGCGAGGAGGTCAAGGTCACGCGTTCGGCGATCGGGAAGCGCTCCCGCGCTCCGTGGGCCCAGCACTCGTAGGTCTTGGTGAGCTCGCTGCCGCGGAACATCGCGTTCAGCGTAGAGATCGCCTCATCTCCGCGTCCGCACACCAGCACTCCAGATGTATCGCGATCGAGCCGATGCGTCGCCTCCACCCGCTCGCCGGGAAAGCGATCCGCGAAGAAGGTGTCGATCGTACGCGACGCCTCCCGGGCCGTGCGGTGCACCAGTATCCCCGGCGGCTTGCGGAGCACGACCAACTCACCATCGTCGTGCAGCACCGTGACAGCGTCGAGCGACGGGGTCTCCGGATCCGCTCGCTCGGTTCGGTCCATCCAGACGATATCGCCCGTGCGCACTATCGACCCTGCCTTCACCTTGCGGCCATCATCAAAGCGTACGCCGGACTTGATGAACTTCGCCACGCGAGAACGCGTCGCCCGCTTCAGCTTCTGCGTCAGAAAACGGTCAAGCCGCCAGCCGTCGTAGTTCGACTCTACGACGAATCGATCGCTCCAGTCGGGCGGGGCTGCAGGGGAGGAACTCATCGGGTCGAAGAACAGTGAAGAAGGAGAAGGCGAGCGTTGCGGGGGTATCGTGGGAGGACTACAGCACCGGGGCCCAGTTACGCTACGGAGCGTTATGCACGTGCAGTCGATCGCCTCGACGATCAGCGACAACTTCTTTTACTTGGTGACCGACGGCGACGACGCGTTGTTGGTGGACCCAATTGACGCGAAAGCGGCGATTGCTGCGGTACGCGAAGTGTCGCCGAAGCGCGTGCGCCTCTTTGCGACGCACGGGCATCCGGACCACGTCGGCGGCAACGACGCGGTCGTCGATGCGCTTGGGTGCGAAGTCATCGGCTCCGGTCATGAGGGCGATTTCCCCTTCCGCGTCGACAGCACCGTGATGCACGGAGACGTGATCACCGTTGGCACGAGTCGCTGGCAGATTCGGCACGCACCGGGGCACACCAGAGCGCACGTTGTCGCGTACTGCGACGAAGGCGATGGCGCGCTCCTCAGTGGCGACGTCTACTTCGTTGGCGGCACGGGCCACTGCCGCTTTGGCGGCGACCCGCCGACGCTCTTTGAGACCGTCTCGGAGCGTCTCGCGGATATCCCGTCGTCGACGGCCTTCTACCCGGGCCACGACTACGCGGTGAAGAACCTCGAGTTTGCGCTCTCCATCGAGCCAACCAACGACGGGGCCGCCGAGTTGTTGGCCCGAGCGAAGAACCACACGCGCGCAGAAGGACCGGTGTTGACGACGCTCGGCGAAGAGAGGGCCTACAACCCCTTTCATCGCGCGCACGAGCCGGCTCTTTGGCAGGCGCTCGCCGCGCTCGGCGATCCCGTATCGAGCGCACGTGACGCGTTCCTCGCGCTGCGCTTACGACGCGACACCTACTAATGCAGAGCACCTACTCATGAACGGTCCTACTCTCGTGCGCATCAGTGTGTTCGCGTGCGCCGTTCTCGCGGCCGTCATCGCGCTGCTCGCCGGCACTGACGAGCCCTACGACCGGGTCGCCACGATGCACATGCGGGCGACGGGCGCCGAGTTGCAGGACAGGCCGGCGATCCCTTTCACGCTCAGCGACCTCGATGGCCGCCCGGTGTCGCTGTCTGATTTCGCCGGTGACGTGGTCTTTCTGAACTTCTGGGCCTCATGGTGCCCGCCGTGTGTCGAGGAGTTCCCGGCGATGATCACGCTGACCGAGCAGATCGGTGACCGGCCCTTTACGATGATCGCGGTCACACAAGATGAAGACCCGGAGGCGCTCGCCGCCTTCTTGCGACAGGTGAATCTGCCCAACGGTCGCATCGTGCTCTTGCAAGACCCCACCGGTGAGTTGGCGCAGCAGTACGGCACCGTCCGCCTGCCAGAGACCTACATCATCGACCCGCGGGGTCTCGTGGTCGCGCGCTACCAAGGCGCGCGCAACTGGCTCGACCTACCGCACCGGCAGTTGCTCGAACGTCTCATGCGCCACCCGTGGCGCGCAGAAGGGTAGCCATGGGAACTGTCTCCAAAGTCTATACGGGGGTGCGCGGAATCGGCACGGCCATCAAGGATGTTGGCCGGCTTAGGGAAATCCTCGGTGTGCTGAGCAAACATGGCTTTGGCGCCGCCGTGACGAGGCTCGGGCTCACCGAGACCGTCGGGGTGAAGAGCCTGATGGACTACACCGATGAGCACGACACGTTGCTCTCGGTCGCGTGTCGCATTCGCCTCACGCTCGAGCAGCTCGGGCCGACGTTTGTGAAGCTCGGTCAGATTCTCAGTACACGCTCAGACCTGCTGCCGCCCGACATCATCGACGAGCTGCAGCACCTGCAAGACGATGTCCCGCCCATGCAATGGGACGATGTGCGGCAGCAGATCGTGACGGCGCTTGGCGGGGAACCTGACGCCTTGTTTGCGACCTTCGACACCACTCCGCTCGCTTGCGCATCGATCGCGCAAGTCCACCGCGCCACCCTGAAGGATGGCACCTCGGTGGTCGTGAAGGTGCAGCGTACCGAGATTGCGAAGCGTATCGAGTCTGACCTGCACATCCTGTATGTGCTCGCCTCCCGCGCGGCCGACCTCATTCCCGAACTTGGATTGATGGATCCGGTTGGCATCGCCGCCGAGTTTGACCGGGCGATTACGAAGGAGATCGACTTCCGCAACGAGCGCGACAACATCGTACAGTTCCAGCGCGCGTTCGCTGACTTCGATGGCGTGCGAATTCCCGAAGTCTACCGCGAGCTCACCACCGAGCGCGTGCTCACGATGGGCTTCATCGAGGGCGTCAAAGTCACCGACGCCCCCGCCAAACTCAACGTTGACCCCTACGTGATCGCGCCACGCATGCTGCGTGCGGTCTTCAAGATGATCTTCCGCGATGGCTTCTTCCACGGGGACTTGCACCCTGGGAACATCCTTATCGCCGCTGATGAGAGCATTGGACTCATCGACTTCGGGCTCGTCGGGCGCCTCACTGAAACGCAGCGCGACCACGTGCTTGATATCCTCATTGGCATCAGCCGTGAGGACTACGCGCTCGTCGCCCGCACCTTCTACGACGCCTGCATCAAGCTGCCCGGCGTCACCTATGACTATGGCGCCTTCGAGTCCGACGTGGTCGAGGTCATGCAGCGCCACATCTCCGGCAAGACGCTCGCCGACATCGATATTGGCGCCTACTTCTCCGACCTGGTGTCCGGGGCAATTCGGCACAACATCAAGATGCCCCCGACCTACACGATGGTCTTCAAGGCGCTGATTACCGTGCAGGGCATCGGGCAACGCATGGCGCCGGACGTGAACCTCATCGAAGAGGCCAAGCCCTTTGTGCAAGAGGTGCTGGCCGAGCGCTACAGCCCCCGCCGCCTCATCGGCGAGTCGGTCGAATCACTGAGTGCGCTTTCGAAGTTTCTGCGCGAGTTCCCAATCGCGGCGACGCCGCTTCTGCGCGACGCGAGCGAAGGCCGCCTGACGATGCGCATGAACGTGGAGCAGCTGAACGAGCTCAACAAACGCGTCGAACAAGGTGCGTTCCTGCAGTCGCGCTCGCTCGCGTTTGCCGGCTGTATGGTCGCCGCCTCCCTCGCGCTGCCTGCCGAAGTGCCGACAGTGTTTGGCATCGGCGTCGTGTCGTTTGTCTTGTATGTCGTCGGTGGCGCGTTGGGCTTGCCGCTGCTGCTGGGGTTGCTGCGGCGTCGGCCTTAGGGCTGCGATCTGCCGCGCGGATTCGGAAGCTCGGGTACCGACCCAGCAAGCGGTCTCGGGTACTTGAGCCAACCCGTCTCCGAGCCCCGGGTCATCGAGATGTGTCACCGCTGAGAGCTGCTTCAGGGAGCGCTCCGACTGCGAAGCCGCCTCGACAGCTTGTTCCGCTAACTGCCGACGAGCCTCCAGAACTCAGGCCTTGGCCAGCCGAACTCCCTCGGAGGAGAGCGTTCCTGGCGCCGCGTCGCGAAAAATGGCGTAGTTCTGAGGGTAGGGCCCGCGGCGGAGTTTCGCTGTGAGCACGGCGACTCCGCGCTAGGCATCTTCGTTCCCTCCACCGTCGAGGCGCGCTTCGGCGCCTGTGGCGTCCCGTGGTAGGTATCCCACCTCAACCCACAAGCTGGCTCATCGAGGAGGTTCAGGATAGACCGATTCGGAGCGATGCACGTAGTGCCCACTACGGTGCTTCGTGAGCAGGCTCCGCTACCGTTCCCTGACCGATGGGTTAGCCGTGACCGAACCGAAGAAAACGCAGGCGATCTCACTACTTGAGGGTATCCTCGAGGATACGCACAGCGCCGCAGAGTCGGAGCGCGCGAAGCTCGAGGCACAGCTTCGAGAGCGGGGAGACGTCGAGCGGGCGCGGAAGCAAGAGGCCGAAAAAGAGCGTCAGGCCGATATTCACCGTCGCTTGGACGCCGATGTGCGGCGGCAAGAAGAGGCGCGGGAGCGCCGCGACGCCGCCATGGAAGCGCTGCGCATCGAAGAGCTGAAGGAGAAGGGTCTGTGGACGGAGCCGGTGAAGGTCTCCGTGCCGACCCCCGCGTCTGTTCCCGTTGCGCCAAGAATGACTGGTGCGAACACGGCCGAAGTCGTCGCCGCGCAGCAGCGCTCAAGCGCGAAGGGCCGCTTTCTCGTGCTCGCCGCCATTCTCGTCGCCGGGATCGCCGGCGCGCTCTTCTTTAAGTACGGCCAGCCCGTGCTCGTCGACTCGCTTACCGAGTACGCCGCCGCATCCCCCAGCATCGTCGAACGCCCCGTCGCCATCGCCGCGATCGGCTTCGTGCCGATCCCCGACCCGATCGTCGTCGCCGCTGCGCCAGAAGAAGAAGCCACCTCAAGCTCGAGCCGCCGCGACCGTCGCAACCGGGACTCCTCCTCCTCACGTGGCTCCACGCCCCCCCGCATCCAACTCGGCGGCGAGCTCCGCGACGGCAACCGCTAGCGCCTGACGCTAAGCGCCGCAGAGCAGCTTCCCAGGAAGTCCTGCACCTGTTCGAATCCAACAAAGGGAATCGCACGCGATTTCCGTGGGTTCCAAGGGCAAAGCCTTTGGAGAGCGTGGGCAGGGCCCACAGCAGCCTCTCCTAGCCACACCACCCACCGCACCGCCACTCACTCCTCTCGCATTACGTGCGCATGGAGTTACTGCGCGCGACACGTTCTGGGCTGCACTGCGATGCGGGGCAGTTTGTTATCGACCCCACGCGAAAGGCGAAGGTGGCGGTCGTCACGCACGCCCATTCGGACCATGCGCGGCCGGGGTCGGAGTTGTATCACTGCTCTCGTGAGGGCGAGAGGGTGATGCGTGCGCGGGTTGGGAAGGACGCGAACATTGTGGGGCATGAGTGGGGCGCGCCCTTCGAACTCGGCGGGGTGCGCGTGTCGTTGCACCCTGCGGGGCATATTCGGGGCAGCGCGCAGGTGAGGGTGGAGCACGGGGGTGAGGTGTGGGTGGCGTCCGGTGATTACAAGAGGGAGTCGGACCCGACGTGTACGCCGTTCGAGGTGGTGCCCTGTGATGTGTTCATTACGGAGGCGACGTTTGCGCTGCCGATCTATCGCTGGGAGCCGACCGAGGTGGTGGTGCGCGAGATTTGGGAGTGGTGGCAGGCGAACAAACTGGCGGGCAAAACGTCGCTGTTGTTTTGCTACTCGTTGGGCAAGGCGCAGCGAGTGCTGGCTGGGCTGACGCAGTTTACGAACGAGACGGCGTACTTGCATGGCGCAGCGTTGCCGTTGACCGCGTTGTATCGGGACGACGGGGTGGCGATGCTCCCGACGGAGAGCGCGACGGTGGAAGGGAGCGGGGAGAAGTTTGAGGGAGCGCTCGTGATCGCACCACCGTCAGCATCGCGTACGACCTGGATGCGACGGTTCAAGAAGAGCGAGACGGCGTTCGCCTCGGGGTGGATGCGTGTTCGCGGCATTCGTCGTGGTCGTGGATGGGACCGCGGGTTTGTGCTGTCGGACCATGTGGACTGGCCTGGCATTATTGAGACGGTGGACGCGTGCGGGGCGTCACGAGTGTTGGCGACGCATGGCAGAACAGACGTCCTGGTGCGCTACTTGCGGGAGCGCGGGTTGGACGCGGACGCGTTGGAGACGGCGTATGGAAGCGGCGAGGACGCCTGATGCGGACGTTCGCCGAACTCTATGATGCGCTGGACCAAACAAACGCGACGACGTCGAAGGTGGCCGCGATCGCGCAGTACTTCGAGGACGTGGCGGGCGGCGACGCAGGGCCTGAGGGGAGGCTCGATGCAGCGTATGCGGTATACTTCCTGTCGGGCGAGCGTCTGAAGCGCACGGTGAAGCTAGGCAACTTGCATCAGTGGGCGCGCACGGTCGCTGGCGTGGAGCAGTGGGTGTACGACGCGTGTTACACGGCGGTGGGAGACAGCGCGGAGACGGTGGCGCTCCTTGTGGACGCGGCACCGGGACGTAGAATTGAGGAGCGCTGGGAGCCGCGACTTGCGGAGGCGGTGCGGTGGATTCGCGCGTTGAAGGGGCAAGACGACGACGTGCAGCGCGACGCGGTGTTGGGTCGCTGGGCGTGTTTGGGGTCGCGTGAGCTGTATGTGTTTACGAAGTTGATGACAGGCGCGCTGCGCGTGGGGGTGTCGAAGCGTTTGGTGGTGCGGGCCTTGTCGAAGTGGAGCGGTGTGGAGACGTCGGTGTTGTTCCATCGCTTGATGGGTGGGTGGCAGCCGACGGTCGAGGGGTTTGATGGCTTGTTTGATGAGGATCAAGCAGACGCGGACGCGTCGCGGCCGTATCCGTACTTCTTGGCGTCACCGCTGACAGGCGCGCCGTCGGAGTTGGGCGAGGCGGCGGAGTGGCGTGCGGAGTGGAAGTGGGATGGCATTCGCGGGCAGTTGATACGTCGTGCGGGGGAGACGTGGGTGTGGTCGCGGGGCGAGGAGTTGGTGACGGACCGCTTTCCGGAGATCGTCGCGCTGGCGAAGTCGTTACCGGACGGCACGGTGTTGGACGGGGAAATTCTGGCGGCGCGCGACGGCGTGCCGATGCCCTTTGGGGAGCTGCAGCGGCGGATTAACCGAAAGCGTGTTGGCAAGAAGCTCTTGGCGGAGGTGCCGGTGACCTTCATGGCCTACGACCTCTTGGAAGCTGGCGGTCGGGATATGCGTCAGGTGGCTCAGCGAGAGCGTAGCTCGGCGCTGTTGGCGCTCGGCGCGGTGCAGTCCGGCGTGATCCCCGTATCGGAGTCGGTGCCATTCGATTCCTGGGGAGACCTAGCG
This sequence comes from Bradymonadia bacterium, assembly GCA_047610025.1. Classification (GTDB taxonomy): domain Bacteria; phylum Myxococcota_A; class Bradymonadia; order REDH01; family REDH01; genus JBLFZA01. Next base: position 4,632 of record JBLFZA010000052.1, on the reverse strand, counting down.
GAAGCTCGGACTGGCAGCCGTCAGCGCGGCGTAGAGGGTCTGATGCTGAAGCGCGAGAGCAGCGTGTACGGCGTGGGTCGGCCTCGCGGCGATTGGTTTAAGTGGAAGGTGGACCCGCTGGAGATAGACGCCGTGATGACCTACGCACAGGCGGGCCACGGGCGGCGCGCGAACCTGTACACGGACTACACGTTTGGCGTGTGGCAGGGCGAGGTTCTGGTCACAGTGGCCAAGGCCTACAGCGGTCTTGATAACGCCGAGATTCGCGAGCTCGACAAGTGGATTCGCGCTCACACGCTTGAGAAGTTTGGTCCGGTCCGCTCCGTGGAGGCGGCGCACGTGTTCACGCTGCACTTCGAGAATGTCGGGGACTCTAGTCGGCACAAGTCGGGCGTCGCGGTGCGCTTTCCGCGGATTTCACGTTGGCGGAGAGACAAGACGCCGGAAGAAGCAGGTACCTTGGAAGAGCTCCGGGCCCTGATTACGAAGCCCGCATGAGCGTGAGTCTGACGACTGTTGAGAGCGTGCTCGGTACCTGCGAGCTTCAGACCCTGCGAGAGTGGATGCGCACGCAGGGTTGGGACCCGCTTGCGCACCAAGAAGAGGCGTGGGCGGCGCAGCTCAAAGGACGAAGTGGCATCGTCGCGGTGCCGACGGGCATGGGGAAGACCTACGCCGCGTACTTCGGCGCGCTGGCGCGGGCGGTGGCCTTGCCGCGAAAGGGGTTACGAGTGCTGTGGATTTCGCCTCTACGGGCGATGGCGCGAGACATCGAGAAGGCTCTGTCGTTGCCCGTTGCGGCCGCTGGCTGGAAGGTGACGGTGGCGTCGCGTACGGGCGATACGAGCGCGAGTCAGAAACGGAAGCTGCGCTCTCGGCCGCCCGAGGTGTTGCTGACGACACCAGAGTCGCTGTCACTGATGCTCTCCTATGCGGACGCTCCTTCCTTGTTTGCCTCGGTGGACACCGTCGTCGTCGACGAGTGGCACGAGTTGTGCGGTACGAAGCGTGGCACGCAAACGGAGCTCGCGCTGTCTCGCATCCGGTCGTTTAGTCCGGATGTGCGGACATGGGCGTTGTCCGCGACGCACGGGGACGTCGAGGCGCTCGGCCGCGCGGCTGCGGGGGCACAGGACCCGGATGGGTTGCCCTTGTGTGTGGTACGCAGCGCCGAAGAGTCTCGGCCTGACCTGCGCGTGCTCGAGCCGAACCGGGATGATCTCTTGCCGTGGTTTGGGTTCATTGGCGCGACGATGTTTGACCACGTGGTGGATGAGCTGGACATCAACCGGCCGACGCTCGTGTTCACGAACACGCGCAACCAAGCGGAGCGTTGGTTCCGGGCGATCATCGAGCGTCGGCCGGAGTGGTTTGAGTTCATGGGCTTGCATCACGGCTCGCTCGACAGGGCAGAGCGGGAGCGAGTGGAGAACGAGCTGACGACGGGGCGAACGCGCTTGGTGGTGTGTACGAGCTCTCTCGACCTTGGCGTCGACTTCTCGCCGGTGCAGCGCGTTTTTCAGATCGGCGCCGTTCGTAGTGTCTCGCGATTGATGCAACGTGCTGGCAGGTCCGGTCACCGGCCTGGCGCGAAGAGCGAGCTGTGGTTGGTGCCGACCCACGCGCTGCAGCTCGTCGAGTTCGTGGCCCTGAAAGACGCCGTGTCCCGCTCGGACTTCGAGGCGAGACGAACGCTGACCTGCCCAAGCGACGTACTCGTACAGCACATGGTGACCTGCGCGCTCGGCGGCGGTTACGAGCCGGACGTCTTCTTTGACGAGGTCCGCACGACGGTGGGCTATGGTGCGCTGACACGTGAGCACTTCGACGGGCTGCTCGACCTTGTGCAGACCGGCGGGTCGACGCTGCGTACGTACCCCCAGTACAGCAGGGTGACGCGAGACCAGGCGGGGCGCTGTGTCGTGACGGATAAGCGCGTCGCTCGCATACACCGCTCGTCTATCGGTACCATCGTCTCTGACGGGCTCGTGCGGGTCCGCTACCTGAACGGCAAGTCGCTGGGCACCGTGGAAGAGCGCTTCGTAGGGAGACTGCACCGCGGCGCGACCTTTGTCTTTGCCGGTCGCACGCTCGAAGTGGTGGCCTTCGATGGGCTCGACGTGAAAGTGCGCACGTCGAAGGCGAGAGGGGCAACAACACCCAAGTGGATGGGCGGACGCATCGCCTCGTCCAGGCCGCTGGGAGACGCGATGCAACGCGCGTTTGGAGCGGTGCGGTTGGCGCTCGACGCGGGGCAGACACCGGCGGCCGTCGCCGGAGAGTTGCGGGCGACCGCTGGTGTGTTCGCGGCGCAGCATGCGCTAGGACGGGTGCCGAGCGGGGAGCGCCTATTGATTGAGATCTCAACGACTGCTGAGGGCGAGCACCTCTTCGTATTCCCCTTCGTAGGCTATCTAGCGCACGCCGGGCTGTCCGCCGTGGTCGCTGGGAGGATAAGTAAACACGTTCCAACGACCTTAGCTGTTTCGGTGAATGATGGGGGCTTTGAGCTGCACGCGCCTCGGGGCTTCGACTTTGCAGGCGCGCTCAACACGCCTGGTTTGTTCTCGCCGGAGAGTGTTCTTGTGGATGCAGAAGGAGCCGTGAATACCAGCGAGCTCGCGCGGCGGAGTTTTCGGCAGGTCGCGCGCGTCGCCGGTTTGGTTTTTGAGGGCTACCCCGGTGCGAGAAAGACAGGTCGTCAAATGCAAACATCAGCCGGCTTGTTGTTTGATGTGTTCAATGAGTGGGAGCCGGATAACCTCTTGCTGCAGCAGGCGCGGAACGAGGTGATGTATGCGGAGTTCGATATCGACGCTGTGCGGCGAGTGCTGACTCAGGCGGGTGAACGGGGTGTTGAGATCGTGCACACCGCGCAGCCGTCTCCGCTCGCGTTTCCCCTCACGGTGGAGCGCGTCGAGGCCCGGGTGTCGACAGAGTCAGCACGAAAGAGGCTCGAGCGCATGAAGCAGGCGTGGATTCAGGCCGCCATGGGGCCCACATGAGCCCGTGGCCTCGAGCCGAGTCCGTGTCTGTCGCCGGAGAGACGCTGACGCTCTTGCCGCAACGCGCGATTTATTGGGCGCGCATGAAGGCGTTGCTGGTGGCCGATCTGCACGTTGGGCGTGCAGAGGCGCTACAGCTCACGGGGGTCGCGATGCCTTCTGAGTACGGGGAGAGCGAGCTTCAGCGCCTAAGCGAGACGCTGGAGGCGTGCCAGGCCCAGGCGCTTTGGGTGCTTGGAGACCTCGTGCACAACGCGGACGCGCTCAAGACGGACTCGCTCTCGCGGCTGCGGGCGCGTCACCTCGACGTCGCGTTCCATCTGGTGCGCGGCAACCACGATCGCCACGTGCCCACAATGCCGGACGCCTGGGGCTTCGAGGAGTGGCCAGAGCCGACCCCCCTCGGCCCCTTCATCTTGCGGCACCACCCGGAAGCGTCAGAACAGGGCTACGTGCTCGCCGGGCACGAGCACCCAACCGTCCGCGTCCGCGCCGGGGGCGACTGCCTCATCCTGCCGTGCTTCCACTTTGGTGAAGCGCTAGGCTTGCTGCCTGCCTTCACCTCGTTTTCGAGCGGCATCCGAAAAGAGCCCTCTCAAGGAGCGACCTTTGTGATCGCCGATGAAGAGGTGGTTCGGCTCAGCTGATCCTCGCCGTAGCGCACGAAGACGCCGATCTACCGTGTGAGTCGGAGATCCTGGCCCTCGTAGATCCGGCCAGCGTCTTCGAGTCGGTTCCAGCGCATGAGGTCTCGTACGCGAACGTCGTAGCGTTGCGCGATGGCGATAAGCGTATCGCCGCGCCGCACTGTGTACGTGCGGCGGCGTTGCCGCGAGACGGTCTCTCGCTCCGCTTCCCATGCGTCGTACTCGGCGCTTCCGAGCGCGAGCGCGCGCACGGTCGCTTCCGAGGAGAATACGACGCTGTTGGGATCTGGCAGCTCCGGCAGGAAGATCTGCATCCAGAGCTCGGTGGGAAGGTTGGCGCTGACGCTGAGGTCGTTCCACGCCGCTAGCTGATAGCGATCGACATCCAAAAATGCGGCGACGCTGCTGACGCTGTCGCCTGCGACGGTTTGGTAGAAGATCCGTTGTCGATCGAGGAGGCGGAACTGAGCGGCGGAGGTCACGATGACGATCGGCTCATCGGCCGATGCGGGGCTTGTCGCAGAATAGCGGCTCGGAATGATCAGGATCGTCCCAGCCGGCACGCTCGCGCGTCGCTCGAGGTCGTTGATCGCGCGAACGAGCCTGCCGGAGAGACCGTAGCGCTCAGCCAGGCTCTCGACTGTTTCGCCGAGCCGGAGTGTGACCTCTTGATGGGACGCGCCGTGCGCGCGCTGCACGTCATCGTACTCAGCAACGAAGCTATCGTAGCTCCCGGCAGGGATGCGCAGCGGCCACTCTCCTTCGCCTGGCGTCGAGTTGGCGAGCAGAGCGGGGTTCAAGGCGTTGAGTTCGTCGAGCGAGCAGCCGGCGGCTTCGGCGAGCAGCGACATCCGTACGCGTCCGTCGATCATGACGGTGTCCCACGCGATCGGGTCGGCGGGCACGATGCCCTCCGCACCAAATCGCTCAGGGTATCGATCGAAGACGGCGAGGGTGATCGCACGCATCGCGTACCGCCG
>JBLFZA010000051.1:0-19145 GCA_047610025.1 Bradymonadia bacterium | reverse complement strand
GGGTCTCCTTCTTGCTGCGGATCGAGTCCGAAGCCGGCACGTTGCTTACGGAGCTTTCGGGCGGTCCGAACGAGTTACTGCGATTGCCGAACCTCGCTGCGCCGCCGCATGGCGACGCGCGCCTTGTCGTCAGCTCTTTGGCGGGCGCGAACGAGCGGATCCCATATCGGATGGAGCTCCGGCGGCTTCCGCCGCTGAACGGCACCATCGAAGTTGAGCCGAACGACGATCCGGTCCGAGCGACCATCGTGCGTGGGCCGCAGCTCATCAACGGCTACCTGCATCGTCCCGGTGATCGGGACTTCTTCCGCATCTTGAGCGACGAGCCCGCGGTCGTAAGACTCGTCGCTGATCCGCCCGCTGGGGTCGATCTGCAGCTGGAGATCCCGGGCGGTCCGCTGGGGACAATGACAATTGATGATGCGGGTGTGGCTGAGGCTGAGCAGGTGTGTTCGATTCGGCTCAATGACGATGACGAGGGCACGCTCTTTGGCGTCTTCGCGCGCGCGGTCGGGGAGGCGGCCACATCGCCGTACTTGGTGCGGTTCGAGATCTTCGACAGCCAGCAATGGGAGAGCGAGCCCAACGACGATCTTGCGCAGGTGTTGAGCATTCAACACACCGTGCCAGAGGCAGAACGTCCGGTCGTCGGTATCTGGTTGGGGGCACGCTCGCTCGGCGGACAAGTGAGCGGCTATGCGTTCCCTCCGGGGGATGTGGACCGATTTGTCTTGGAGGTGTTCGCGGACCCGCGCGCACAGGCGACCTACACGAGCGTGACGCTGCGCCTCGAGCCGAACGGCGCGACGGACTACGCGCTTGAAGTGGTCGACGAAGACGGAGCGGCCGTCGCGCTCGCCAACAACGGGGCTATTGGCGAGTCCGAGACCGTGTCTTTGGATCTGCCGGCGGGTCGCTATGTCGCGCGAGTGGCGCTGCAGGGAGGAGACGCCTGTGCTCAGCCCTACCGCTTGAGCGTGCTGCAAACGGCGTTGCCAGGCACCGCTCCCCCACCACCCGAGGGGTCTGGCGCCGGTTTAGATGGGACGGGGCGCCCGAGCGAACCGTCTGGTGCACCTCAGGAGCGGATCATCATTGTTCGGGAGCCAGCGCCGACGCCAAGCGACGAAGAGGCGGATGTCGACACCATCGAACGACCCGACGTGCGCGAGGTTCCGCCGCCGCCGGGCTTGATGCCTCCCGAGCTTCGAGACGCTGGGAGCGGGAACATCCGCCGCGGTGCGCTGCGACCAAATGAGCAGCCGCCGACGCTCCAGCCCATTGTCCCCCGCTGAGTCGTTCGCGTCGTGATTGACGGATCGTTTGAGGTCCGACTACACGCGACTGAATCTTCATTCACTGCCGCGAGCATATTTCGCTCGTCTCAACGAGAAAGAGGTCCCGATGTCTGTCAAAGAGTCGTTCGACAAGATTGATTCCGCCATTGCGAAGAACCCAGAGAAGGCGACTAGCGTCGACTCCGTGTTCCAGTTCGAGTTCACCGGCGATGAAGCCGGCTCGTACGCAATCGACCTTCGCCAGTCGACTACCGAGAACTTCGTCACGGAAGGCACTCACGCCGACGCGAACGTCACGATCAAGATGGCGGACTCCGACTGGCTCGGCATCCTCTCGGGCAAGGTAAACCCGATGCCCGCGTTCATGATGGGCAAGATTAAGGTTGAGGGTGACATGGGTTTGGCGATGAAGCTGCAGAGCATTCTGTCGCTCGCGCAGTAGCGCGAGGTGCCGCTTCGCGCGGACGCCCTTGAAGGGGTCACGGTGGTCGACTTTAGCGGTCTGCTTCCGGGGCCCTTTTGTACGATGATGCTCGCCGAACTTGGTGCGCGTGTTGTGAGGGTAGAGCCGGTTGAGGGAGATTGGTCTCGGCACCTACCACCAAGCGTTGCAGCCGGTGATGGCGGGTACGGCGCGTTCTTCGACTCGCTTCACAGAGGCAAGGAGAGCGTCGCGGTCGACCTCAAACACCCCGTGGGGCTGCGGCTCGCCCATCACATGTTGTCTGCGGCCGACGTCGTTGTTGAAGGCTTTCGACCTGGCGTGCTCGCGCGGATGAAGTTGGCCCCCACGACACTGCAAGAGGCGTATCCTCGGTTGATTGGCGTTTCGATCTCCGGCTTCGGAGCAAGCGGTCCAGACGCCGCGCGCGCTGGTCACGACGTGACCTACCTCGCGCGGTCTGGACTTCTGGGTACAACGGGGCCCTCGGGTGGTTCGCCTGGGCTCGTTGGTGCTCAGATCGCCGATCTGGCGGGCGGAGCGTTGCACGCGGCGTTTGCGATCGCAGTGGCGCTCTACGACCGCGAAAATACAGGGCGCGGCAGCTGGATAGATGTCTCAATGACCGATGGAGCCGCCGCGCTGCTTCGCCCCTGGTTAGCCACATGGAGTGCTGCGTCGGGGGCACCAAGTCGTGGTGAAGACGTGCTTACCGGTGGTCAGATAAACTACGGCGTTTATCGAACGAGTGACGACCGCTTTATGGCGGTTGGCGCGCTAGAGCCCAAGTTCTGGTCTCAGGTCTGTGCGGCGATGGGGTGCGAAGACCTCATTGCGCAGGTCGGAAGCGACGAGGCGGACGTGAAGGCTCGCCTAGTAGCGGCGTTTTCGGCGAAGCCCGCTGCTCACTGGCAGGGGGTGTTCGAACCGCTCGATGCGTGCGTGGAGCTCGTGCAGAGCTGGGAAGAGGTCATCGACGACGCCCATCTCCGTGCGCGGAGCTGCATTGTCGACGTGGATGGCCGCTCGCTTTCGCGTAACACGCTCACGCCGCCGCGTGACCTAGGGCCGGCACCACGGTTGGGAGAGCACACCAAGGCTTGGGCGCTGTCGCTTGGCCTGGATGAGGCAACAGTGAGCGAGCTCGTTGGTGGGCGTATCCTGGAAGTTCACTCTGGGCGCGGACCGACGTGAACGTTGACGAGCCGAGCACGGTGAGGGCCGAAAGGGGATTGCCCGCCTCTCGGGAAACGCCTACTGCCTGCTGCCCTCGGGCGGACGAATTCGCCGGGGCGTTTTCGCCGATCACCCACGTGCCGTGACCAAGTCGCTTTCACATCGTCTGCTCCGTGGAACGCCCTGGCCTCTGGTGGGCTTCGTCGTGTGCGCGCTGCTGGCTGGGCTTGGTGTTGGGACTCCGCCCCGCGAAGCGTCGCCGGTTCCAGCAAGCTGGTTGAGAGCGGAGACCGTCGTTATGACGAGCGCGCCTGATATCATCCACCTGCCTCGCGGCGTCTCCGTGGTCGCGCCGTGGTTAAGGATGGAGGCCGGGACGGTGCTGCTCCGTGAAGGCCAAGTGTTACGTGATGGCGCACGAGCCGCGCTTGATGAAGGATCCGGTGATCTGACCGATGATGGCCGATGGCGGCTGCTCTCCACAGATTTGCCGGCGCCAACGGCTCACTCCCGCTGGAATGCGAGGGAGAATTTGCGCGACGCCGTTGTCTCGGTGGGCGATCGCCGATGCGAGTCCTTCGTCTTTGGTCGCTGGCGATGCGGTCCCGATCACTGGAACTACGTCGGAGACGTCGACCCTGGAGGCAGACAGGGCGCGGAGTCTTGCTTGTGGGCGCATCCATCGGCCGAGGGCCCCTTACGGATCGCATGGCAGCAGGTGACTCCTGGTCGATTCTCTGGCCGCGCCGGATTTACCGACACAGCGCGTGTCGAGGACGGCCAAGCGCCCGTGAACTTCAACGTCTACTGGAACGAACAGAAGGTCTCCGAGCGGGCATTCGTTGCCGACCGAGGTCTCCGTCGCATCGCGGGCTCACTGGGTAGCGCCGGAGATTCCCCTGGTGAACTCGTTGTTGAAGTTCAGGCCGATGAAGTCGGCATGCGTCACTTCTGTTTTGATCTCGGTGTTCGAGCTCATCGCTACCGGGCGAACCGAGAGCCTCGCGGGACCGTCGTGATGCCCAATCACCCAGATGACTCCGACGAGCAATCGCCTGACGGCAGCGGCATCGGAGCAGCCGCGCCCACCGTGCTACCCGCTCTCCCAGTAACGGACGGATCTAGCGAGCCACATCACGAAGCAACGGAGGCCGTCGACCAGCTCCCAAGCACAAATGCGGGCCCGCTGTGACGGTGCCTACCCGTTGGATTGCACCCACGCTCATCGGCTGTGCGATCGCTGCGTTCGTGGCATCGCTGCCGTTTCGTGGCACGAATCTCTGGGGCGTTTGGTTGCTCGATGTCGCGGATGCGTTCTGGCGCTTGCGACACGAGAGCGGCGATGCGTCAGCCGCGTACGCGAATCCGCATGGCATTTTCCCACTCCTGCCGTGGCTCTCCGCGCTGGTGGACGATCGTGACGCCACGCTCGGTGCCCTTCGGGTGTTGTCCGCGGTGAGCGCAGGGTTCCTCGTGGCCGTTGCCTATCGTTGGGCTGCCTCAGTAGCGGGCTGGGTCGCCGGCTTGAGCGCCTCGATTTTGCTCGCGAGCGCGCCCCCATTTCTCGCTGCAGTGACCCAACCGGGGCTCACGGCGCCCGTCGCTGCTTCACTGGTTGTCGTGTGGTCCCTCACCCGTGCGACATGTCGCGATGCGCGATGGACACCACTTCTCTGGTTGGCGAGCGCTGTCGCCGCGCAGCTCTCTGCGATGGGCTGGTGGTTGTGGTTGCCCCTTTTGTGGTTCGTGATGGTGCGGCCTTCGCACGGAGTCTCTTACGGCCTCGTTCGACTGCGGGAGGTGCCGATCGGAGCCCTTATGGCGCCCGTTGTTGGTATCGGATCGCTGCTGGCGCACCCCTGGTTTCGCGAGCACACGGCGGACCGTATTGGTGAGCTGCTGAGCGTTTGGTTGCGGCGTCCGGCCGAGCCCGTGTTGGCCGAGTTTGTGCTCTTCGGCTCTGAACGCATCCCGTGGTGGCTGCCTCTACGCGCGCTCTGGGCTGACGTTCCGATGATGTTCACGCTGCTCTTTGGGCTCGTCGCTGTTCGAATAGCGTTGGGTTTTGTGCTCTCCGGTTGGTCACAAACCCTCAAACTCGGGCCGTCGGATGCACTGCGCTGGCTCGTTGGCGCCTTTGTCGCAGCGGCGGTGCTTCCGGTCGTGCTGCGTAGCACGTTCAACAGCGGACTCTCGCTGTCTCTCTTTGTGCTGGTTCCCGGTGCGGCGCTCGCCGGGTTGTGGACAAGTTGGGCCGTTCACTCTGCCCCGGCCGTCCCTAAAAACTGGCTTGGCGGGGCTCTCATCTTCGCCCTAGCGGTGTTGAGCGTTCCTGATGCGCTGCGCTCGTGGCCCGTCCCGGAGAGCTATGCATCCGAGTTGGTAGGCGGAGTTGTCGGTAACGTCGAGGCGGGTTACAGCCGGTGTCAGCATGCGGCGCTGCCTCCGCGCGTCTACAGCGCGCTTGAGACAGCGGCTCCTTCACGGCGCATTGCGATTCTCTCAAACGCATGGGAGGCCGCTCCGACATTGCAGCGCTATGCGGCGATCGCCGCAGATTCCGCGTGGCAGATGGTTGACGTGCACGACGCAGACGCGGTGCTCGTCGTGTATGATGATGCGCTACCGGAGTTGTATCAGACGGTGCAGAATCTCGCGGACATGGGTCTCGAGCCAGCGTGGGAGTTGAGCATCGACGGGGTGCGCCTCTATGCCGTCTACCGGTTGCCCTGAGTAGCGCTCAGTCGAGGAAATCGGGGGGCACAAATCCTGAGTCGAGCGGCTCCTCGAAAAAACTTGGTGAGCCGTGTCCGTTCCACCTGCGAGTCGGCCAATCGCACACGGTGCCGTGCTGGAACGTCACACCTTCGTCTTCGAGCAGCGCACGTTGGCTAGAGGCCCGCGCTGTGTCTCCCTTGAAGCTGATCTGGCCGGCCGAGTTGATGACTCGATGCCAAGGCACCTCGTCTCCGGCTTGAACGTGGTTGCGCAGCACTGTGCCGACAGCTCGGGCGGCACGTGGAGTGCCGGTGAGGGTAGCAACGTCCCCGTAGCTCGCCACGGAACCGTGCGGGATGGCGTGCACGACGAGCAGCACTCGAACTCGGAATGGCGTGCTCACGGCGCTATCGGAAGTCGATACGCAGACCGACGCTGAGTTCGACCTGGTGAAAGATGTCTGTAAGCGCGGTGAGCACGTTTCTCCCCGTTGCGATAGCCCGGTTTGCTCGCTCGCTTGCGGACGCTGTGCCTCCGAAGAGCGTGAACGTGTACCGGGTGTCGACAGTGAGGAACAAGGCGCGTTCGAGCGCCACCTCGAGGCCACCGCCTACACTGAGGTGTCCCCCTGGTCGGACGGCGGCGCCGCCGGTGTCGTCGTCTCGAATGACGATCGATGGCCCAGCAGCGACAATGGCGTACAGACGAGTTGGCGTAGCATCACGCGATACGCTCGAACGACCGCGCCAATAAAATCGCGGGCCGACGCTGAGGTGGTGGAGTTGGAGTGGGGACGTTGTGCCCGATGCGACGCTCTCCCGTCGCGCTTGTCCTTCGCAGAGATAGCGGACGTCCGCGTCGGCAAGTTCGCCATTTGGAAGCCGCTCGGCGAGACGGTCGCCCACGCAGCTCACTCGATTGAAGCGAAACGCGAGCCGCTGGTAGCGGTACCGCACTTCGAGCGTCGATAGCATTGCATAGAGAGAGAGGCGGAACCCCACACCATTGTGGCGGTTCAGCAACTCAGGGATGCCGAACTGCGCGTCTGCGTCATCGAGTGAAGACTGCAGGCGCGCCGCGTTCTGTATCGACGCGTTCAGTGGCAACGCGACTCCGAGATCAAGCCCTAACCCGAAGCGAGACTGCGCTGCAGACCCTGACGGCGCGAGGCTGACCAACGCGAGGAGTGCGCCCATCAAAAGGACGCGAGCGATGGTTCTGGGGCGGGGCGTGGCGCGCATGTTCAGCACTCTGCTACACGTGACGAGGCTTGTCACATCAAACGCCGTGGATAAGGTCTATGAGCAACGACAGGCCGCGAATCTCTGCGGCGTTCCGCCTTCCGTTTGGTGTGCCATGTTCGCAGTTTTTCTGAACTTCTTGATGACACTCCTCCGAGAGACGCTTCGCGTCGCCGGTAAGACCGTGCTGAAGGCCATGGCCGCGGCAGCGATTGCGGCCGTCGTAAAAGGCCTCGCGGAGGGCTTCCGTAGTGGTCTCGACAAGGCGCGTTCCGAACGGGCCTAGGTAAGTGCGAGAGGCCGTTCACCCTGCACTGGGGAGCGAAGTTTGCCCAAAATGTTCGCAATTTTGGGCCGGAGAAAGGGTCTGTCCTACAATGTAGGACATGAACCTCCGTAAACGTACATTTTCTGAAACACTCGCTCGTCGGCCGCGGCTTGTTGTGGCGTTCGTCGCCGCGACCTGTGTCGCCGGCTGCTCAGCGTTGTCAGCGCCTGCGAGAGTCGGGCCCAACAGCACAGTCCTCATCACTTCAGCGCTGGGCGTTGCGGTAGAGGTCGCTCGCGCAGAGCTCACTCTGGCGATCGCCGACGCTGGATTAGATGTGGGTGTGCTGACCGTCGCATCGGCGCACGAGTTCGCAGCGTACGCGCGAGACTTGGCGACGACGCCCGCGCAGCAGGCGAGGGCGGAGATGATTGGTGCGAACCTAGAACTGCGTGAGCTGTCGACGCAGCTTCATCATGCGGGCGCCGCTACAGCCGAAGAACAGCCGTCTTTGGCGAGATTTTCGGCTCACGGGACAACGACAACTGGTGCTGTCCCCGGCGACCTGGAGCGACGTCGCGCTGGGCTTCAACGTCAGGCAGTCGTAGCGGTGGCGCCCCCCCGAGAGCTGATTTCTGTGGCGTCGCAGCCGCCAAGCGAGAGCGCTCCGGCCCGGGAGGCTGTGTTGGCCCGTTCCGAGATGCCGAGCGAACGACGGCCGACAGACTCGCCGTCGAATGACGCGTTGGACCGCGGGTCGTCCGATGCCAGCATAGAGATTTGGCAGGTCCCCGTCCGCGATCCGCGCGTGACGAGTCGATTTGGCCCGCGGATCGACCCCATCACCGGCGAGCGCGGGCGGATGCATCGCGGCACCGACTACGGTCATCCTACCGGCACGCCGATCTATGCTCCGGCATCGGGTCGAGTAATCCTAGCGGGCTACTGCGATCGAGGGACAGGAAACTGCATTGTACTTGAACACACCAACGGTTGGCGAAGCCAATACTTTCATCTTTCTGAGGTAAGCATCCGTTCTGGCGAAGAAGTTCGACAAGGAGAACTGATGGGAGAGATTGGTTCCACCGGCCGATCGACGGGCCCACATCTGCACTTTCAAGTAGGTCCTCCGGGTGGGGGCGCGGTCGACCCGGAGACGATCCTAGGAACACCTGTGCAGTAATCGAGCGCGGGATGCGTTGACCGGGAGCCCTCTGACGCAGTAGAGACGATCGACGGTCTCCCCATCGCCGCGTTTTCTCCTATGAGTTCAAGCCCCACCCGTGGGTCTCTTCATGTCTTGCGCGAGGCGCCTGCCACGGCTGCGCAGGAAACCTGTGCGCAATGCGGCGCTGCGTTCGAGCTTCGCTACGCCTTTCAGCAGGTAGCCGTTCGCGACCAGACGCTGAAGTTGTGTAGCCAGCATTGCAGGACCGAGGCCTTGTCAGCCTTCGCAGCCAAGAAGCCGCGCTTTGCCGATGGTCCGATTAAAATCGCGGTGTTGAACCAGAAGGGCGGGACGGGAAAGACGACCACCGCCGTGCACCTCGCGACCGGGCTCGCCGAGCGAGAGCGTAAGGTGCTCATCGTCGACCTCGACGCTCAGGGGCACGTCGGAGTGAGTCTTGGACTCCAGCCCGAGCGTACGCTCGCGCACGTTGTGCTCGAGGGTCTCTCTCCTCGGGAGTGTGTTGTGCCTCTCACACCGCATCTCGACGTTTTGGGCAGCAGCCAAGCGCTCGCATCTGTGGAGATATTCTTAGCGAGGCAATCAGACGGCCGACATTCTGTTCTGCGGGATCGTCTCTCAACTGCGACCGACTATGATTACGTCATCATGGACTGTGGCCCGAGCCTTTCATTGCTCAACCTGAACGCACTGACCTACGCCGACGAGCTTATCGTGCCCGTAAGCTGTGATTACCTCTCGTTGGTGGGTGTGCGTCAACTCCTGCAGACCATCCAAGAGGTGAACGAGCGGCTGATGGAGCGGGTATCGATCATGGGCGTGCTTCCGACCTTCTATGATCAGCGAAATCGCATCAGCGACGAGTCCGTGAAGTCGATGAAGAGTCACTTTGGTGACCGCGTGCTTCCACCTATTCGCGTGAATACGCGCCTGAAAGAGGCGCCGAGCTATCAGAAGACGATATATGACTACGCTCCGAGCTCACGAGGTGCGGCCGACTACCGTCGGCTCGTCGAACACGTGATCCGCCACTTCGAGTCTTAGACCGCAGCATTACTCATGGCGAAGAAGACCCTAATCGAAGACCTCCCGCCCGCACTCGGCAGCAACCCCCTTGTGTCCGACGATATCTCGTCGACCTTCTTTGGGCCTCGCTCAGAGGCGAAGACGGAGGCACAGTTGGAGCGGCCGAAGACGCGTCGCAAGCGCCGTGGCGCGTCGGTAAAGACGAGTGCTCCACATTATAAAATCGTCAGCATTTCGCTGTATAATAATGACATTGATCGTATCGATGAACTCGTCTCTGAGTGGAAGGCGGCCGGCTATCCGAAAGCGAATCGGTCAGCGCTCATCCGCTACGCGATCTCCAAGATCGACGCATCCGAGTTGCCAAAAGGCTGGTGATCGACCGCCCATGCTTTGACAGTTCGCCCTCGTGTGACGTATTCGGTCGGGACCGTTTCGTTACTGCCGTAGGGGCTGCTGAACATGGTACGCGCAAAGCTCGCCGTTTTGATGTTGGTCATCATTGGGGCACTGGTCACAGTTAGCTATGATCTTTCGGACAAGATTCGAACACGCCTCGCAGAGGATTCGCTCGACAAGTTGAGCGCCAGCAATGACGTCGTCAGGCTCGCTGACACCGTTATTGACTACTCGCTGATGCATGAAGCCGAGGAGGCAGCCTCGTTGCCTGCGGTCATCGCGGGCTTCCGATGCCCGACGAGCCAGGCGGAATTCGAGGAGGCGATCCGCCTGCGTCCCGACCCGGACTACCAGCCTCCACCGAACGCTACCGGGGACGAAATCGTTCCGGAAGTGAGCGGAACAGACTGCACGGCGACTCGCCACCCATCTGTGCGGAACGCGATTGCGCAGTGGTCGCGCACACGCCAGGCGGACAGGGACGACGGCCGTGAGCTGCGCCTCACCGAACGTGCCGTGGGAGCCGCAGTCGCAGAGGCGCCCGACCTCCTCATCGCGATTGACCTCGATGGGACCGTTGTCGCCCGAGTCGGCTTCGACAAGGACGACTGGCAGGGCGCAGATGCCCCAAGAATGGCCTATGATGCCGTAAGCAGAACCATCGTTGGAGAGCCTCAGCGGGATGTGATCCTCTGGCGCGAAGACGCCACGGCACAGCTGGAGCTGGCACAGATCGGGGTCGCACCTATCGTTGTCGATGGAGAGGTCATCGGTAGCCTGATGGTCGGGCACTTCCTCGACAATAACGTCGCGGAGGACGTCGCTTCCCCGCTCGTGGACGTCGATGTCGTCTACTACTTCCGTGACGGAAACGATGTCAGCTTTGCTGGCACTACCCGGAACAGCCCCCAGTTCCTCACGGAACTCGGGTTGGCTTCCTTCCGCGCGATGGGAATGGATGCGGCGTTCACGGGCGTCGAAAAGGGGTTCGCGGAGGTTGTGGCGGATATCCCGGGCACCCCATGGCAGTTCGAGGTCGACGGGATCCGGTACAACACCATCTCGTCAACGGTCTCATCCGATGTCGATGGCACCAGCGGCTTCCTTGTGATCAGCTCGATGTCGCGCGCGACGCTGCCCGTAGACTCAAACACCGTACTTCTTCCCGCCTTAGGTCTGCTGCTCGGAGTTCTAGGCATTCTCGCTATGCTCGTCGTCGTGCGGCAGTACGACCAACCTATGGGAGAGATATCCCGAGGTATCCAGGAAGTCATCGCCGGCAACCGCGACTACATGTGGGAAGTCGATGAGAAGAGCCACATGGGGGAGTTTGCACACTCTCTGAACATCATGAGCGCGAGACTCCAAGGTAAGAAAGATCCAGACTCCGACGACACCGCTGGCACCGAAGATTGGGCCGCGATGGCTGGAGGTCGACCGGCGGCAGCGAAGAAGCCCGCTGGTATCGGCGGGTTGGGCGGCCTTCGAGGTCGCGCCGCTACCGAAGATGACGACGAGGCATGAGCCGTACCGCCGTCTGGTGCGGCGCTGACCGATTGCTCTCGGACACCTCCCGGCTCGCTGAGTTGAAGGCCCGCAGCGTCGGGGTGCTCGCCAACCCGACGTCGGTCACGCGGTCGTTTCTGCATCTCGTCGACGCCCTGTGCGCGGAGGGCGTGACGCCAACACGTCTGTTCGGGCCGGAGCACGGTCTGCGAGGGGAAGCCCAAGACATGATCGCGGTGGACGAGGGCAGGGACCCCATCACCGGGCTGCCCACCGTCAGTCTCTATGGCGACACCTTCGACAGTCTGAAGCCGACCCCGGGGCAGCTGGCGGACATCGATCTCATGATCATCGACATCCAAGATGTCGGCGCGCGCTATTACACGTACGTCTATACGGCGATGTTGACCGCAGAGGCGTGCACCGAGGCTGGAGTCGACGTGCTCATCTTAGATCGGCCGAATCCGATCACGTCGCGTGTTGAGGGCCCGCCGGTACTGCCCGGGTTCGACTCCTTCGTCGGAATGCTGCCCTTACCAAATCGTCACGGCTTGACCTTGGCGGAGGTGCTTAGATTCGCAAAGAACTCCGGTCGGAGGCTCACCTTTGACGTCATCGCCGCGAGTGGATGGACGCCGTCACTCTGGTTTGACCAGACGAACGCGCCCTGGGTGCTCCCTTCGCCCAACATGCCAACCCTCGATACCGCCCTCGTTTATCCTGGGATGTGTCTCCTCGAAGGCACCGAGCTGAGCGAAGGACGCGGAACCACACGACCCTTTGAGCTCTTTGGCGCCCCCTTCATCGATGCGGCACGCTTGGCGAAGATACTCGAGTCGTTGCCGCTCCCCGGCGTTCGATTCCGACAGGTCTCGTTTGAACCGACGTTTCAGAAGTGGGCGAGGCAGCGTTGCTCGGGCCTTCAGCTGCACGTTATCGACCGCAACGTCTTCGACAGTACGTCGACCGGAGCCGCGATCGTGTGGGCATGCGCTAGGCTCTTTGACGCCTTCGAGTGGAGGACAAAGGCCTATGAATTCGTTCAGAACGTCCCGGCCATCGACTTGCTCTTCGGAGCCGCAGAACCGCGGGCGCTGATCGAAGAAGGGGCCCCCTTCGAAGCACTCAGTGAGTGTCTCCGCACGCCGGCGGCGTTGCGACAAGAACTCGACGCCGCTCGGATGTATCGTGAGTAATCATCGCGTGCTGCTCTTTGGTGGCAGTTTCAACCCGCCGCACGTTGGGCACGTCTTCTTGACGGCCTGGGCGCTCAGTACGCAGCGCTTCGATGCGCTGTGGTGGATCCCCACTTTCGATCATGCGTTTGGCAAGCGACTAGCGCCCTTCGATGTGCGCGTGCGCATGTGCGAGCGCGCGGTCAGCCTCTTCGACGGACGAGCGACTGTCTCCTGTGTGGAGCGCGAGATTGGCGGGGAGAGTCGCACCATCAAGACCCTCGACCATCTAGAGGCTCAGCATCCGGGCACGGAGTTTACGCTTCTCATGGGCGCTGACCTATTGGCACAAATCCCGAAATGGGAACGCGGCAAAGAACTGATCGCCCGGGTCCCCATTCTGGTCATCGGCCGTCAAAACAGTGGGGTGGACGGCTTACCCGTGACGCTCCCTGACATTAGCTCGCACGACGTGCGGGCAGCCGTAGGAGCGAACGATTGGCGGGACGTTGAGGGTTCAGTCCCGTCTAGCGTCGTCGAGCTTATTCGTGCTGAGGGCCTGTATCGGGCTCCCTGAGTGCGTGGTGTGCAGCGCGCGGCACATTGCCTGCATCCGCCGCTTCAAGTGCGGAGAGCAGCGATCTCTGGGTTTCGAGGTAAAGTGTGACAAGCTCGGGCCGCAGCGTCGCGAGTGTCTGTAGGTGCTGCGTAAGAGTGCTCGCGTCGTCGCGCGCCACCGGACCAGTCGCGACGCTCGCGATGGGTTCCGAGCCTGTTCTAACCGCGCTCGCCGCTGCGAGATCGCTGAGACCTTGGTACAACGCGCCACCGCCAATTCCAGATGCGTCGCACAGGGTGCGCGCCGCGTGGAGCAAGCCGAAGACTCCGTTGCCTGCGAGCACTGCGGCGGCATGATAGGCGCCTCTGGCATCGGGGCCAACCGCTGTCGGCACCCCGCCACAGTGCGACGCGAGGGCGCGAGCGGCGTCGACTCCCGGTCCTGTGCCGTCGACGGCGAAGAACGCTCCAACCAGGCGTTTGCAATCGGCCGGCCCCCCGAGCGACATTAGGGGGTGGCATGCGCCACGCCGTTCTCCCAACAAACGCGGGAGCACGTCGGCCCCATGCACGCCAGAGCAGTGCACGAGCGAGACGCCACGAGGTATTGAGAGCGCCTTCGCGAGCCGGGGCATGACGGCGTCGGGGACCGCGATCAGCACGGCATCGCCAGCTCTCAATTCGCCGAGGTCAGGCAACGAGGTCTGCTGCACGCCGCACCGTAGTGTCGGCGTCGCCCCCCTCGCTCGATGGGCGCTCCGGGTACTCGCGCCGTGCAGCACTCCTGCCCGGTCGAGCGCGACGGCCAGGGTCAGGCCCGCGCGACCGAGGCCGACGACGAACCAGCGGCCTTTCACGGCCCGTGTGGCGCGGTGAGCGCCACGCTGATTTCTTCGTCGAGCACGGTGACATCAAGGGACATCGGGCCGACCGCCTCTCCGCGCAGAATCATGTCGGCGATCGGGCCCTCTACGAGTCGTTCAATGGTCCGTCGCATCGGGCGGGCGCCAAGTTGTGGGTCATAGCCCCCGCGCTTGATGAGTACGTCAATGACGTCGGGTGAGCATGAGAACGAGATGCCGCGCTCCTCAAGAAGCCGTTGGCTGGAACGGGTGAGCTGCAGCCGAGCGATGCGCGCGACTTCGTCTCGGTTCAAGGGAGCGAAAACCAAGGCGTCGTCGAAGCGGTTCCACAACTCGGGTCGGAGCGACGGTTTGGCGGCGTTTAGGACAGAGGAGCTCAGATCGCCATCGCTCATCGCATCTTGCGCACCGAAGCCTACGCGCTTGTTTGTGCTTCCGCTCGCCGCCTCTGCGCCGAGGTTGCTCGTCATGATTACGACGGTGTTCGAGAAGTCGACGGTGCGTCCGCGCGCGTCTGTCAGCCGACCCTCATCGAGCAGTTGAATGAGGATGTTCAGCACGTCAGGGTGCGCTTTCTCAATCTCGTCGAGCAGAACCAGTTGATACGGGCGGCGCCTAACGGCCTCGGTGAGCTGGCCACCGGCATCGTGCCCGACATAGCCAGGTGGTGAGCCGATCAATCGTGCAACGGAGTGCGCCTCCATGTACTCGCTCATATCGACGCGGACGATGGCGCTGTCGTCCTCGAACAACACCTCGGTGAGCGCCTTCGCGAACTCCGTTTTACCGACACCGGTGGAGCCGAGAAAGAGGAAGCTTCCGATCGGTCGACCGCTGACGAAGCCTGCGTAATTTCTGCGCAAGGTGTGTGCGACGCGTTCGATGACCGTCGTATGGCCGATGATGTGCTGCATCAGCTGCTCCTCTAGGTCGAGGAAGCGCTCGCGGTCCGCCATCAGCAGCTTGTCTGCAGAGATCCCTGCCAGTTCGCCGACGATGGAGGCGATCAGGGGGCGCTGCACCGTGGCCGCCTCGATGCGGCGCGCGCGCGAGCCGGCAAGATCAAGCACGCTGATCGCTTTGTCCGGAAGGCGACGATCAGGCAGGTAGCGATGCGTCAGCTTCACGGCCGCGACGATGGCGTCGTCATCGAACGCGACCTCGTGATGCGCCTCGTATGTGAGCTTCACGCCGCGTAGGATCTCAATCGCGCGCTCTGGTTCGGGCTCTTCGACGCGCACGTTCTGGAAGCGTCGTGCGAAGGCCGGGTCCGTCTCGATGAACCGCCGGTACTCGTCGTACGTGGTTGCCCCAATACACGGAAACTCGCCCCGGGCGAGCGCCGTCTTCAATTCGCCGGCCCCGTCGGCGCTGCCGTCACCGCCGGCGCCTACGCCGATCCAGTGGTGGAGCTCGTCGAGGAAGAGAATGATTCCGCCCTTTGCCCGCGCGACCTCTTGTTTCAGCGCTTGAATACGTTCGCTGAATGCGCCGCGGACACCCGTGCCACTGACGAGCTTCGATGCTTCGAGTTCAATGAGGATCTTACCGGTCAGGCCGGGCACGGTTCCCGCGTTGTCTAGGCCAACCATTTGACGCGCGAGGCCTTCGACAACGGCGGTCTTCCCGACGCCCGCATCGCCGACCAACACAGGATTGTTCGTGCGACGCTTGTTGAGGATGTCGACGACTTGCTCAATCTCAGAGTCACGCCCCACGACGGGGTCGAGCAATCCGTCGTAGGCCAGCAAGGTGAGGTTTCGTCCGAACTGGTTGAGGAGCTTGTACTGCTTATCCCGCAAGACGAGTTGGTGACGAGCCACCGACGTTTGCCGCTCCTGCTTCGGCGCGGGGGGGCCGACGCGTCGAACGCTCGGCGGGAGCGGGAGCGAAGATGGGGGGACGCGATGCGCGATCTCGGGCGACCGCTGGGCGATCGGAGCGACGTCGTGGGCACCGCTGTCGCTTTGGCCGAACATCCGAGCGGCGAGGTCCTTGGTGGCGCGTTGGCGAGCGCCGCGGTCGTTCTTCGGGTGCTTTGGCGGTTCGACCGACCTCATTGTACGAGGTGGCCGTTGCGGAGCGGCCGTTACACGTCGCGGGCGGTCCGCGCCTGCGCTCCGGTTGGCAGTGTCAGCTGTGCCATCCAGGGCTCGGGGCGCCACGGACGTCACGTCACCGCTCTGCGCTGAGCCCTCATAGGCCTCCCCCGTGGTGTCGGGATTCATGAGATAACTCAGCGCGGTGTTCCGCACGGTCGCTAGGTCGAGATCGAGGGCCGCAACCAGCTCGTATGCCGCTGAGTCTACGTCGGAGCAGAGCGCCACGAGTGTGTGCAAGCTGCTGATGTGCCCCGCTCCGGAAACGTCGGCGACCTCTCGCGCTCGGCGTAGAATGCGAGCCCACGTCTCAGGCGCTTCACGAGGACGCTTAGCGAGCGCCTCGAGAAGTCTGTCCGCCGTCACCTGCTGGTCGCTCAAGAACATCGACGCGCGGTTCTTCAACGTGAACAAGCAGAGCAGAAGGTGAGCGGAGGTGAGCGGCTGATCAAGGCGCGTCGCGACATCGCGACTTTCCTTGATAACGAGCTCAAGCTCTTTGCTGCGGGGTAGTTCCATGTAGGGCGCGCGCGGTGAGATGATGCGCGTATCCTACCCTCGAA
Organism: Bradymonadia bacterium; assembly: GCA_047610025.1. Taxonomy (GTDB): domain Bacteria; phylum Myxococcota_A; class Bradymonadia; order REDH01; family REDH01; genus JBLFZA01. The sequence continues at coordinate 2,624 of JBLFZA010000051.1, read as the reverse complement.
CGTTGCGGCAATGCAACCGAACTGATCGCTTGGGGCAGTGCTTGTTTTTCAGAGGCTTAGTGTCGATTGTTCGAGTGGCTTCTTAAGGCGCAGCCGTGGAGCTAACGATCTCAAGAATTCACATCAGACCTACACACGTCCCGTCACTTCTTGCGGAACAGCGAGCCAAAGAAGCCAGGGCGTTCCGCACCGCCGTCTGAGAGCATTGGCTTCGGCACCGGCTGTGTGCGCGAGCCGGCAGAGGTTGGCGTGACGGCCGTACCGCCGAGCGCGGCCAGGAACTCGTGTGCGTCGCGGAATCGGTCGTCTGGCTTCTTTGCCAACCCCTTCTGCACAGCCCGATCGAAAGGCGTCCCCTGCAGCGCATCAACACTGAGCGGTGGCGGTGGCTCGTTGACGTGCTGGAGCATAATGTCCATCGCGTTCTCGCCTTGAAACGGCGGCACTCCACACAGCATCTCATAGATCAAAACCGCGACCGCGTAGATGTCGGAACGGATGGTGAGCGAATTGCCTTTCGCCTGCTCAGGGGACATGTACGTGGGCGTGCCCATCGCACGTCCCTTGAGGGTCAGAGCCGGGTCTTTGCCATCATCGTAGATGAACTTCGCTATCCCGAAGTCGAGGACCTTCACACCCTCTGCTCCATCTGCGTGTCGCACCACGAACACGTTCTCGGGCTTCAGGTCGCGGTGCACAATGCCGAGAGCGTGAGCCTCCGTGAGGCTGCTGAGAACGCCCTGCGCAATCTTGATCGCGCGCCGGAGGTTGATCCCGTTGACGCCGTCGAGGATGTCCGAGAGCGGGTAGCCCTCCAGACATTCCATAGCGAGGTACAAGTCGGTCTCAAATCCATAGTCGAAGACTTGCACCGTGTTCGGGTGCTTCAACTTCGAGACCATCTCCGCTTCGCGCCGGAACCGCGCGACAACCTCATGTGGCCGCGGGGCGATCGGTCGAATCGTCTTAAGCGCCACCATGATGTCAGTCTTGGTGTCTAACGCCTTGTAAACAATAGCGTATCCGCCGCGGCCGATCTCGTCGACAACGCGGTATCGTCCGGCGACGAGGTCGCCTTGACTGAGCGGAGAGGCGCCCGTGAGCCCGGGTTCGTCGTGCATCGTCGCAATGGGGGGGTGCAGGTGCGTCGGCAGACTACGCGAGCGAACCGTGAGACGCAATCCTGCGGCGACAAGCGCTGTGGTGGAGCGTTTCTCCGCTCGCTGAGCGGCTTGTGTTCATCGCCCGCCTCGTGGTAGGCGCGCCGGCCCTCGCTCGCATTTAGGCGTCACAACAGTCCGCCGGCAGGCCGGTCATTTCCAGCATGAAGCTCCGACGCATCGACATCCACGGCTTCAAGTCGTTTCGAGCGAAGACATCGCTCGAAATCACCGACGGTGTCACCGTGGTCGTTGGACCCAACGGCTGTGGGAAGAGCAACATCGTCGACTCGATTCGCTGGGCGATTGGCTCCCAAAGCGCAAAAGACCTCCGGGGTCGCGCCATGGAGGATGTCATCTTCGCAGGCAGCGAGAACCACCGACCAATGGGGTACGCAGAAGTCAGTCTGACCCTCGAGAACGATGGCAAGAGTGACATCCCCGCCGAGTGGCGACAGCACGCCGAGATCAAGCTCTCTCGTCGACTCTTCCGAACAGGGGAGTCCGAATACGAGATCAACGGCGCGAAGGTCCGCTTGCGCGACATCCACGAACTCTTCCTTGGGACGGGCGTCGGCGCCAAGGAGGCCTACTCAATCATCGAGCAGGGACGAATCGGCTTTATCGTCTCGTCACGCCCCGAAGAACGTCGTGTGCTGATTGAAGAAGCCGCTGGAATCACACGCTACAAATTTCAGCGAAAAACCGCAGAACGACGACTTGATAAAACAAAAGACAACCTCTCAAGAGTAAAGGATATTCTCGACGAAGTCGCTCGGCAGCTCTCGTCGCTCGAACGACAGGCAAAGCGAGCAGCCAAGTGGCGCGAACTCTCCACACGTACACGCCAGTTGGAGCTTTGCGGCCTCTTGCACCGGCGCGACGCTTACGCCGCCGAAGGGGCCACACTCGCCGCGACTATGGCCGAACGGGTAGCAGCGAGCCAAGGCGCGGCAGCCGGCCTCGCAACACTCGAAGCCCGAGTGGAGACGCTCGGGGTCACACTCGCATCCAGAGAGCAGAGCCTCGATGAGGCGACTGACGCCGCCTACCGCGCGAAGTCGCGAGCGGACATTCTGAAGAATAACGTCGGCCATCACGAACGGGAGATCATCTCCCTGGCGGAGAGAAGGGGCGCTGCAATTGAGCAGGCCGATGAGGCAGGGGCGTCTTTGGTCAGGCACCGCGAAGAGCTCGCGATGCACTCCGCGACGCTCGTCGAGCAACACGCGTCTCTCAGCGGGTCCGCCTTGAGAGTCAGCGAGGCTCAGTCGGCGCTGCAGGCCGCACGATCAGCAGAGCACGGAGTCTCCGCGGAGAGCGATGCGCTGTCCCGAACCCTGACAGACGAACGCGGGAAGATGGCGCGTGCGGTCGCCCGATCAGAGTCACTCGCTGCGGAGCGTGATCGTCTCGCGGAGAGGAGTGAAGGCGTGAAGCGGGATTTGCAGTCGAGTCTGACAA
>JBLFZA010000050.1:0-19767 GCA_047610025.1 Bradymonadia bacterium | reverse complement strand
TTCTGAGCCGTTGCAGTTCAGGCTTGACGCCCACAACTGGATACTACCGCAGCCCGTATGGGGAACGTGTCCCTGAAGCCCTTGGGGAACCTGTCAAGTAACCGATCAACGCGGCACGGGTTGACTACGGCGGCGACTGCCCATTCTGCGGCAGCCGCTCGTCGCGCTTCGACGCAGGCAGGCTCGAGACACGCACAAGCACATCTTTGATGTACTCGTAAGAATTCACGTCGTGGAACAGGCACGTGTGGCAGATCGTCTGCAGCACGGCGAGATTCTGGCCTGCTTCGGCGTGGGCGACGAACAAGTAGCTCTTCCGTAACCGTTCAGCGGACGGCCACTTGCACATCTCGCTCGATTTGCGATCCTGCGCGCACCCGACGTAATGGAGCGACGATGGCGCAGCGCCAGAAGAACAAAAGCCCGTCCGACTGGTCTCGGAGCTGTGCGAGGTGACCTGGTCCACGCAACCGGTGCCAACTAGGATACGCGGCCGGCCAACGGCGGCCGGCCATCAGGTCTAGTGAGGTCAATAAGGGTGGTTTGCCGATGCTGGACGGAGTCCAAGAGACGAACTTCTTGCGATCGCCCTGGCCTCTGCCCCCGCACAAATTGTACTCCTCCGCCCACGGTGGCATCATGACGCGCAATGGTACGCCCCGGTCAAAAGTTCGATAAGTATACCGTCCTCCGCCAGCTCGGCGAGGGCGGCATGTCGTTCGTCTACGAGGCGGTGTCGCCTTTTGGCGTGAACGTTGTGCTCAAGGTCTTGCACCCAGACTTTCAGGGCCACGCCGACGTTGGAGTGCGCTTTAAGCGCGAGGGGCGCATTCAGTTCACCCTCCGGCACCCGAATATTGTTCGCGTAACGGACATGGTCGAGCAGGACGGCTTGCCCGCCTTGGTCATGGACTTCCTCGCCGGCGTGGACCTCGACGCGGCGATGTCATCGGGGCATCGCTTCGATCTGCCCGACACGCTGAAGGTCGCGACGGGCATCCTGGACGCGCTGCAGTGCGCGCACGACTCGGGCTTTGTGCACCGCGACATTAAGCCGTCGAACATCTTCCTCGAGCGCATGGACGGCGGCTTTGAGCCACGTTTGATGGACTTCGGCATCGCGAAGATTGACGCCGCAGCGGGCCTCACGCGCGCAAGAGAGTTCTACGGAACCCCCGCCTACACCAGCCCCGAGCAAATCCACAGCACCCGAGATGTGGATGGGCGCACGGACGTCTACTCCATGGGCGTAGTGCTTTGGCAGCTCGTCTGCGGCAACGAGCCCTACGAAGACCTCAAGTCTGACCCCTATGCGGTGCTCAGCGCCGTTGTGAAAGAGCCGCTGCCGCGACTGCCGGAGAAGTACCCTCGCTGGCTCTGCGACATCGTCACCCGCGCGACGCAAAAAGACCCGGACGACCGCTTTGCCTCGCCGAAGGATTTTCGAAACGCCTTGCTAGAAGGTGCGGGAAGTTCGGACGACCTCGCGAAAACGATGCTCATTCCTGCGCCGGATGGCGGCTACCTCGACACCACGAACCCGCTGCCGGCCGACAGCGGGCTCGAGGCGATCGTGACCGAAGTCCGCAACCGACAAAAGAGCCAGAGTAACGTCGACTTCGACTCGATGGCTGAGTTCAACGTCATTGACCCCTCGTCGTCCTCCATCGTCTCCGGGCTTCAGGTCAGCGGCACCGACGTCACCGAACCGGCCGTGGACCGTGTGCGGGTCCCAAACACCTCCAATGCGCCACCGAAGCCGCTCGACTTTGACATTCACGAACTCGCGCGTGAGCTCGAAGAAGAGACTCCTTCGCCTCGTGAACCGAAGCGCCCCAAAGCCCGCACATCGGTCTCCGTGGCGCCGGTGCGAAAAGACGGAGGAGGCTTCGAGCCCGACTCCAGTATGGCGCGACCCGTGAAGCCCATGCCGGTGCGCCGCCACCGGCCGCGCCCGCAGCTTCCCGCTCCGCCGCCCGCCCCCAAGTGGACAGCCAAGCTGGGCGGAGTCGGCGCCGTGCTCGCAATCCTCGTCGCGCTCGGCGTCGCGGCGTTCGCCGGCTACACCGTGCTGAATAAATCGGAATCTGCACCCTCCGGCTTCACGCGCATCGAGCCGGGCACGTACACCATCGGCAGCCCCGATGACGAAGCCGGACGCGATCGAGACGAGGTCGCGCACGCTGTCACCCTCACACGCGCCTTTGCGATCTCTCATACCGAGGTGACCCGCGGAGAGTGGACCCTGCTCATGTTCTCCGAACCTGACGCGTTCGCCGACTGCGGGCCCAGCTGCCCGGTGGCACAAGTCAGCTGGGTCGACGCCGCTCGATACGCGAATCGGCTCTCAACGGAGTCTGGCCTCGAGAAGTGTTACGAGATCACCGAACTCGGGCAAGGCGCCGGTGTCGCTTGGCCCCTCGGGCTCGACTGCCTAGGCTACCGGCTGCCCACCGAAGCAGAGTGGGAAATCGCCGCACGAGCCGGCACCGATACCGCACTTCCTAATGGCAATATTCGGCACCTCGAGCGCTCGCTCATCGACCCCGCCCTGCAAGAAATCGCGTGGTACGGCGCTAACAGCCATGCGGCCTACGGAGACGCCAGCGACTGCTCCAGTTGGTCCAGCGATCACCTCCATTGTGGCCTGCAGCCGATTCGGCAAAAGCAGGTCAACGGTTACAATCTCTACGACGTGTTTGGAAACGCCGCCGAGTGGGTGTGGGACATTTACGGACCCTACGACATCGACGTTGCCACAAACATTGCCACCGACCCCATCGGCGCCCCCGAAGGTACACGGCGCGTTGTCCGAGGCTGTTCGTGGTCGTCCACAGCGAGCGACTGCCGAGCCGGCGCCCGTGAAAGCGTCGCCCCGATCGGCCGCCCAACCACTGGCTTTAGGCTAGCGAGGACGCTGTATTAGGCGAGGCGAGGAGCGTTTGAACTTTGGGGGGCCTGCCCCGCAGCCGAAGACCGGCTGACGAGGGGCGCAGCCGAAGTCCAGCTGACGAGAGGGGCGGTACTAGCGGGTCGCGGGGACCTGTTGGGTTGCACAGTGAATGGCGCCGCCTTGGGTCAGTAGTGCTCGGCAATCGATGGCGTGCACGTCACGACCGGAGAACGCGTCGGCGAGGGTCGCGCGGGCTTGCTCGTCGAGCGAAGGGTGTCCGTACGCCGGCACGAGCACGACGGAGTTGGCGACATAGAAGTTCGCGTAGCTAGCGGGCAGGAGCTCGCCGCGCTCGTCTCGAATGGTGGGTGCTGGCAGCCGGAGGATGTCGCCGAGCGAGGCGAGGGTGAGAGCGTTCGCTTCGAGGGTGGCTGCGTCTGGATGATCGGGGTCGTCCGTGACGTGCACCGCGATCGTGTTTGGGTCAACGAAGCGTGCCAGCGTATCGATATGGCCGTCTGTGTCGTCACAGCTCATGCCTGCGTCGAGCCAAACAATCTTGTCTGCACCGAGGCGTTTTTTGAGCTCCTCAGTGGCGGTAGCTTCCTCTCGGATTGGGTTGCGCGTGTCGGTGAAGCAGACGCTGCGCGTGCACAGCACGGTGCCTTGGCCGTTGGTCTCGAGGGCGCCGCCTTCTAGGGTGAGTGTGGCGCGTTCGCGCACGCACGGGGTGTCGAGCGCGAGCAGATCGCAGACCGCGGCGGCGATGCGGGCGTCGCGATCGTGAGGGAACTTGCCTCCCCACGCGTTGAAGTTCCAGTCGATGCCCACAAGGCCGGTGGCGCTGCGTACGAACGTCGGGGCGTGGTCGCGCGCCCAGAAGTCGTTGGAGGGGATGAGCGCGATCTCGATGTTTGTCATCTCGCCGCCGGCGGCGGAGACGCGACCCGTGACGGCGGGCACCCACGCTTCGGACGGGGCCAGCACGATCACCCGTTCGCCGTGGCTCAACAGCGCGGCAGCCTTGGCGAGCGCATCCATCGCGCCTTCGTGGGCGTTCTTCCAAATCGAGGCGTCCCACGGCCACGTCACGATCGTTGCGGCGTGTGGCTCCCACTCGGCGGGCCAGCGGCGTGCGTCGCTCATGATTGGCCCCAGCGGTGCAGAAGGCCCCCATACAAATCAATGCGCCTATCGCGGAAGAAGGGCCACATGCGCCGTACCTCAGCGACCCGCTCTAACGGGCAGTCGACGACCTGCACAAGGTCCGGCTGCGCGTCGGCCTCCCAGAGCAGCTCGCCTTGAGGGCCCGCGACGAACGAGTGACCCCAGAAGTCGAGCTCGCCTTCGCGGCCTGCGCGGTTGATGGCCGCGACATAGACGCCATTCGCGATCGCGTGACTGCGTTGAATGATGCGCCACGCGTCGAGTTGCCGCGCGTGCTCGTCGGGGCCCTCGCTTTCAATCGTGCCGATCGCGGTCGGGTAGACGATGACCTGCGCGCCAGCCATGGCGACCAGTCGTGCCGCCTCGGGGTACCACTGGTCCCAACACACCAGCACGCCCAAGACTCCAAAGGGTGTCTGCACCGCGCCAAAAGGCGTGTCGCCGGGAGTGAAGTAGAACTTCTCGTAATAGAGTGGATCATCCGGGATGTGCGCCTTGCGATAGGTCGCCAAGAGCTCGCCGTCAGTACCGTGAACCAAGGCCGTGTTGAACCCAAGGCCGGGAGCAGGCTCCTCAAAGAGGGAGCTCACGAGCACGATCCCGAGCTCGGCCGCCAACTCTGACGCCCACGCGGCGGTCTCTCCAGATTGCGGCTCAGCGAACGAGAACTGCGCGGGGTCCATGACCTGGGCGGGGTACGGCCAGCGAAAGAGCTCCGGCAAAACGACGACTTCGGCGCCCTGGGCCGCCGCGTCACGCACGAGCGCTTCGGCGTGCGGAAGCGCGTCGTCGCCGCCAGGGTTCGCTTGTTGCTGGATAATTCCGAGCTTCATCACCTGCTCCAGTTAGGAGGACAGCGCGTTGTAACGCCCACAGATTCAGCTCACAACCACGGAACGCGGCGCGGGCCCGGACAATCGGAGGGTTTGTGTTTTGGGTGGGGCATTGCGGGCTGTTGTTCGGTGCGCCCAAAGACTCGGTTCGCATCCAGCGCCGGAGTCCACTACACTGACGCGTGCGCTTGAAAACCTTGATTGAGAGATGAAGATGGGTGCCATTTTCTGGCCTACGCTAACGACTGTGACCCGCTGTGCGACCGCATTTGCGATGTTGATGGCGTTCGCCGCGTGCAACGATCGCTACTCGCCTCGCGAAGGGTGCGAGACGGATGAGGACTGTCTTGGTGCTCGCGTCTGTGAGGCGGGCTTGTGCGTGGATCCGGTGCTCGATGTGTCGGACGCAGACGCGGGCGATGTGTTCGACGTGGAGATCGCCGACGCGCTGCCGGATGTGCCGCCTGCGGAGCCGCGCCTAGAGCTGACGCCCACGGAGATCACGCTGCCGGGCCTCCCGCTGGGTGAGCTCACGATCGTGGGGCTCGGCGTGCGAAATGCCGGCGGCGGCGTGCTGGTGGTCGATGCGATCACGCAGCCCGAGCTATCTCTGCAGGTTACCGTTGATATCGGCGCACCCCCAGGCGCGCTCGGCGCTGGAGACCAGGCGTTGATACCTGTTCGTGTGTTCGGCGCGCTCACGGGCAGCTTCGCGACCGAGATCGAGGTCGCCAGCAACGCCGGGGATGCACGAGTCGCGATGACGGGTGCGGTGACGGACGGCGCGCTGGGGTGTGTCTTGTTGGAGCCCGACGGGTTCGCGTTCGGCGAAGTCGCGCCCGGCGAGCTGATGACGGGTGATGTGCGTCTGACGAACTGCGGCGACACGCCGCTTCCCCTTGAAGTGGATGGTGGCGGGGACGTGACCGTGGCGTGGGACATATTCGTGGAGTCGATCGGGCCTGGAGATCAGGTGCGAGGGACGTTCGAGGCGATCGCTCCGAACGTCGGCGGCCCTTTCGAGTTCTTCACCCGTGTTGGCCCTGTCGAGCTTGGTGATGGCTTTCGGGTGTCGGGCACAGTCGACGCCCCGCGGCGACTCTGCCTAGAGCCGGTGACCCCGGTGATCGCCTTCGGCGAGATTGATGTCGCGACGGAGCGCACGCGGACCGCGTTGGTGCGGAACTGTGGAACAGTGGATCTGATCGTCTTACCTGTGGTGCGCTCGTCCGAAGCGTTCAGCACACCGGAAGGAGCGTTCACGATCGAGGCGGGAGACACCGTTGAGTTCCCGGTGTTCTTCGAGCCACCGGCTGCAGAAGACTTCGAAGCAACCCTGCTCGTTGAGCAGACGGATGGGTTCACCATCACTTCAATTGACCTGACCGGGACAGGCGCAGAGGAGCTTGGGCCAACGCCATGCGTAGAGGCGTTACCGCCCTTCGCGGACTTTGGAGAGCTGCAGGTTGGCGAGACCGCGGAGCTGGACGTTCGCGTTCGCAACTGCGGCGACGTGCCGCTGTTGCCGGTTTTCGCGAGTCTTCCTCTCGATTCCGGATTCTTCGCGTCGCTGGGCTCGGAGGAGATTGCGCCCGGTACCAACTTCTTCATTCGCGTGAGCTTCGATCCGCAGTCGGCGGGCGAGTTCGCGACCGAAATGGTGGTGAGCTTTGAGCCAGAAGTTCAGGCTGTCTTCGCGCTATCAGGCAGCGCGCTCGATGCGTTGGTCGGACCCATTCTTGAGTTTGAGACGGACTTTGTCGACTTTGGCACCGTGCAGCAGGGCGACTTTGTGGATCGAGATGTGCTTGTTTGTAACGTGGGCGATGAGACCCTGACGTTGGCCATCCAGGATGGACCGCGTATTGCGTTCAGCGCCGTACAGCTCGACGAAGATGCGCTCGAACCGATGGAGTGCGCGACGCTGACGATTCGCTTTCAACCTTTTGGGCTTGGGCCTGGCGAGAGTCGGCCCTTCAGCGACACCCTGAGGCTGGACACAAACGCGAGCTTCGGAACGAACGGGGTGCGCGTGAGCGGAGTCGGCAGCGGAGGAGATATCCCCGAGCCCTGCCTAGAGCTCATCCCATCGCCGGCGGTGCAAACGGTGCAGGCGGGGGAGGAAGTCATCACGAGTGTCGAGATGATCAATTGCGGCAGCTTGCCTCTCGCCATCGATGACGTCGCGCTCGGCCTCTCGGCGCCCTTCCCAGCGTCGTTTAGCGTGGACGCGATTCTGGCGGGAGACGACCTCGTGCTCGACGTCGGAGAGACAGGCGCGGTCATCCTCGCATTCGGCGCGACCCGCGCTGGCGAGTACACTGGCGAAGTGGTGGTCGTGACGGACCAAATTGGCGACTCGATTACCGAAGTGCGCTTTATCGTCACCGAGGAGCCGTCCACCGATTGTCTCGAAGTGGAACCCGCCTCGCTGAACCTCGGAAGAATTGGGGTGGGCGAGGAGACGCAACGCGCGGCGGTCGTCGTGAACTGCGGGCGGACCACGTTGGCTCTGGAGCCCTTCATCGTCGGCGATGACAACTTCCGTTACTCTGGGCCTTCGGAGCTGGAGTTGGAACCCGGTGAGGCGGCAGAGCTGACGGTCGTTTTCGGCGGGGAGGATCCCGGCACGTTCCGTGCGACCCTGCGAGTTGTGGCCCCGGGCAGCGATCTCGATACGATCACGATACCGGTTCAAGTAGCGGTCACAGACAGCACGTTCTGCCCAGATTTGCGTGCGGGTGGATCAACCTCGGCGAACGGACCGTTCCGAACCTCCGTCTCCACGCTCGAGGAGATCGAGGTCTTCTTGGACGCCGGGTACCCGGTACCGGATACGGCCGGCGTGGTGTTCCAGTGGACGCTTGTCTCCTTTGAAGGCGTGCGACCACCGGATCCAGTCACCACAGATACTCTCGGCCGCATTCGCCTGACGGACACCCTACAAGGCGTCTATCAGTATGAAGTGACTTACGTGTCGCCGGATGGCTGCGTGGGCGCCGATACCGTCGAGGTGACCATTGAGCCGGACACCGGCATCGGCGAGGGCATCCGCATCGTCATTTCCTGGCGTACGCCCGGCGACCCGGACGAGCTGACCGACCCGGGGACCGACGTCGACATGCACTTTGCACGACGAAACGACTCGCTGCGGACCGATTGGAACGACGACGACGACTGCTACTTCGGCAACCGCGAGACGGACTGGGGCGTGCGCGGCGAGACGATCGATAACGGCCGGCTCTTGCGTGACGAGGTCGATGGCATTGGTCCGGAGATCATCGTCTTAGAGCAGACGACGCGTGGCGAACGCTACCTCGTCGCTGTGCACTACTTCTCCGACGATGGCTTTGGCCCCTCGGATGTCACGCTCCGCATCTTCCGAAATGGCATCCAGCGTGAGACCGCCACCCGACGGTTGGAAGAGAGCGGTGACGTCTGGCTCGCGGCAGAGATTCGGGATCTCGGCGAGACCATCGATCTGCTCGGTCTCGACAACTTTCGCGGCTTCCCCCCGGCGAACCAGCCGTTGCCGTAACCGAATGGTGTCGGGCCGTCGTCTCCGCACCCACCGCTTGCATTTCCCGCGCGCGCAACCGACGATGGACATCTAGTCGCCGTCGGCGACAATTCCGCGATGATCAGTAGAGCACGATGAGCGCGAACGAACCTCACGGCGTCGGCCGATTGGAGCACGACCACGTGCACTTGAACCGTCTTGTGGACAACGTTCGGGCGGACGTGCAGTCGTGTCTGCGCGGGGACTTGGGCGTGGCGGAGTTGAAGCAGCAGCTGCGAGAGTTCGTGGACGTCGCGCAGGACGAGCTGCTCGAGCACTTCGACGTCGAGGAGAGCGGGCTCTTCCCCTACATTGGCGACGTGTTCCCGGACCAAGGGCCGGTGATCGAGAAGCTCGAACTGGCGCACGATCGCATGTGCGGCGTGCTCAGCCGCCTAGATCGGGCGACGGAGAGCGACCTGGAGTCGTTCGAGGCGCAGTTGGACACGATCATCGCGTTCTTTGCGCGCTTCGACGCCAACTTCGTCCAGCATGCTCGGGACGAGGCGGAGCTTCTTCGGGCGATCGCGAGCCGATTGACGTCGGAGCAACGACAGGAAGTCGACCGCCTGCTCGCCGAGATTTGATGACGCGTTGGCGACGAGGGCTCGGGTTCGACAGACCAATGAGGATGGCCGTCGCGCTTGCGGCGTTCGGTGTGTTGGCCAGCGGATGCTCCCAGTGTGGGGCGCCGCCGCAGCCCGTGGACGAAGGCAGTGGCGGTTCGGGAGACGAGGCCGGGTCGGGCTCTGAGGGGGCAGCAGAGGGGTCGGCGGACGTGCCGATCGATGACTCCGCCATGGAGGGCGCGTTGCCTCCGGATCCTTACGCGGCAGAGAATACAGCATGCAGCGCCGATACGGATTGCCGAGTGTTTCAGCCGAGCGATTGGTCGCCGCGTGTGGAGTGTTGCTATGACTATCCGTGCAGACAGGACTACAAGAGCGTGAATCTCTCTGGGTGGGCGGCGATTCAGTCATGGCGCCGCGCGAACAACTTCGATTGTACGATTCATCTGCAGGAGGCCGGCCCATGCGCGCAGCGTCCTCGTCGGTGTGGGTTGGATCAGGAGCCTCCGGCGGCGCGTTGCGTAGAGAACGAGTGTCAGGTGGCATGGCCGAGCGGTGGGCCGCGTGCGGTCGCGAACGCGCAACGGTGTGTGGCGACCTCGGAGTGCATGGCCTACCTGCCGTCGAGCGATGGCTGGTCGTCCCGCTGTTGCGGCAATGCATGCGGCGAGGATTGGACGGCGATCAACTTACAGACCGCCGCCGAAGTGCAGCTTTGGCAACAGCGAGACGCGCCGAGCTGTGAAGAGTGGGCGCCCGACCGCGCCTGCCCAGAGGTGGAGGCGTGTAGTGGAACGCCACCACGGGTGGCCTGTGTTTCTGGACTCTGCCAGCTATCCGACGCGAGATGATGGTCCCTGAACTTGTTGGCGGCGCCGGTTCGGTGCGCATTCCTGAGCTGCGCAACGTGCCCGTCACGTCGCGTATCTTGCAGATTATCGACCACCCTGCGTTTCAGCGCTTGCGCGATGTGCGCCAGCTCGGGCCGACGCATTTGGTGTACCCCGGCGCAGTGCACACACGCTTCGAGCACTCGCTGGGCGTGTTCGACATGGCGCGTCAGTACCTCGTCGCACTCTTGCGGGACCCAAACGTCGCAGAGTCGCTGACCGAGCAAGACATCACGGTGTGTTTGCTCGCCGGGCTTCTGCACGACCTCGGGCACTACCCATTCGCGCACTCGCTGGAGGCGCTGCATCACCGCGGGCTCGACACCCCCCGTCACGAAGACCTGACCGGCGAGATTCTGCTCGGGCGTGTAGAGGCGCTTCGCGGGCCCAAGCCAATTGGCGACATCATCCGCGAGCAGTTTGGCATTGACCCACAAGACGTCGTCGACCTCGTCACCAAGAAGCCGCACCAGCACGCGAGCCCAACGCGGCGGCTAGTGGCGACGATTATCAGCAGCGGAGTCGACGCCGACAAGGCCGACTACTTGGAGCGCGACTCCATACACATGGGCGTCACATACGGGCGCAACTACGACCGCGCTCGCTTTCTTGATGCGCTGTGCGCAAACGAAGATCGCATCGCCGTCGGCGAGAAGGGCAAGGTCTCGGCAGAGATCTTCATCTTCAATCGCTACACGATGTTCAGCGAGGCCTACTGGCACCACACGGTTCGTTCGGTGAGCGCCATGGTCGAGCGCGCCCTGGCGGACTACCAAGAGCGTGAGCGTCCGGAGCTCGCCGACCTCACCGCCATCTTGCTGTCCCGCCCTGACGACGCTTTCCTCCGTTGGCTGCTGGAGCGCTCGCCAGAGGGCACGCAGACGCACCGCCTCTTGGCGTCGATGACGGGTGGAAACCGTCGGTTCTTTAAACGCATTCTCGCGCTGTCGCGCGTGTTCGACGATCTGCGCCAACACAACGCGTACGAGCGGATCTATCACCTCGACGCGACGGGGCTCGCCTCGTTGCGTGATTGCATCGCCGAGCAGCTCTCGCTGCAGCTCGATATGGCGGTTGCTCCGCAGGACGTGATCATCGATACACCACCGCGCGATAAGGACCGCATCGAGACGGTGCAGGTCATGTACAACGAGGGTGGCCGTAGGGTCGCGCGCGAGCTCAGCGACATCTCGAAGGTGGTTCAAGGCATCGCAACGGACTTCATCAAGGTCGTGAAGAAGATTCGTATCTTCGTCGCGCCAGAGGTGCGGGACCGCATCGACGAGAAGGGCAAGCGCGACGCAGTCGTCGGCGAGCTCTTCCAGACGATTCTGTCGTTTCAGCCAGAGTCGAGCCCGCAGCAGAGTCTGCTGTAGGCGGCGGGGTGGGATTCTTCGCCAGTCGACTGGCGCCTATCCCAACTGAGCCATCAGCTCCTGCATCGACTTCTTCGCATCGCCGAAGAACATCCGGGTGTTTTCGCGGAAGAAGATCGGGTTCTGCACGCCAGCATACCCCGAGCCCATCGAGCGCTTGAAGACGACGACCGTGCCGGCGTTCCACGCTTGGATAACGGGCATGCCGTAGATGGCGCTTGAAGTGTCGGTCTCGGCACCCGGGTTCACAATGTCGTTCGCGCCAATGACGAGCACGACATCGGTGCTCGGCAGGTCCCGGTTGATTTCGTCCATCTCGAGCACGAAATCGTAGGGCACTCCCGCTTCGGCGAGCAGCACGTTCATGTGACCGGGCAGGCGACCCGCGACGGGGTGAATAGCGAAGCGAACAGAGACGTCGCGTTCGCGCATGAGCTCCATAAAGTCGTTTACGACCCTCTGAGCTTGGGCAACGGCCATGCCGTAGCCAGGGACAATGACGATCGACGAGGCGTCGCGGCACAGCTCCGCCACGCCCGGGGCTTCGATGGGCGTAACTTCGCCGAGCTCTTGGTCGCCGCTGGCGATGGCGGGTGTGCTGCCTCCGCCTGTGCCGAAGCCGCCAAAGACGACGTTCCAGATGGACCGGTTCATGGCGTCACACATGATCACGCTGAGAATCGCGCCGCTGCTGCCAACAAGCGCGCCGGTCACGATCAGCAGGTCGTTCGAGAGCATGAAGCCGGCGGCGGCGGCGGCCCAACCGGAGTAGGAGTTGAGCAACGAGACGACGACGGGCATATCGGCTCCGCCGATCGCGGCGACCAAGTGGATGCCCAGCAGCAGCGAAATGCCCGTCATGATGTAGAGCCAAAGCGCCCCGTCGTGACCGGGCGCAGCGAGGAAGGGCTGCAACATCACCAGCACGGCGATGACGAGGCAGGCGTTGAGGAGATGTCGCCCTGGCAGCAGCAGAGGCTTGCCGGAGAGCGTGCCCCGAAGCTTCGCCCAGGCCAGTATCGAGCCTGTGAACGTGATCCCGCCGATGCCAACGCCCACGTAGATCTCGATGTTATGGATCGTGTGCGCGGCGCCGCTAACGTCGACGGTGGGCGACAGGTAACTTGAGATGCCAACGAGCACGGCGGCGAGCCCGACGAAGCTGTGCAGAATGGCGACGAGCTCGGGCATCGCGGTCATTTCCACGCGCGCGGCGAGAACGCTTCCAATGACGGCGCCGACGATAAGGGCCGGCGCGAGCCACGTGTACGTGTCCACCTGCGCGGAGAGCAGCGTCACGCCCAGCGCGATCGCCATACCGATCGCGCCGAAGAGGTTACCGCGTCTCGCGGTCTCCTGTTTGGAGAGTCCGCCGAGTGCGAGAATGAAGAGAATGCCGGCAAAGAGGTAGGCGGCGGTTTGCAGCGTAGGGGAGAGAGTCATCGTCCACCTCGGAACATAGCGAGCATGCGATGGGTTACGAGGAACCCTCCCGCAATGTTGATCGTGGCGACGAGAACAGCGATCGCGCCGAGCACGGCGGCGACGGTGCTGGTGTTGGCGTTACCGGCTTGCAAGAGGCCACCCACGAGGATGATTCCCGAGACGGCGTTCGTGACGCTCATCAGCGGTGTGTGAAGCGCGGGAGACACGTTCCACACCAGCTGCCAGCCGACGAAGACCGCGAGCACGAAGACTGTGAGGTGTGCCAGAAACTCTGGCGGCGCGACGGAGCCCAGCGCGAGCAATATCGCTCCGCCAACGGCGACGGCAATCGAGGTGCTCTTCGCCTTGCGGGCAGGGTCATTCCGATTGGGAGGTGGTGGCGGCGCTGGCGCCGGCTCCGGAGCCTTGGCGGCGGTTGGGCTCGGTTCCACCTTGGGCGCAGGCCATGTGAGCTCGCCCTTGAGCAGAATAACGGCGCCGCGAACGGCCTCGTTCTCCATATCGACCGTGTGATCACCGCCGCCCATTTCGTCGAGCAGGTGCGCGAGGTTGGAGGCGAAGAACTGGCTCGCGTGTGTCGGCAGCCGTGAGGTGAGGTCGGTGAACCCGATAATGGTGACGCCGTGTCGCACGACGCTCTCGCCGGGCACGGTGAGCTCGCAGTTGCCGCCAGCCTCGGCCGCCATATCGACGATGACGGAGCCGGGCTTGAGGCGCTCGACCATGTCGGCGAGCACGAGCTTCGGTGCCGGGCGCCCTGGGATCAGCGCCGTCGTGATGATGATGTCGACTTCGTCGCACTGCTTGCGGAAGAGGTCCATTTCGGCGGCGATGAACTCTGGGGACATGGTCTTGGCGTAACCGCCTCCTCCTTCGCCAGACTCGTCGATGCTGACCTTGAGGAACTTTCCACCGAGCGACTTCACTTGGTCTTCGACGGATTCGCGCACGTCGAAGGCGCGGACCTGGGCGCCGAGTCCGCGTGCGGTGCCGATCGCGGCGAGGCCGGCGACACCGGCTCCGATGACGAGCACCCGTGCCGGCGGCGTTTTGCCGGCCGCGGTGATTTGCCCGGTGAAGAAGCCGCCATAGGCGTGCGAGGCTTCGAGTACAGCGCGGTATCCCGCGATGTTGGCCATCGACGAGAGCACATCCATCTTCTGCGCGCGCGAGATGCGCGGCACACAGTCGAGCGCGATGAGCGTCGCGTCGCGGGCCTGAAGGCGCTCGACCACCTCCTTGTTTTGAGCGGGTCGCACCATTGAGACGACGGTGCCGCCTTCGCGCAGCAGCGCCGACTCCGCTTCGTTCGGCGGGTCGACCTTGATGATGATGTCGGCCTCGGCCCAGAGCGACGCGACATCGCTGACGATCGTGGCCCCGGCGGCTTCGTAGAGCGCGTCGGGGAAATTGGCCTTCACCCCCGCGCCTTGTTCGATGTGGACGTCGAATCCCAGCTTCTGTAGCCGGGTGGCGGTCTCGGGCGTCGCGGCAACGCGCCGTTCGCCGGGCGCCTGTTCGGCGGGTACGCCGATGGTCAGCCGAGGCACAGCGGCCTCATTCTCTTCGCTCATAGGGGCATCCTCATCTCATCACTTCACCACAAGAATTGTGTGCGCGCAGGGTAGCAGACCGCCACGTCGATGCGTTAGCGGTGTGGCGTGCATTGAGTGGGAGCACCGCTTGCCAATCGTCGGCTGTCGCCGTACGCGTTGCGTAGACCCAGACCCGTGAACCAACCCGTGATAATTTCCTCCACAGACGCGCTCTTGGGCGTTGAGCTGCACCCCGCGCGGGTCGTTCATTGCACCGTCGAGACCTCTTGGGCCGCCCGCGTCGTGGTCGACGTCTCCGACTGTCTCGACGTTTTTGCGTACACGACGCCTGGCCAATTCGTCGCGCTGGCGACAGCAGAGGGTGAGGCGCGCTGGTTCGTGATTTCGTCTGTGCCGGCTGACCTGCCCACCGTAGAGTTCTTGATCGGCGGCGGCACGGAGGTCTCCGACGCCTTGACTGCGCTCGCCGCAGGCGCACCGGTTCGCATCAGCGTCGCGCAAGGGCTCGGCTACCCCATGGCAACCCTGCGTGGCCGGCCGGTCACCGGCTTTGCGTCCGGTACCGGAATCGCGTCGCTTCGCCCCGTCTTCGACACGCTCTTGGTGGAAGGCGCGGATGCGACGTCCCTCACGGTCTACTACCAAGATCGCGTCCGTGATGCCGGCGTCTGCGAACACGCGCTCACGGCAGAGCTCGACGCGTGGCGAAGCGCCGGCGTTCATGTTCAGTGCCTCAACGACACCACAGGTGCTGGTGACGTTGCGGCACAGAAGTGGCGCGCCTCACCCGTCACAGCGAGCGCCGAGCACCTCATCTGCGGTAACCCGGTCCTCGACGCGAGCGTAGAGTCGGCCCTGCGAGCAGCAGGCGTGGATTCGAGCCGAGTACATCGAAACTACTGAGAACTTGCGGTGCCTAGACGGGTCCTCGGAGAGACGCCAGAACGACCGCGAACACGTAATGGCGCGGCTTCGCACTTGACCTCCGCGCCGACTGTGCCTTGAACGACGGCCCGACACTCCCATCTGAGTCAGGTCAACTCCGGTCATGGTCGACAACGATAAACTAGAAGAAGCACGTCGCCGCTTGGCGATGGCCTCGATGTCCTCAGAGCGCCCACTGGACGCGCTGCTAAGTGGGTTGGCGCAGCCTGCCGGGGGCCCATTGCCACAGACGGCGGTTCACCCTCGCGTGTTGCAGGTGGAAGTCGACGGGCAGCGCGAGTGGGGCATCATTGTCTGGAGCGACCCGGGCGGCGCTCAGAAGCTCCACACCGCGTTGCTCGGTGTGCTCGAGGCGGCGCTGCTAGCGGAGCTCTCCCGGCCTCCGAAGTCGATCCACGAGGACGGCGCGCCGAAGTTCGCGGCGGTGACGGTCTTCGTTTTCGCTGAGACGGAGTACGAGATCGCTCCCGCGGTGCGCGCCTTTGGCTTGCAGCCTGTCGACTATGTGGCCGAGGACTACGCGGAGCGCATGCGGGCGATCGCCGACGAAGCCCGCATGAGCGGTCGCTCGACTCCGGAGCGCCCTGCGAGTGTCTGGCGTGCGGAGGTGAGCCATCATGAAGGCGCGCTCGGCGAGAAGCTCGACGGTATCCAGTCGATGATGGCGGAGCGAATGGGGGATGATGTCTGGGGTGAAACCCCTGGTGGCCCGTCGAAGCTCTTCGCAGATTACGTGGACAAGGCCTTTGGTGAGGCGGTGAAGCCGAACGTCGCGGGCGTGCAAGCGCTAGAGATGTTGCTCGTACAGCGCACCGTTGGGAAAATCCGCTGGATGCCGCCGCTGCTTTTCCAAGCGTTGTGCGACTTTATCCCGATCGTGGCTCAGGTGGAGTTCGGGGCCAAAACCTCGTGGGCCGTCTGCGAAGCGCTCGAGGGCGGCTTCGCCCAGCCCCCGCTGATTCGCTTTGACAATGGGCCGGATGGCCCCACCCACGTGCCGCTCGGGCCGCATGTGCTTCGGTGGTGTATGATGCCGCTTCACGAAGGTGAGCGGGTAGACCCTCTGGCTGACTGGGTTGTCGATCAGTTCAAAGAGCACGCATGAACCTGCCATTCGCCGACAAAGTTGTTTGGATTACTGGAGGCGGCACCGGACTCGGTCGCGCGATGGCGCTTGAGTTCGCGGGCCAGGGCGCAAAGGTCGCCGTGTCCGGTCGACGCCAAGATCGGCTCGATGAGGTCGTGCTCGCGATTGAGAGCATGGGGGGCTCGGCGTTGGCCGTCCCGTGCGACGTCACTGACGAGGTGGCCGTCAGCGACGCCGTCGCCGCGGTGCTGGCGCGCTACTATAAGCTCGACGTTGTCGTCGCGAACGCCGGTTTCGCCGTCGCCGGGAAGATCACGAATCTGCGTGCCGCCGACTGGCGACGCCAGTTCGATGTGAACGTCGTTGGGCTCGCGAACACTGTGCGTGCGAGTATCGCGGAGCTTAAGGAGACCGAAGGCCGAGTCGCCCTTGTTGGCTCTGTCGCTGGCCAAATCGCCGCCCCTGGCACTGGCGCGTATTCCGCCTCGAAGTATGCCGTGCGCGCGATCGGGCAGACACTCGCCGTCGAGCTTCATGGCTCCGGTGTCTCCGTCACTCTGTTGCAGCCCGGCTTTGTCGAGAGCGAGATCGCACAGGTCGACAATAAGGGCCGCTTTGATGAGGCGCGGAACGACCTCCGGCCTGCGAAGCTCATGTGGCCAGCCGATCGCGCCGCACGAGACATGGTGAACGCCATCTACCATCGTCGCCGCGATGTCATCATCACCGGCCATGGCAAAGTGTTCGGATGGCTCGGTCGACACCTTCCAGGGCTCGCTCACTTCGTGTTTACAAGAGGCGGAACCCCCTATCGCCGCAACGACGAGCAGGCATAGTCGCTTTTTCGCGGGGAAGGCGCGTGACGTCTATAGTGTGGGCATCTTCTCAGGAACGCTCATGCTTGCTCTACGTGTACACGCGCCGTGTTTCCGGGCCGCGAACGTGCTGCGCCCGATCGCTCGGGCTCTCGCTCTGGCGCTGTGCGTTGCGGTGTTGTCGTTCTCGCCGGCGCTCTTGGCTCAGTCGGTGCAGACCGGGGAGAGGGTGGTCTATGTTGCGCCGCCACCCTTGGGTTCAGAAGACGGGGATGGGTCGAGTGTGACGCCGCTTCAGAGCGTGCAAGCGGGGATCGAGCGCGCGTTTGAGCAGCGTTCGACGCAGGTGATTGTGGCGCTGGGGGAGTACAACGAGTCGCTCGTGCTGCGGGATGGCGTCTCGATCTCGGGCGGGTTTCTCACCTCGACGGGGGGCTGGGTTCGCGCGGCGGACGGCATGCGTTCTGTGCTTCGTGGCACCACGCCGATCGTCGCGGCGAGCATCTTTGAGCCGACGGTTTTGAGCGGGCTTCACCTCATCGCGAACGACGCGACGACGCCCGGAGAGTCGGTGTATGGGGTGTTCGTTGTCTCGTGCAGTGGGCTTCATCTGCGGGACGTGTACATCGACGCGGGTCGCGGTGCTGCAGGTTCGACCGGCGCCGCCGGAGAGGCGGCGCCCGCGGCGTCTCTGGGCGAAGCGGCGACGGTCGAGCAGGGCGGCGCTGGAGCGACCAGCTCATGCGGAGCGCGCGGCGGTGATGGAGGCGCGGGCGGCCGGTCCGGGGAGATGGGCCTCGCCGGCGCAATCGGCCGCAATGGCGGGGTGTCCGGCGTGGGAGGTCGTTCAGGTTCCTGTGTCTCTCCCGATCGATGCACGCCTGGCGAGAACGGCACGCCTGGTGGCGCCATTTGGCACGGCTCGCCGGGTCGTGATGGTATCTCAGGTTCAGGCGGTGGCTTTTACTCGGGGTGGTTCCGCACGAGCCCGGGCATGCTAGGAGGCTCAGGGCAGCCGGGCGCTGGCGGCGGTGGCGGCGGCGGCGGCGGCGCGCGCGATAGCACCGGTGGGGGCGGTGGTGGCGGTGGGGCTGGAGGCTGTGGCGGCGCTGGTGGCGGTGGCGGTGGTGGTGGTGGTGCCTCTTTGGGGCTTGTCGCGATCGACTCAACGGTTCTGCTCTCAGACGTGATGATAGAAACCGACCAGGGCGGCGCCGGCGGTGTTGGTGGCGTGGGCGGTGCCGGTGGCGCCGGTGGGTTCGGCGGCATGGGTTCGCCTTCCCCGACCGACGGCCACGGTGGCGAAGGCGGCCGAGGAGGAGACGGAGCATCCGGCGGATTTGGCGGCTGCGGTGGAGGTGGGGCTGGCGGCCCGTCGATCGGCCTCTACGAAGTGCGGGCGTTCGTGCGCGACCACGCGACAACGATCATCATCGACGCGTCGGGGGCTGGCGGCGAATCATGCGGCAACCAAGGCCGCAGGGGTCATGCCATAGAGCGCGTCTCTGAGTAACGCGCAGGCTGTTGCAGTCGCCGGCGCGACCGGAGGCCGAGAATCGTCACTTCTTCGCATCACGCGAACGCTCTCCCTTTCGGGCGCAGATCGTGCGTGATACACGGGATTAGCGCCGCTTGAACGGCGCGGCTTTCCTGGTGATCGCGCGATGCTTTTGCATTGGCTCGGTCTCCCACTGACGACTGCGATTATGTCCGAACCCGTCCAGGATGTCGCCCTGCACGAGGCGACCGAGAAGCGTTACCTCAACTATGCTCTCAGCGTCATCACGGCGCGCGCGTTGCCGGACGTACGGGATGGCCTGAAGCCTGTGCAGCGTCGCATCCTCTACGCGATGATGCACAACCTCAACCTGCAGCCCGACGGCAAGTTCCGTAAGAGCGCGGCGGTCGTTGGGGAGGTGATGGCGAAGTATCACCCGCACGGCGATCAGAGCATTTACGATGCGATGGTTCGCATGGCGCAGGACTTTTCGCTGCGTTACCCCTTGGTCAACGGCCAGGGGAACTACGGGTCGCTCGATGGCGATCGGGCTGCGGCGATGCGGTACACAGAGTCGAAGCTCCGTCACATCGCGGTCGAGCTGCTCTCGGAGTTGAAGAAGGACACCGTCCACGAGCGACAGAACTACGACGGGACGATTTCGGAGCCCGTCGTGCTGCCGGCTCAGGTGCCGAACCTGCTGATCAACGGCGCGAGCGGGATCGCCGTGGGCATGGCGACGAACATTCCGCCTCACAACCTGAAAGAGGTAATCAAGGCGCTGCTGCTGCTCATTGATGAGCCGGACACGTCCCTAGAGCGGCTGGTGTCGCGGAAGTTCATCCCCGGGCCAGATTTCCCGACCGGGGGCGAGATCTTGAACTCGCGTGAGGAGTTGACCGAGATCTATCGCATTGGGCGTGGCCCGGTCGAAATGCGCGGTACGTACGAGATTGAGGAAGATGGACGGCTGGCGCAGGTCATCATCACGTCGATTCCGTATGGCCTGAACAAGGCGACCTTGATCGGCGACATCGCGGACCACATCCGCCAGGGCAAGGTGCCCCAGCTTGTGGATATCCGCGACGAGTCGACGGACGAGATTCGCATCGTCATGGAGCTCAGGAAGGGCG
>JBLFZA010000049.1:0-19872 GCA_047610025.1 Bradymonadia bacterium | reverse complement strand
CCAATCACTTCGTTGATGTCCGCTCCGCCACAGAGCCCGCAGGGGTTCGTCGCGTCACTCTCGCATGTGAGATTCGTGCCCTCACACACCCATGCGCTCTCGCAAACGCCGGTGGCGCATGACTGGCCAAGCGCCGCATCAGTGCCAGAACAACCACCGCAGATGTCGAAGGGGTCGGACACACAGACCAGCGCCGTACCGGCACCGTTGCACTGCAGCCCCGCGCTCGGGCAGTCACCGTCACAGGGATCACCGACCTGACCATCGAGGGTTGTGCAGGTACCACAACCGTTGGGCAGCGGCGCATCACACGCGACTGCGCTGTCACCGGCGCAGACCAGCGTTCCCACTCCACAATCCGACGCGCACGCGTCACCCGGCGTGTCCACAAGATCGATGCAACCGCCACACGAGTTTACCTCGGTTGCTGTGCAGACCATCGTCCCGCCTTCTTCGCACAGCCACGCGCCGTCTCCGCAGCCGCACGTCCCGCCGGGAACCCCGGGCAGTACACCGCACCCGCCGCAGGCGTTGGCCCCGACCGCATTGCAAGTCAGGGTCTCTCCACCGCCATCACAGAGTAGAACTCCGTCGCCGCAGCTGTCTGTACAGGCGTTACCTGGTTCATCCGCGAGGGGGTCACAACCACCGCATGAGTTGGTCTCTCCACCGCTGCAGACCACATTATCAGAGCCGTTACAGAAGTAGAACCCATCGCCACACGCCGCGTCACAGGGCGTCCCGATGTTAAACTGCAACTCGCCGCACCCACCGCAGGGGTTCGGGCTTGGCGCGCTACACGCGACGTCGTCACCATCACAGATAAACACACCGTCGCCACAGGCTGTCTCGCACTCCGAGCCGGGTGTCTCACTCAGGATTCCGCAGCCGCCACACGCGTTAAGGCAGCTTAACGACTCGTTGCCTAGGTCACACGTCCAGAGCCCTCCTCCACATTCGCCGGTGCAGCGATCGCCAGGCATCTCATCAAGTGCTCCGCAGCCACCGCACCCATTCTCTTCGGGCGCCGTGCACCCTACGCTTCCATCAGGATTACAGAAGTTGGTGCCGGGCCCGCAGGCGGTGGCGCAGCTTCCTCCAATCTCGGCCTGCAGGTCGCCACAGCCACCACAGACATTCGCCAGCGGTGCGTCGCACGAGAGCGACTCTCCGCCTTCTTCGCAGCTGAGAGTCCCCACGCCACAGGTTGTTCCGCAAGCGTCCCCCTCGGCCCCCCTCAACGGCGCGCATCCACCACAGGCGTTGGCCTGTCGGCCGGAGCAGATCAAAGCGGTCGCTGTGCACTCCCAAACGCCCTCGCCGCAACCGCAGGAGTCCCCGGGCACGCCTGCGATTTCGCTGCAGAATCCGCAAGCGTTCGGGGTGCCAGAGTCGCAAGTGAGTCCATCTCCGCCAGCGTCGCAGACCAACTGTCCGCCGCCACAAGCAGTGCCGCAGGCGTCGCCCGGCGCGCCTGTAAGCTCAGCGCAGCCACCACAGCCGTTGTTAGGGTCCCCGGCACAGGCCACGGCGTTACCGTCGTCTACGCAAATCAAACGCGCGTCTCCGCACGCTTCATCGCAGGCTGCTCCGGGCAAACCATCAAGCGTACCGCAGGTGCCGCAGGCGTTGGGCAATGATGCCGAACACGTCACAATGTCCCCCGTCTCGTCGCACTCGTACTCGCCTGCCCCGCACCCGAAGGAGCAACCAACGCCGGGTTCAAATGCCAAGGGCAGACAACCGCCACAGCCGTTCGCGTCGCGGCCGGAACAGGTAAGTCCGCCGCCGTCCGTGCACTCCCAGTTCGTCTCCCCGCAGCCGCACGGCTCACCGAGCGATTCGCCGAGGATCTCGCAGCCGCCGCAGACGTTGGGCTCTCCGGCATCACAAACCACGTCGGTATTGTCTCCATTACAAATGTACGCTCCCGCGCCGCACCCAAGCTCGCAGGCCGCGCCCGGGGACGAGGTCAGGTCACCACAACCACCACACGCGTTCGTCGGCGGGGCGGTGCAGGCGACCGCCTCGCCGCCGGGTACGCAAATGAACTGACCTGCTCCACAGTCACTAGCGCAAGCCGCGCCGGGTTCAGCGGCGAGCGCTTCGCATCCGCCGCACGCGTTGGGAGCCGCGGCGGAACAAGAAAGCGCGTTTCCGTCAGTGCCGCACGCGAGCGTTCCAGAGCCACAATCGGTTGCACAGGAGTCACCTTCGGCCCCCATAAGTGGCGCGCAGCCACCGCACGCGTTCGCAGCAGGCGCCGAACACGACACAAATGCGCCGCCAGCGGCACACTCGAATACGCCCACTCCGCATGGGCTGTCGCAGCGAGCCCCCGGATTTCCGGCGAGAACGTCACAGGTCCCGCACGCGTTCTCTGTCGCGGTAGTGCACGCGACCGCCTCTCGGTCCGCGCTGCACTGCAGAACACCGTCTCCGCATGTGCCAGAGCACGCATCGCCTAGTGCACCATCGAGGTCGCTGCACCCATCACACTCATTGGCTACCGTACTACAGCGCACTCCCGTTTCATCGTCGCACTCAAAAACACCACCGCATCCGCAGACCGAGCCGAGCACGGAATCAAGAGGCTCGCAGCCCCCACACGCGTTTTCGCCTTGGTCTCCCTCACAGCGCACATCGTTTGCCCCAAAACACACAAAAGCGCCGCCGCCACACGTCCCGCACGACTCGCCAGGCGCGCCCGCCAGCGCGAGTTCTCCGCCACAGGCATTCGTCTCCGTTGGGCACTCACACACGACCTGCACGGGGTCCGCGTCCGTTGAGCACACCCACGTGCACCCATCGACGTCACCACAAGCTCCGCCTGGTGATCCCGCCAAGTCGCCGCAACCGCCGCAGACGTTCGCGCCAAGATCATCGCACTGAAGTCTACCGTCGTCACCACATGAGAATGTGCCACAGGTGCCGCACTCGGTGCCGATGACCTCGTCATCGCACGGCGAGAGGGCATCGGAGTTCGACACGTCGACCGCGACATCTGCGACGTCCACCAAGACGTCCGAGAGGGAAGCGTCCGACACATCGAGCACAATCGCCACACCTTCTCCGCTCTCACCGCTGCACGCGATAAGAAGCGTCGTGAATGCGAATGCGGCAAAGTGAGAGACGGGGAAGCGATGACTTTTGAATGATAGCAACTCGTACACTCGTTCACATCACAGAGGCCGATGACACATCGCCGACTTTGGTCGAAGTGCCGCCAAGCAGTGCAAGAATTGTTCCAGACACAGAGCGCCCAAACGTGGAGGAGGCGTGCGCACAAAGCAACGTCGCCTAGGCGCTTCTGTCCACCGACACCCTACCACAACTCAGGAACTGCAAATAGTGCGAGACCACGCTTCTTCCGCACGTTCACCGAAGCAAAACTATGAAATGGATCGGAGGCTTACGCGCGTATGCCTATACATTTTTGCGCAGTTCAAAGCCGAGGTCGTGTCCCCCCTTCGGCATACTCAAACCTCATACACGTTTACCGTCAGCGAATGACGACAATCATGACCCGTCAACAGGGCTTCGGATCGTCTCCTACCTGACAACACGCCTGAGTTAGCGCTTCGATGACGGACTCGCGCGTGCGCAGCCGACGCCGATCACTCCATCGGCGCAGCAGCCTCAGCCTCAGCCCCCGGACGCGTCAGAGACACGACCTCGGATTGGGCGTCCAGTACAGCTTGAGCAGCGGCGTGCACCGACTCAACGGTGACCTCCATTACGCGCTCCCCATAGCCAAAGCCCCAGCCGTGACCCGCGCCGTACAGCTCGTCGAATGCGAGATAGCCTGCGCGAGCGCTCGCCCGTTGCATTGAGATGTCCCGTCGGCCGACGAGGTAGCGCTGCGCACCGCGAAGCTCCTCCTCGGTGATTCCGCCGTCGACGACACGCTGAATCTCTAGGCGAATACCCGCGATCGCGATGTCGACTTTGTCAGGAGACGTCGCGATGTAGAACGCGAAGGACCCGGCGCCGAGGCCAGAGGCATTGAACGCCGAGACGCTGTACGCGAGGCTCTGCCGATCGCGAAGCTCAACGAAGAGACGGCCGCCCTGTCCTGCTAGGACCGCGGCGAGCACGTCCATCTCGGGTTCTGTTGCGTCGTACATGGCAACACCGGGGAAGCCGACGACAATGTGAGCCTGCTGTCGGTCGCGCTCCGCCTCGACCCAAACCGGCTGTGAAATCACCGGTTGCTGCACCGGTGCCACGTCTGCGAGGGCGGCGTTGGAGTCGCCTCTAAAGGTCCGCTCGATCTCTCGCACGACCGAGTCGATGTCGATGTCCCCGACCACCGACAGGACGATGCGGGAAGGGTGTACCGTCTGTCGGTAAAAGGCCATGAGCTCCGCCCGACTGAGCCCTCCGACAGACTCTCGCGTCCCCAATACGGAGCGTTGGTAGGGGTGTCCGGCGTACATGGCCTCAGAGTAGCGACGAAACGTCTGTCCCGCCGCGTCGTCTTCACTCGCGGCAATGTCGGCTAACACTTCCGCCTTCACTCGATCGATCTCGTCCTGCGGCAACGTGCTGTTGAGCAACGAGTCCGCGAAGATGGACACCGCATGCTCGAAGTCGCGACTCAGACAGGTCATTCGGAGCCCGATCGTATTGCGACCGCTAACCCCTGCGACCGACGCCGCGAGACCATCGACCTCTTGTGCCAGCTGAGCTGCGTCCACTCGGTCGGTGCCCGAGGTGAGCATCGTCGCGACGATATTGCTCGCCCCGGCCGTGCTCTCGTCCTCAGCGAGTAACCCGCCAAAGGCAACCGCTCGCATCGAGACCGTGGGTGCGCTGTCATCTCGTTGCACCAAAAGCGTCAACCCGTTCGCCAACTCCACGCGGGCCACGCCGAACGCATCGACATGAGCAGAGTCTGGCCGTTCGGTCGGTGCGCGCATGGCCTCCGCAGCCCAGATCGATAGCTCATCGTTCGTTGGCGGCTCCATCGACTCTGGCAGCATCACGGCGACAGTGAGCGCGTCCGCCCTCAAGTAGCGCTCGGCCACCGTCTGCAGATCGCGAGCCGTCAGTCGACGCACGCGCTCGAGAAAGTCGGTCTCCGCGTGTAATCCGCCGGCTACCGTGTGGAAGTATCCAAGCCGTTGCGCGGTGCCTTGTACTGTTTGCCGCTGATAGATCGCGTCGCTCTCTACAATGCGGAGAGCCCGCTCCAGCTCTGCGTGTGTGACCGGGCGCTCCCGCAGCTCTCGGACCACGTTGAGCAGGCCTTCGATGGTCCGCTGCACGTCTGCTGTACCATCGCCGTCGCCAAATCGCGCGCCGATGAGCAAAAGCCCTGGCTCCGAGGGCGTGTAGAGGAACGCGTGCACGTCGGTGGCGAGGCGGCCGCGACGCTGCACGGCGTCAAAGAGGCGAGACGACTCACCCTGGCCGAGAATCACCGTGAGGAGTTCGAGCGCAGCAACGTCGTCATGACCCAGCCCAGGCACCCGAAACCCAAGACTCGTGTGAGCTTCCTGCACATCCCGCTGGGCGACCCAGGCGCGTACGTTCACTTGCTCCGGCTCTTGGAGCCGCGCCGCACGTGCCGTAGTTGTCCGATCGCTGCCTGAGAAGAATTCATCCACCACGCGACGCACCATCGCCTCATCGACGTCGCCTACGGCAACCAGCGTCATGTTGTCGGGCGTGTACCATCTTCGAAAAAACGACAGGACATCGTCTCGCGTGAACCGACTCACGGACTCCGACGTGCCGATCACTGGCCGCCCGTAGGCGTGCACTTCGAAGACAGTCTCAAAGAGACCCTGGCTGAGCTGCCGCGGAGGCTGGTCTTCTCCCTGACGAATCTCTTCCTGGATGACCTCAAGCTCACGCGCTAGCTCATCCGGGTCAAAGCTACTGTTCCGGACGGCGTCCAGCAGCACGCTGAGGCCCTCATCGGCGAATCGGGAGGGGACGACGACGTGATAGACGGTCTGGTCGAAAGAGGTCCACGCGTTGATCGAACCGCCAATGGACTCGATCGCGCCAGCGATCTCTCCCACGCCTCTCTGCTCCGTCCCCTTAAAGATCATGTGCTCATGCACGTGGGCGAGGCCCGCTTCCGCCGGGGACTCATCCCCGCTGCCAACGCGCACCCAGACCTGAAACGCGACGACAGGTGCGTGACGCTGCTCCTCGACGATGAGCGTCAGTCCCGACGGGTGCGTGCTGACGTTGTCAGAGGTCGCGATCACATTCATAGTGGTTGGTCTCGTTAGTTGGGCGTCAGCGATGGCCCTCGGTCCGCACGAAACGGCGGCAGCTGAGGCCACCAGCAGCGTAATCACGCGAAGTACCGCGTGGTTGGCTTCTTTTTTCAGCGATGGTCGCAAGAGGCTTCCTCGTCGGCTTCGAACAAGGCAGTCGCGCGGCGGTGCCTCACGCGCACGGTCGCTAGCGACCGGGGAGCCGACCTGCAACACGATTCGCCAGAGTCATCGCGCGATTGGCGAGGGAACCTGCCTGAAGCACGGCCATGCCTCGCGCCGCGACGCTGTCGTCCTGCGAGACGAGCGGCGTGACCCTCGCAGGCGTCGCGGCCATCGTCAGCGACACCACCGAGCACACCCCGACCGGTGGCGCCCAACCCGTGCTCAACGAGACGCGGACAGACGAGTCGCACTGCGCCTCGTCCAAGCACCACGGCGCGCTCCCGGTCCCGTCGCTCAACCCGACCAATGCGCCCGAGCCTCCCCAGCGCAGTCGGGCCGAGTTGGTGTTTTTGGAGAGCAAGACCAGGCCCCACCCCAATTCTTCCAGCACACCCAGCCAGCGAAGTGTCGCCTTCTCGGAAGCATCGACAAGCATCGGCACGATGAGCGGCACCTCCGAGGGCCAAGGACGAGGCGTGGTCAATAAGGTCAACGGGCTCGGTGCCACGGCGCCGGCTCCTTCTAGAGCGACGAGACATCGCCTCTGCTGCCGAAACAGCGCCTCGTCCCCGTCCATCAAGTGAAGAATCAGCGCGCTCCCTTCCGGACGTTTCACGTCTCCGATGATCTGCTCCACGCGCGTGCTCATGCGCGAGAGAGCGGCCCCGAGGCGTAGGCGGCGGCGCGCCGTCAACGTCGCCACACAACGCGTTGCCGGCTGCCCGACGAGAGCGCGTCCAAGAAAGCCGCGAAGGCGTCGTAGTCCGTGGCGTCGACGCGCTGAATCGGCACGCCAATCTCCCTCCCCATGTGCACCGAGCGGCCGCGCACTTGAGACTCCCTCAGGAACATGCTTCCGGAGAAGATGGCGAAACTCGCGGTTGGCGCCTCAATAGCCCGGTATCCCCTCGGGGCTCGCAAGCGGATGCTCACATTCTCGCGCGTAGGGATATCGACCATCAGCGGAAGCGTACGCGACGGGGAGGAGGCGTAGTGGCCCGCGAGCTGCCGCTCAAAGATACTGCCCTCCCAAATCAAGTCGTCGCCGACCAGCTCGGCGAATCCGTCGACGTTGAACGAGTAACTCATGGCGAGCGTCACGTCGGCTGCCTCAAGATTATCGAACTCAACCTCCACGTCGCCAACAGTGCCGAAGCTGTAGGCCAAACTCCCGCCCAGCTCGCGGCGCACCAGCTCGATGTCCTCTTCGGTTTGTAGATACGAACGCATGTTGCTCGCGAGCCGCCTCGGGATGCGCTCGACGACCACGACGCGTGCGCTGCCATCTTCCTCAATCTCCACCTCGACCTCAATGCGAGCGGTGTCTTCGGCGCTATCCCAGACAGGGGTCGTCAGCCTCTCTCCAACGCGCTCCGGACTAACGATGATCGCGGGCCGGCCCTGCCCTTCCATGCGCAGGTAGTCATAGGGGTAGCGATCGAAGTCCGGCTCGAGCCACACGTACTCGCCACCGACGAGTACCCGTAACGCGCTCAAATCGAAGCGTGTGATGTCGGCGATCGTCCCTTCGGTCTCGTCCTCCCCGAAGGTGCTAATGAACACCACGTCGACGTCGTATTCGAGGGCGTGAAGCAACGCGTAGAGCGCGACCAATCGCTCACCTTCGCCGGTGAGCAGTGTCTGGCCGGCCGGCACCGCGAAGAACCACCCGCCGTCCACCACGTCGTCCACCATCCAACGGTACGCCGCGCGCACAACGCCATCGCCGCGCGCGTCACCGATTTGCTCGATCGCAGTTGCCACGTGGTGCGGCTGCACTCTTCGAAGCGCGGCCAAGCGGTCAGCATAGCGCTGTGCTTGAAACTCCTCCGAGAACCCAAAGGCAAACTGCGTGCTCGGCATCCACTCTTGCGCGGACGGGCGAAGCGACTCCGGCTCCGCTGGGGCACTCTCGCGTAACTCGAAGGTCGTCATCATGCGTCCTTCGGCGCGTTCGGTCTGCGGTTCACCGGTGAAGTTTCGCGTATCGAACACGACCTCACTCGCCCACTCCGGAGGGTAGACATAGCGGGATACGGTCCGGAAGAGCGGGTTATCGAGGGTACGAAAGAAGAAGCGTGGGCTCCGGACGATGGGTCGCTCGAAGGACATCCCCGATGGAAACTCAACCCACTCCAGTTCGATGAAGTCGCCGATTTCAAGGTTTGGCATCGAGAGGGCGCCGCTCGCACCAACATCTTCCGGCACGAAGACTCGACCGTCTCGCTTGATGGTACGCGCCTGTAGCAGAGTGCCTTCCGACGGGATGCCGACTTCCCCGAACCCGTCCAGCGCGTCGCGCGTTCGAAGTTCTACGATCTGATGCACGATCGAAAACTGCTCTCCGTCAGGCTCGAAAACTGAGGTGGAGGCGTCGAGGACATAGACGACATCACCCGTTAGCTGGTGCTCAGCTGCCAGATACTCCTGCACCACGGCGTCGCTGTCGAAGCGCCAAGGCTCCAATAGGTCCTCACCCAGTAGCAGCGACAACCCCACGAGCCGGTTGGCGCGCGGGCGGCTGTGCTCCCAGATACGCGCGACCCCTTCGATGAGTTGATCCGACTCAGCCGCGATCGCTTCAAGCCCCCATGGAAGCACCCGCGAGTCGTCCCATAAGAATTGGCGTGCCCAATCGGTTGCGCGGTCCATCTGCGCAGTGTCCTGCGCTACCTGGGCCAACTGGAACCAGTTGCGGGCCAGTTCAATTCGGCCCCCGTTCGCCAGCGCCAGCACGCGCGACGCCTCGAGTAGCGCGCCAAAATCCCCAAGCGGCGTCGTGACCCGTTCTGCCACGAGCACTTGAAGCCGTGTGCATCGTTGCCAGGACTCGGGCATGTCGGGCACTCGATTGCTCCGGTCGAGTTGGAGCCGAACGAACTCAAAAGCGACCCAGCAATTGTCGGGCAACTGCGCGCGCATCGCGCGAAGCGCCGTCCTTCGTTCGAGCTGCCAGCCAAACGCGTCAAACAACTCTTCGAGAACCATCAACACACCGAGCACGTTTGGGCCCATGGCCTGTGCCTCGTGGGCAAGCTCGAGTGCGTCCTCCATACGATCTTCTGTGATGAGCAGTCGGGCGTGCTCGATCAGTGTCTGCGCTCCCTGTTCTTCTGCATCCGTGAGCGCGGCGAGCGCGCGGGCCCGTGCGTCCTGCTCCGGCAGGTCGTATCGTGCGAGCTGAACTCTCGCGAGCCAGAGAGACACTAACGCACTTGCATCCGGCGCCGCGTTTGCGAGCGCGTGTAGTTGTTGAAGATCGGACCCGAGAATGGCGGATTGAGCAGCGAGCAGCCAGTCTAAGAGCGGGTCATCAGCGCCCAACAGCGTCGCAATTCGTACTGGTGGTCCCGTCGCACGCGCCTCACCCAAAGCGCCGTCAGCGCTCGGAGGCGTGTTGGACCACCCCACAATAGCGTCCGCCGCTTGTGCCGAAAGCAGCGCCGTTCGAACCGGGGCGCGCGCATGCGCCACTTTCATTCTGATGTGATGCACGCCTGCGCTGAGCGTCACCGGAACGACTGTTCCTGGCTCGCCGACTCCTGCCAACTCAGCGATCAGCTCTCCGTCGACCCAGACCTCGGCCTGGGTTCGTCCCTGCAGAAGGAAAGCGCCCTCTACACCCGCGCTGAGTTCCAACCAACTCTCCAACACGTAGACGCCCGACGCAGAGTTGGGAATCAACGCGTACCCGAAATCAGAGGTCCAGAGCTCGTGAGAAAGTACAGGACCGGACGGCAACTCCATACGGTCAGGCAATCGCTCGCCACCCATCATGGCGTCAGCCGCTCCGAAGTTCAGCACGGGACGTTCGACGACCGGCCCTAGAACAGTCCAGGAGCTCGCCGAGCCAAAGCCCTCCACACCTGCGGGATAGTCCACGGCCAAATCGCGCGTGCGCTGTGTTCCGCCGACGACGTTAGTGAGACCTGCGAAGACGTGCTCCGACAGCGTCGCGTCACCGCTCGCCTGCAGGGGAAGCGGTATGGCGTGGAATGCCTCCAACGCGTGCTCCTGCACGAGCCAAGCGAGCCGAGACGCACACCGTGTACTCGACTCGCCACCGCACTCCAACGCGCGCTCCACGGCCAGCAAAACGTCGCCGTGCAGCTCCGCCTCGAATGACTCATAGAGCGCGTCCGACAACGCGCTCTCCGCCTGCACATGGAACACCATAGGCGCGGGCACGAGGGCTTGAGACGCATGGCCACAGGCGGTCAGAGAGAGCATGCAAATCAGCGCGAAGACTCGCCGAGTCGCGCCAAGTATTGGTCGTCTTTGCGGCATCACTGGCCGCCTCCAACGGCGAATCGCGCGATCTGCTCTAGGGCGCGCTGCGCCTCGGCTACGAAGGCTCGAAACTCGGGGTAGTCAGCCCGTGTGACCCAGGTCGTCTGCAGTGCGAAGTGACTCTCGGCGACCAGCTCATCGCCCGTCAAAGAGACCGAGACCGACCACGTGCCGAACCGAGACTCGGCGCTTCTCGACTCGGGGAGTGACATGACGGTCCACGCCGGTGGCAAGCTGAACACCGCCCTATCCCGCAACTCGTAGTGCTGCGCAAAGCGCGCGGGCATATCGCGCGTCTCCGCACCGGCAAGTCGCGTCAGCAGATTCGATTGGTAGCCACGCGCATTCAGCGTCACGACCTCCCCCGCCTGTGACCACCATCGTCCGCCGCTCAGTACCGCTTCGATGCGCACTGACGACTCGGTGTCGGTCAGATCATTCATCGAGACCGAGTCCACGGTCACGCCGGGGATGTTGTTGTTCAGTTCATCTTGCAGACCTTCCGTGTCGGACGGGTTCGACTCGTAGCGACGACGCGCGCCTGGCGCGAAGCCACCGGAGTATTCGAGCACCGCGGTACCGCTCGGAGCGTCACCAAGGTGAACGGTCAGCTCTGTGTACGCGACGGTCTGCGCAGAGGGCAGCACGGGCGTGGTGAGGAAGGTGCCTCCTGCTCCATCGTGAACCAAGAGCGCGCTCGCGCTCTGGTCGCCTGCGGGGAGCTCGCCCGAGCCGCTGAAGCCCGCGGTGCCGTCGAGGTAGAGATCCAGCGACGGCACGTAGGCGATCGCGTGATTGAAATACGCGAGGCTCGGTGGCGTTCCGACGACGCGGCCCCTGTCGCTCGTGCGAAGGAGCACGATCTCCGCATGCACGCCGGCGAGCTGCAGCATCACCTTCAGCAGCGAGGCGGTGTCTTTGCAGTCCCCGAATCGCCGGCTGAAGCACTCTGTCGTTCGGTACGGCTTGTAGCCGTGAACACCAAACTCTAGCCCAACGTATCGTGTGTTTCTGACCACGTACCGATAGATCTCGGCTACCCGTTCGCGCTCGGTCTCGGCACCCGAGATGAGCTCTTGCACCGTACGCTCGATCTCCGGCGACGTGACGAGTTGGCTCTCGATGAGCCCCCAGTACCAATCAGCGAGCGCGTCCCACTCCTGTACGGTAGATATGCTGACGTATTCTGACCACTCTGACACTCCCGGGGCGTTCGACTCGATGGGGAGCCCGTCTCGGGGACCGGCCTCGACAACCAAGAAGCGTTCGTCACCGAGCTCCTCCTCATAGAACGTCGCGACGGTGACATCAGCGCGATTGTCGTAGAGCTCGCGTTCGGCCGGTCGCTGAATCACAAAGCGCGTGAACGCGGTTGGCCACCGCGACTGCAAGGGCAGCACGATACCGAAGTAGTCGTCAAAAATGTTCCGCGAGGTCACGTCCTCGATCGTGTACTCCACGATCAGAACATCTCCCGGATCAAGCTGGTTGAATGTGAGCTGGCGAGTATGCACATCGAAGTACATCGCGGCGGGTCCAGAGGGCGGGCCATAATCGGCGGAGTCGTAGCTCTCAAGACGTTGACCGTTCGCTTTGACGACCGTCACGCCGAGGACGCGAACCTGCTCGGAATCCGGAGTGTAGGAGAGCGGAAGCGAGCGCAGGCTCTCGGCACCGCTGCGAGAATTGATCGCCCAGGCCATCTGCACCCAAGTCTCCGACAAGCCACCTGGTCGCACTCGAATGACTCTCTGCTCAAGCAGGACATCGACTTCGGATTGCGACGAGGCAGTGGTCATCGACATCACCTCGTCGACGGATTCGCGCCAAAAGTCGTAGAATGCCTCCGTTGGAGGGCGAATGTCATCGAGGTACGCTCGCGTGCCAGCGTCATGTGGATTCGTCGCTAGGATCTCCTCCAGCGCGTCGGCCGCGGCGTCGAGTTCCCCAAGGTCGACGTGAAACTCCGCGATTCGCCGCAGGAGTGTTGGGTTGCCAGGATTGCGGTGCACTGCCGATGAGAGTTCTTCCCACGCACCATCACTGTCTCCATCGGATCGAAGCGCGTTGGCTCTGGACACGGCCGCTCGCGCGCTCAGGGGGAGCAACTCTCTGGTGGCGCCTAGCAACGCTCGCGAGGCCTCCATTTCGCCTTGCGCCCGATAAAAGTAAGCCAGCCTAGCCCTTGGGACGAGATCGGTTTGCTCACGCTCGACGTAGCGCTCCAGCAACGCGACCTGCCTGTCTGGCGCGCTCCGCCGGGCTGCCGTAAGCAGCGCGCGGTCGAGCGCTCTCGGGTTGTTCAGCCGCTCGTCGAGGGCGGACAGCTCTTGCCACGCGAGCATCGGGAAGCCGTTGTCTGAGAGAAGCCAGCTACGCGATACGGTTGCCATCGCAGGCGGATCATCGCGCAGCAGCAGCTCATTCAACGCGGCGGCACCATCCAAGGTCGCCTGAACGCCCTCTTCTCTGAGGCGCTCGCTCACCCACTCCAGACGAAGCCACACATCCTCAGGGTGCCGCAGCAGCGCTTGGGTGAGGACATCCATCGTTCGCCAATGCTCTCCCGCGGCGCGTGCCAACCAAGCGCTGGCATCCGCGCCGAGGGTCTCAGCGTCGACACCATCCAAGCGTCCGCGCCACGGCTCCGAGGGGTCCGCAGGCTGTAGCGCGGTGAGCGCAACTGCGGCGGCGACGCGCGCGCGCGCGCCATCCGCTGTAAATCGGTCAGCCCAGGTAAACGGGGTATCGAAATCTCCCCCATCCACGGGTGGCGCCGTCATTGTCGCCCGGAAGTTCGCGCCCACCGCAGCGCCACTGCTGTCCCAGAG
Organism: Bradymonadia bacterium; assembly: GCA_047610025.1. GTDB lineage: Bacteria > Myxococcota_A > Bradymonadia > REDH01 > REDH01 > JBLFZA01. Next base: position 6,350 of record JBLFZA010000049.1, on the reverse strand, counting down.
GCTCGCGTGTAATCCATAAGCGGTGTCGTCATTCACCAGCTTGATGAGAACGGTGTTTTCTCCAGCGACGAGTTGTACGGGATACGTGTCCCGCACAGCAAAGCCTCCCAAGTGGTCACGCTGCTCGATGAGCGGGGCTCCGTTGAGCCAAACGCGGTAGCTGCCATCCGCCGCTAGCCCAAGCGTCGCATTCAGAGACACGGGCACATCGAAGGTCGTCGATAGGTAGGTGACCGCGTCTGTTGACGTGGGCAACACGTCTCCGAGGTCGAGGTACCCTGTGGTGGAGGCGTCTGCGAGTTCGCGCCAGCGCAGAGAACCTATGCGGGAATCGACCAGCGCCGATGCGTCCACACCCTGCAATTCCGCCGCCATTGGCGTCTCGAGCGGCGCGCTGCCGTCTCCGGGCAAAGGCCCAAGCATCGACCAATTCCAGAAGAACCCGATCTCGCGGAGCATCGTGTTCGCCGCGTCAACCTGCCCGGTATGAATCAGCTCACGCGCGGCGCCATAGCGCATAACAGCGGCGACTTCGACGGACCCGACGCGCTCAGCAGAAGAGAGGTAGGCGGCGATAACCCGCTCTACCGGCAGCCAGCGGCTGACGTGCTGCGCATCGAAAAATGCCGCGATCTCAACCTCAGGTGAATCCGCGCTGACGGCGGTCGCGATGCGCTCGTCGAAGCGCTCGGCTTCCACCCCATCAGCTGACGCTGCGAGCGGAATGAGAAGAGCGATCACGGCTGCGAATACCGCGCCGAGCCGATTGGGAGGGATTCGCATCAAACGTAAGTGTGGGGATTTGGGGTCTGGGAGACCAGCATGCACGTAGGACCTTGGTCAGCGCGCGGAGTTCCATTCGTCGCTGCCGCCTGATGGGAACGAGCAGGGCATGAGCTGCCGTAGTGCGACCTTAACCCTTTGACAACGCTTGCCATTCCGGCAGCGAGCCACCGCTGGTGCACAGCGCGATGCTGTCGTGCGTGTCTTCCAGCTTCGAGCTGGCAGCTGCGTCGGGTGACGGCGCATCTGGGCGGTGGCGGCCGGAAGCATTGCACTAGGCTTTCCGTGCGCGGTGAAGCTGGCGGCCACGACCCCGCTGTTTCTGTAGCTCGGCGGACCGGTTAACCCCGTGACAACGCTTACGATTACGGCGCGGCGCGGCGGATTGACTTCGCCCGGGGAGATCACTAGGTATTTGGCGGTATATCAGCCCTCGCTAGCGACTTCTTCTATGCTCCGTTCGTCTCTCCGATTCTTTCTGCCGCTCTTGGCTTTGTTTCTCATTGCGTGCGGTGACGAGACAGGGACCACCGACCGGCCGTCGATTCAGGTCACGCCGGATGACCTGACGTTCCAGTTCCAGGGCGCCGGCCGCTGTGACTTCCAGACGATCAACATCGAGAATCAGGGGGAAGCGGACCTGGTCGTCCGTGACATCGAGTTGAACGCGCAGCCCTCGGGTGTGTTGAGCACTGAGGTTGTCACCCCCCTGACGATCGCCCCCGGCGAACGCACGCAGGTGGAGTTTGCGTATTGTCCGACCGATTCGACGCCCCTCGAAGGCAACATCATTCTCGACAATAACGCTGAAGGTCGGACGGCTGTCGGGCTTGGTGGTGAAGGGTCCACTCCGCGTCCGGAGTTCTTCCCGCCCAGCCTCGATTTTGGCACCGTGCCCGAGACGACATCGAACACGCTCAGCCGAGAGCTGCGAAACATCGGTACGGCCCCCCTTGTTATCTGCTCCGTGCAGCTTGTCGGCGGCAGCGGCTTATTCGCGACCGACTTGGAGGAGGCGCTTGAGGAGGCAATGGTCGCAAGCATCGGCTTCCCGGTGATCGACTCACAGTCCGCGCCGTTCGGAGTCGGGGTCGACAGCGTGCCGCACGAGTTTGTGTACGCACCGTCGAGGCCCAGCGACGGTGACTCCGCCGAACTTAGTATCGTCTTCGACGTCACGGCTAACCTCGATGCTCCTTGCGCGGAGTCTGCTCAAGAGACGCAGACCTTCGAGCTTCGCGGTCGGGCTGTTGTGGGAGACCTTGAGGTCATCCCATGCCCGCTCGAATTCGGCGACTCTGGCTTGAACGTCACGCATCGGCAGACGGTGACGATGAGCAACGTCGAAGACCTCGAGGTCGAAGTTCGAGACATCTACTTCGAGGCTACCGGCGAGCAGACGGACGGCGTTTTCCTCATCGAAGGGCTGCCCAGTTTCCCGTTGCCGCTCGATGACTCGACGACCGCCACTGCCTTCCAGGTCGGCTTCCGACCGGACCAAGAGCGTTCGTACGCGACACGCCTGGTCATCGACTACATCAACAGCCGAGGGGAGCCCGAGCTTCAAGAATGCGTAATCTCCGGCACTGGGCTCGATAACTGCGCTCCGACCGCCGTCGCCGAGGGCCTCATTCGTGAGGATTCGCAGGCGCGACGCGGTACGGAGATCGAGTGGGCCATCCCGCTGCAGACCGTCATCCTCGACGGCTCGCGATCGTTCGACCCATGCGGTGAGGAAGTCGTTGATTGGCAATGGGACCTCATCGATGCTCCCGACGGGGCGATCACCTCGGTACAGCAGCCGGCTATCAATCCGGTTGATGGCATCTCGGAGGCCTTCCTGCCGATCGCAGGAATCTACATCTTCGAGCTGACAGTCTTCGACGAGTTCGGCCTGGCGTCCGAGCCGCAGCGCGTGACTGTGGTCGCGATTCCGGATGAAGCCATCTCGGTGGAGCTCGTTTGGCGCACGCCCAACGACCCCGACGAGTCGGACGAAGACGGCTCCGACGTCGACCTCCACGTGACCCGATTCGGAAACGCGTGGTTCGACCCAACCTACGACGTGTTCTACGCGAACATCGCGCCGCGTTGGGAGCCTGAGGAGCCTAGCCTTGACCGCGATGACACCAACGGTGGCGGGCCAGAGACCTTCAACCTCGACAACCCGGCCGCTTGCCAGTGGTACGCCGTTGGCGTGCACTACTTCCGCGAGGCCTTCGGAAACGCCTATGGCTCGGTCAACGTCTTCGTAAACGGCCAGATTGTGGACGAATTCGTGAACCAGCCACTGCGTGAAACGGACATCTTCTGGGATGTCGCTCGCATTCACTGGCCGTCCGGCACGGTTGTTCGGGTCAACGAGATCATCGAGGGCTTTGACTCGACTGCTAGCATCGCGCCCCTCGCGAACAGCGCGATGCAGAACTCCGGGCTCTGCGGCATCTAGTCGCTCAGCGACCTTAACAAACGCCCCGGCTCGCATAGAGCGCGGGGTGTTGTTCGTTTTGCGGAGGGGCTGTGGGGTACACCCGTCAGACTCCGAGGAGCGCGGCCGAGTCACGAATGCCGCTCGTCACATCGTCGCCCGCACCAACAAGCGCCGCGATGTCGCCGAACAGATCGCCAAGGCCCTGTTGCTGCCCGCCGCTTTCGTCAAAGACGCCGACCACGCCGGATGCCAAGGCGGAGTCGAGCCCGCCGCTCGCGCTCCCGGCGCCGCCAGCGAGCCCCGCGGCGTCAGACAGTACGCTGAAGACTGCGGACCCCTCTTCGCACCCGAAGGCATCGAAGATGTCTTCCACCGCGTCGCACCCGTTGGCCACAGCGCCAGCAATATTGCCGGTTAGCGCGTCCGCAACGCATCCAATGACGTCGCCTACCGCGTCGGGAAGGAAAAGGTCACAGACCTTGTTAATGATGCTGCCAATACCCATGATTCTCTCTTATTCAGAAGGGAAGAAGGCCCCCGTGAGAGGGAAGGTCAGAGCGCGCTAGGCGCTAAGATTTCGGGCGATGGCCATGGTCGCTTGGTGCTGGTTCTGCAGCAGATTGGTGAGCATGGTCTGCAGCTGTGCCTGCACCTGCGAGTGCTCTTGCAGCGAGAACATGATCATCTGTCGGTCCTCAGCTGGCGTCGCCGCCCAAAGCTCGGCGAATCCCTCGGGGTCGTTGGCGATGAGCTGCTGGATTCCGCTGCCGTCGGTGATATCCGGCACGCCATCGACGCCCCACTCCGAATCGGCGTCGACGGATGTGGCGACTCGGCCCACGCCTGCGCCGCCGTTCGCGATCCGATTATCCTGAGCAAGCTCCATGAAGCGCTCCGCTTGGTTGAGCGTGCGGCGCAGGTCCCTTGTGCTGCGATCGAGCCCACTGGCGTTACCGCCGTCCATTCGACGCGAGTCGTTGAGGTTCTCGACGAGGTCTTGGCGCTGCGTCGTCAACGCGGCGAGATCGGCCTCTGTGGTGCCTTCGTTCGCCAGAAGGCCGTCGAGTTCGTGAAGGGCGAACTCGGCAGCGTCGATGGCGTTGTTGCGTTGGCTTCGTTCGCTCTTTGCTGATGCAGTCATGTTCATCCTCTCGATGAGTGCGTTAGGTTGCTACACAAGAGGTTGTCGACGGCGCGCACGCGATGTTGCGTAGAAAGCGAATCCCGACGTCAATTTTCTGATCCACGCCAGCAAACACGGCGTGTTCGTGTGGCGAGTCGAACGCACTCGCGCGCTGACCCGGCTCTGCGCTAGGCTCTCGTTCATGAGTCGAACGTACCGCATGAAACGCAGCGCCCCCTCGGGCCCGAATCTCGGCATCGAGTACGAGGCCGAGCTGAACGCCCAGCAACTTGAGGTCGTTCAGGCTCCGGACGGGCCACTGCTGGTGATCGCCGGCGCAGGTACTGGCAAGACACGCACACTCACCTATCGGGTGGCGCAGCTTGTTGAACGTGGGGTCGCTCCCGGCGAGATCATGATGCTGACGTTCACGAACCGAGCGGCCCATGAGATGGTCTCCCGGATCGAGGCGCTGACGGCGATGGACGCGCGACAGATTTGGGGAGGCACGTTCCACTCTGTTGGCCGCCGCCTCCTAAGGGAGTGCGCCGATCGAATCGGCTACCCTGCGAACTTCGGCATTCTCGACAGGGAAGACTGCGAGAGCCTGATGCGGCAGGTCGCGTCGGACGGAAAGCGCCCCAAAGGCGAGCGTTTCCCGAGGCCCGCCGCTTTACTGCGGGTGCTCGATGAGACGAACCGTTCGGGCGCTCCGGTCGCCGAAGTGCTCTCTCGATCGTACCCGGCGTTCGCGCACCTCGCAGACGAAATCCAAGCAACGCTTATCGGATACCAGAGTCGCAAGTTCGAATGCGGCGTCATGGATTTCGACGATCTGCTTTCGCAGTGGCGCCGAGTGATGCTGGAGTTTGATGATGTCCGCGCGCGCTTCTCATCCCGCTTCCGACACGTCCTCGTAGACGAGTTCCAAGATACAAACGGGGTGCAAAGCGACATCGTCGATCAGCTCTGCAGCACCCATGGCAACATCATGGTCGTGGGTGATGACGCGCAGTCGATCTATTCGTTCCGCGGTGCGCGCGTGGCCAACATCCTCGAGTTTCCGGAACGCTACCCAGGGTGTCGAACCTACCGGCTCGAGACAAACTACCGGTCGACGCCTCAGATTCTAGCGCTCTCCAACCGCTCCATCGCGAAGAACGAGTCTGCGTTCGAGAAGTCGCTGGTCGCCGTGCGTCACCCTGGCCCTCCTCCCGCCGTGGTCACATGCGCCGACGACAAAGAGCAGGCTGAGTTCATCGCGCAGCGCATTCTCGACCTGCGGGAAGAGGACGTAAGCCTCGACCAAATCGCCGTGCTCTATCGAGCGCACTGGCACAGCGTCGAGCTACAGGTCGCTCTGGGCTCAGCCAACATCCCGTTTCGCGTGCACTCGGGAATGCGCTTCTTCGAGCAGCGGCATATCAAAGACGTGATGGCGTTCCTTCGCTTCGCCGAGAATCCGCGCGACGAACTCTCGTTTCAACGCGTGGCGATGCTCGCGAAAGGCATCGGCGCTGTCACCGCTGGAAAGCTCTTCCGTGAGCTGCAGACCGCCGGGGACGCAATCGCCGGACTCGCGGACCTGTCGCTCGCCACACGCGTGCCACGCGGAGCGCAGGAAGCGTGGCCGCTGCTGCGCGAAGCGCTCAGCAAGACGTGCTCCGAGTACCACGCGGCACGACCGGCGGAGGCGATCGACCACATCACCGAGACTTTCTACGAGCAGTTTGCTCAGACCGCGTACGACAACCCTAGTCACCGGCTGAGGGAGTTGGAGACGCTGTCAACGTACGCGAGCCAGCAGGCGTCCCGCGGGGATCTCTTGGCATCCCTCGCCCTCGCTGGCGCCGGAGCAGGTGTCGACAGGTTCGCCAACGAGGACGAAGACGACGAGGCGGTCGTGCTGAGCACGATCCATCAGTCGAAGGGGCTGGAGTTTCACGCCGTTTTTGTCCTGAACCTGGTGGAAGATCGCTTCCCATCGGCGCGCGGTATGACCACTCCTGAGGA
>JBLFZA010000048.1:0-19893 GCA_047610025.1 Bradymonadia bacterium | reverse complement strand
GTGCCAGAGGGCAGTGAGGCATCCCACACAAGCTCGTCAAAGCGACACTCGGCATATCCGCAATCGAAGCGCACCGTCCAATCGCCATTCGGAGCCGTGAAGTTCCGCAGCTGGAAGCCCGTCAAGTCACTGTAACTGTAGGGGCCGTTGCCGACATCGACGGTCTGCAGCTCCGTGCCGTCAGGTTGGTAGCGACGCACGGCATCGGAACTCTTGCACGCCACCCAAATGTTGCCGTCGCGGGCGATTCCTACGCCAATGGGCTCTTCACAGGTGCCCACGGTCCAAGTGAAGCTCTCCGTGATGGGATCGAATCGTCCGAGCCGGTTGGTGCCCGAGGCCGCAACGTAGACTGCGCCATCGCCATCCACCGCGACACCGCGCGTCTCCTGCAGGTTCGGATGCGTGTAGCGATCAAGTTCAATATCCCCGGACTCAAAGCTGTCGCGACGCAGCCGGACGAGCTCGTTGCAACGGTAGGTACCCATCCAGACATCGCCGTTCGCATCCACGGCGATGCCATAAGGCGTCGTGCAGTCTGGCAAACGCCATGCGCCCAACACGCGGTCTCGCACGGTATCGTACGCCGCCACACCGGTCGCAGAGATGGTGCTGACCCAGATAATCCCTTCCGAATCGATGGCGAGTCCGTAAACGTCGACCCCGACGTTGGTGGTGTGCACGATCTCGCCCGTTTCTGGGTCGAGCCGGCGCAGCATGCCGTCATTGTAGGTGCCGACCCACGGGAAGCCTTGTCGATCAATCGCGAGACCGCGCGGAATCGCGTTAATGTCACCGATGTCGACCTCCCAAAGCACACACGCTTCACCGATGCAGTCATTCCGCTGAATCTTTGTCACGGTGCCTTGTCCATCAAAGGCGCGCGCTGCGACGTAGACATTGCCTTCAAAGTCGACCGCCGTGCGGCTTGGGTTCGGTCCGACAGGGAAGGTCGCGACCGCGCGAGCCTCGTCCGTGTCGATACGAGTAACCGTATTGTCGTCGGTGTTCGCGACCCAAAGGTCAGGCAAGGCCAACCGGCCTTCCCCAAGTCGCAGGCCGTTCTGCAGGTCCGTGTCGGAGACACCGTCGAAGTCACCCACCAGCCACTCCTCCGGCTCGTCCCAGCTCGCGACGAAGCAGCTGTCATCACACAAGCCGCAGGCATTGAGGAGCCCTTCGTCTATCAGGCCGTCACAGTTGTCGTCGAGGCCGTCGCAAAGGGTCTCTTCCCCCGCATCGGCGAAGCAAACTCCGCAGGCGTTTCGGAGTCCTTCGTCAATACGACCATCGCAGTTGTTGTCGACGCCGTCGCACAGCTCCGGCTCGCTGTCACAGACCGAACAGCCATTCGGCCCGATGTCGATCTGACCGTCGCAGTCGTTGTCCTCGCCGTCACAGATCTCTCCGGTCGGCAGGCCATACCCCGCACAAGCGCCCCAAAACTCGTTGTTACCGCTGCATCCTCGCGTTCCGTAGATGCACTGTCCCACACCAGCAGCGTCGATCGGCCCTGGATAGCAGGCAGCCTCGCCTTGTCCACAGGCGCACTCTTCATCCACGGTGCCGTCACAGTCGTTGTCGAAGCCGTCGCAAATCTCGACGCTCTCCTCGCCAGGGCAAACGCCACAGCTCAGACGCACGCCCTCATCAATCACCCCGTCACAATCATCATCGAGGCCGTTACACAGCTCGATTGGGTCGGGCAGGCCACACTGGCCGCAACGGTTTCGAACACCTTCGTCGACGTCGCCATCGCAGTCGTTGTCGAGGCCATCGCAGACCTCGGGCTGGGGCAGTACCTGACCCCCACATGAGCCGTACTCATCCTCAACGCAGTCCGCCGCTCCGCCACGACACGAGCCAACGCCTAAGGTGAGTGGAGGCCCACTGTAACAGGGCTGTGAGAGACGACCGTCACAATCGCATCCGGCGTCTGCGTCATCGATGATGCCGTTGCAGTCATTGTCGAGGCCGTCACCGCACACTTCCAGAGAGACCGCTCCGCACTCGCCGCAGGCGTTCAGAAGCCCATCGTCAGTGACACCGTCGCAGTCCTCGTCAACGCCATTACAGAGCGTTTCCTCGACCACAGCCGGTACGCGTTCGCCATCGCATGGCGACCATTCGCCGTCGATGCAAGCCCGCGCGCCGGAGCTGCATTCTCCCCGATCAGAAGTGCCTTCGGGACCCGTGTAGCAGGCTTCAACGCGGCCTGGCGTGCATTCGCAGCCTTCATCAACGGCGTCATCGCAGTTGTCATCGAGACGGTTACCGCAGATCTCGTCGGATCCTGGGTTGCGCGTGGCATCGTCTGGGGCACAGTCGAGACCCGCGTCGCACCCGACTCCATAGCCATCATCGTCGGGGTCTTCGCAGGTGCCTGCATCGCCGAGGGCGTCCGTGGTCGTGTCGACACCCGCATCGGCAGCGTCTTGGGTGGAGCCGCCGCCTGTTGGCGACGACGAACACGACGCGAGGAGCGCGACAAAGGTCGCCACGACGAGAAGAGTGTTGCGCATGATCGGTTCGTTATCTGGAAGCGTCAAATCGAGACCGACTGCCCGGCCGGGCGTAGGATGCCCGCACAGAGCGTAGAAGAGATCGTCACGCCGAGAGAGTAGCCCAAGCGGCGCTCGTTCCAAAGAGTGTGCAGCAACTTCTTTCCGCATACACGCGGTCGTTTCCCCTACGCTTTTACGAAACGAACGCGCGTTCAGTCGACCGCATCGAGCTCGGAAAGTCGCCTATCGAATTCCGCGAGTTCGTCCGCTGCGAAGCCCGGAACCTCAGGGGACGGACCGCTCGGCGGGGCCAGAGGCGCGGCGCTGCCACGCTGTGGCACAGGCGGCAGCCCGCGCGGGCGCGGCGGAGGTGTGGGCGGAGAATACTGCGCGTGATCGGGCGTCGCTGGCGCGCCCGACTCCGCTGGCTTCGTGAATCTCTTCTTTCCTTTGAGTTGCCACCACGCGGCGCCACCACCACCAGCGAGCAGCAAGAGACCGATCGGGCTGAAGATGAGGCTGGTCGCCATATAGGTCAGCGCGAGCGCACCTACGCCCATCAGGCCCCACTTCGCGTAGGTGACCATTTGGGCGGCATCGGTCTTCTGAAGCGATGTCTCGCTCTTGTCAGCCGTGCTATTTGTCTTGTCCAACTCGGTCACGGACCCTCGTAGGCGAAAAAAGCCAAGGGAGCGCACGCGGCGTTCCGCTCCGAGTAGCACACTAATCGCCAACGCCATTGACGTCACCCCCTCACATGCACGGCCGCCTCGCCCCAAGTCCAACAGGGCTTCTGCACATTGGGAACATGAGCTCCTTCGCGCTCGCCGCGGTGCAGGCGCACCGACACTCCGGCAGATTAGCCCTGCGCATCGAGGATCTTGACCCGCCTCGCTGTGTTCCCGGAGCCGTCGAACGTCATGTCGAGACACTGCGATGGCTCGGGATCGATTGGCACTCCGGACCGAGCCGAGGGGGCGGACACGCGCCGTACCGTCAGAGCATGCGCTCGGACATCTACGAGCACGCGCTCTCGGAGTTCGCGGCGCGCGGTTTAGTCTACGGCTGCGGTTGTTCGAGGCGTGACGTACGGGAAGCACTCTCTGCTCCACACAACGCCTTTGATCCGGCCTTGGCGTACCCTGGCACGTGCCGACCACAACACCCGACGACCACGCCCATATCGAGACAGCAGCAGTCGATCCGGTTTATCGCCAACGGAGTGCGGACCTTCGAGGATGTCGTGTGGGGACCACAGGCACAGGACATCGCACGGGCTCCTGGCGACTTTGTCGTCCGGCGGCGGGACGGCCTCTTCGCGTATCAGTTCGCAGTCGTCATCGACGACGCCGCGATGGGTATCACCCACGTGGTGAGGGGCGTCGACTTGCTACAGTCGACGGCAGCGCAGCTGGCGATCTTCGAGGCGCTCGGCGTGTCGGCACCGCAGTACCTGCACGCGCCGCTCCTCGTGGACGAGAGGGGCGCGCGACTCGCAAAGCGGCATGGTCCGGTTGATCGAGAGGCGCTCGCGGCCTCCGGTTGGACCGGCCCCTTGATGCTGGGCGCGCTGGCGGTTTTGTGGGGATGGACGACGACTCTCTCTCCGCAGAGCATTGAAGGGCTAGCGGCGCTTTGGGCCCCCGAACATCTTCGGCGAGAGACGATCTGCGTCCCCGACGCCCTTGCGCTTGGGCCTCAAGCGTACGACGCCCATCTCCGCACGCAACTTTAACCGCACTCACACACACGCCCATGAACCTCGACACTCTCCTCGAATGGCTCAGCGTTGATTCCACCACGAACAGCGAAGCTGAGTATCTTCAGGTCCTTGAGCGAACACTCGCAGCCGACGGGCTCACCGTCACCCGCCAGCACGTCGCCGACGATCGGTGGAACCTTCTCGCGCTATCGGAGGGCCCGACGCGACTGCTTCTCAATACGCACGTCGACACGGTTCCGCCCTTCTTCGGCCCAACCATAGATGGCGAGAAGATACGGGCACGCGGCGCGTGCGACACCAAGGGCGGGCTCTTTGCGATGTGGACCGCTTGGCGAGCGCTACCCGCACCGCTGCGCTCCCAGATCGGGTTCTCCCTTGTCGTGGGCGAAGAGGTCGATCACATCGGGGCAAAGGTCGCGGCCGCGGCGCCGGTAGACGGAATCGAGATGATCGTCATGTGTGAGCCGACGAGAAATCGACTGTCGCGAGGTCAGAAGGGCATTCTTAAGATTCGATTGCACGCGAGTGGGCAAGCCGGGCACTCCGCCTTCCCAGAGACCGGTCACAGTGCAGTGCACACGCTCATCGCGGCTTGCGCGCGCTTGCAGGCGGCCTCCTGGCCACGCCACGAGGAGTTGGGCGAGACCACGTTCAACATTGGCGTTATTCAGGGAGGTGTCGCCGCCAACGTCTTCGCTCCTGCAGCGAGCGCCGAGATCCTCTTCCGCGTCGTCAGCGACCTTGAGAGCCTTCAGGCGCAGGTTCGAGACTGTGTCGGCGACGAGATCCGAATTGAAGAGATCGCGTCGAACGACGCCATGGCGCTCAAGTACTGGGGAGGCTTCGAAACTGACGTTGTTCCGTTCAACACCGACGCCCCCTACCTCGGGAAGGACACGCCCGTCGTCCTCGTAGGCCCCGGGGACATCCGCACCGCGCACTCCCCCGATGAGCACCTCTCAGTGCCGGACCTCGAAGCGGGTGTTGCGCTCTACGATCAGCTCTTCCGAGGAATCCTCGACGGATCACTCGCCTAACGCGGTCGCCAGTAGCGCCTATGCCGGGGCACCACCTTTTGTGCTCGGTCTTGCGCGTTGCGCAGAGTTGGCAATCAGCGCTGCTCCCTGCGGGTTCCGCGGGGTGGAGTACCGTAGCGCACCCTGCTAGGAGTAACCGAGGATCCGCATTGAGCAGTCAATCGGTCATTGCGGCCCCCTCCCTGCCCATGAGCCACGTGCTTGCCATGCGATTCTGCCGAACGACCCTGCTCCTCGCGTTGGCCTGCCTCGCATGCTGGATACCCGGCGAGGCCGGGAGCCAAGGCGTATTGGTGCTGGACGACACGGCCACATCGAATCCCACCGAGACAGCAGCCGCGCGGCTATCGCTGACTGTGACGAGCACGCGAAACATCGCATCGTTCGTGCTCCAGGCAGACAGCGGTACCCGCTGGGATGCCATGGTGCTGGATCTTACTCGGCTCGCGCTGACCCCTGTCGCCGAGGCCGCGATTGCCGATCACCTCTCCTCGGGCGGCTCCCTCATCGTGGCGACGGAGCTGCTTGGCACCCTCGGGGGCCTACAGGCGGTTCTTGGAGTGGAGTGTCGGGCAAACACGAGCGGCACGGCGGTCTATGATGCCGCAGAGCCGGGCTCTCCTTCCGTGTTCGAGGCCGGAGACAGCATTCCATCTCCGATGCGCTTGATCAATTCGTCGCGTGCCGATTGCTCGCCGGACTCAGCCGAAGTGCTGGCTCGTTTCGGCCCGACGGCAGACTCAGCAGCAGCCATCTATCGCTTAGCCTCCGGGCCCACCGTGCTCGGGGTATCGCTCTCGCGGATAGACGACCTGCTTGATGCGAACGCCAATGGTATCGCGGACGTCGTCGAATTGATGACGAACGTGCTTGAACTCAACTTGGCGTCTCAACGCGCAGGCATTGCCGCCGTGATCGACGGCGACGTTTTCGGAGCCCAACAATGGGCTGCAGAGCTCGGGGTCCCCGTGACCTTCTACGAGACGCTCGATGAGTTTTTGAGAGCGGACACAACGCTCATCACGGGAGTCCTTATCAGCTCGGCTTCCCTGGAGACTGAGCGACTGAGCGACCTTAACGCGTATGCTGAGCGAGGCGTTCCGGTTCTCGTTTTCAGTGATGCGTGGGAGACCGCTCCTGCGTGGCAAGAGAGCTGGGGGTTCACTCTACGAGGGGAGCTCGGCGTTGGCCCGTTGATGAACGCAGGCGGGGGAATCGGAGCTCAGTTGCTGGACGCCGCTCCCCTCGCCGAGGGCCTAACGACCGCACCCTCCGATACGCTGGTATTCTCTCCACCTTGGTACGCGATCGCTGCGCGCGACGGCCTCCCCGTCATCGCGCTAGACATTGACAATCATCGCGTCGTTTCGACTTTCCCTCTGGCCGCCGCAGACCCCGCCACGCAAACGGAACTCCTACTTGCCGCCTTTCGTTTTGCGGATCGCGCAGCGCGGACGGTGTCTATCGTCTCGAACACGCCGGAGGTTTGGGCGGAAGTCGCAGCTGAGACGGGTAGGTTCCCCGTCATCATCTCACCCAGCAGCGCAGCGCTTCGCGAGGCGGTTCTCGACGGCCCTGTCGATGCGATCGTGTTCGAACTCAACGCGGCCGATGTGCCCGAGTCGGGGTTCGAGGCCGAACTACTCGAGCGGTCTCAAGAGGGCGAGTTCGGGTTAATCGTTCAACAGCAAGGGCCGCAGACGGCATGGCCCGAGGCCTTTGGCGTGACCTTGGGCGAGGTGCTGCCGCGGAACATCCAGGTTGTGAGAAGCAACGCGCAGCTCACCGGTGTGTTCAAACTTCCCCAATCAACACCCTCGACCTTGCTGCTCGGCGGCGACATCTCGCCAATTGATGACGCCGCCGGGCGTATCGTGATTTCACGGGTTCACGATGCCGTGGCACTCGTTGGCGATCGCTCCGGGCGGGCGTTCTTCGGCGTCACACCGCTGTTCACGCTCGCAGACATTGATAGCGATCGCGACCAGCAAGCTGACGACTCGGAGTACGCTGGCGGCATGCTGAACGCGGTGCTCCACCCGCAGCGTGCTCTGGTCGCTGGAGATGGTCCGGAGCGGTTACTGCAAGCCGCCGTCGAAGCGACCGGGCTCGTAGTCGACGCCGTCTCCCTAGATGCCGCGGAGTTCGCGAGCGACGCCTACAGTTATGCACTCTGGCAGGCCACAGGAGACGGCGTGCTCACCCCGGAGTTGACGGCCTCAGTGCTCGCGAGAGTCGCAGCCGCTCAGCCAACGCTCCTTTTTGTGACCGACGCCGACGCGGCCCCGGAGTTCAGCGCTGCGCTTGGGCTCATTGTCGAAGACCCGTTGACGGCCGGCCCGTTAGTCGAGCCGTTTGAGTCGCCTCTTGGCATCTTCCGTTCGCCGCGCTTCGTGCCGAGCCCCTTGTCAGTGACTGCTCCCGTAGCCGGCGACCCTGGCGACCAGTTTAGAGGGGAAGACTCAAGCCGATCACTGGCCGTCTACAACGTGAACGTGGGGCCCGCAGCGAGTGTCCTGAGTGAAGACAGCTCATGGCTCATCAATGGGTGGGATCCAAGCCTTCGTGGAAACGCAGATTTCGACTCCGACGGCGTTCCCGACGTGAGCGAGCTTATCGCCAATGAGCTGTTGGTCGTCAGCCGCCTTCCTGTGGGTAGGGTCACGGGGCCGCAAACAGTGCTGGAGGGCACCCGCGTTCTCGTGAACGCCTCAACCAGCTTCGACCGAAATGACTCGGAGCTGACCTATGAGTGGGATTTGGACCAAGACGGTCAATTCGATGACGATATCGGGCCTGTCGTGCTCTTCGACGCGAGCACGGTTGACGGTCCGAGCAGCGCAGAGGCGAGGCTTCGCGTCACGAACGAACTCGGCATCCAGGCATTTAGTGGGCTCTCTTTTCAAGTACTCAACGCCCCCCCCCGTATCGTCAACGCGGGCACGCTTCGAGTCGAAGAAGGATCGCTTGCGATTCTGAGCGTGGATGTGCTGGACGTGCCGGCCGACGTGGTGAGCGTTCAGTGGGTATTCGACGATGGCTTTGAAGCCAGCGGCGCCACCATCGCACGAGAATTCGACCAGCTTGGCGTCTATGAAGCCGTCGTTCGCGCGGTCGACGACGACGGCGGCGAAGACAGCTCCGTGGTGCGAGTCGAGTACATAAACGCGGCTCCGACCATCACGCTCGAAGAGCTCCCTGCGGAAGTGGAAGAAGGCTCAGTTCTGGAGTTGCGAGCGAGCGCCCAGGACAACACAGGCCCTCCAACGGTCCGCTGGCGCTTCGGTGATGGACAAGAAGCGGAGGGCCAGGTTGTCGAGCATGCGTATCGGGATGAGGGCACGTATACGATCCTCGCCACCGCGACCGACTCGCTCGGAGCGGTCTCGTCTGCCAGCCTCGAGCTGAGCGTCGTGAACGCGGCACCGACCATCGTCAGCGATGCACCGACGACCGTCGATGGATTCAACGAGTACCGCTACGTCGTCGTCGTCGATGACCCGGGCGACGATGTGATTCGCTACGACCTCACGCTGAGCCCCGACGGCATGCGCGTCTCGGATTCTGGCGTGATTACGTGGACGCCATCTCTCGGAGCCCTGGCCGACGCGGTCGTGGTGCTCACGGTGAGCGATGGAGATGGTGGTGATACTCAGCAGTCTTGGACAATCTCCGTGGCGGCAGAGGATACGGATCGCGGCGGCGCACCCGACGTCTGCGAGCTCCGGTTCGGAACCAATATCAACGACCCCGAGGACGACGCGAGCGATGAGGACGGCGACGGACTCACGCTCTCCGAGGAGTGCGCACAGGGCAGCGATCCGAGCGTGTTCAGCGGCCCTGGCGTGCCCATACCGGTGTCGCCGAATAACGACGTCGCAGAATTCCGCTTCGGAACCGTGCTGACGTTCGAGAATACAACAGACCCGGAGGGCGACGCCTTAAGCTACCAAGTTGAGCTCTCTCTGGACGAGTTTATGCAGCAGGTCACCTTCACACGCTCCAACATCGCTGCAACCGGCCGCGTGCAAACCCGCGTGGACGTGCCGGGCACCCTGGACGAGGACCGACGCTACTACTGGCGCGTCCGTGCAGTGACCGCCGACGTGGTCGGTGAGTGGAGCGCGGTGATTTCGTTCAGGGTGAACCGAACCAATCGCCCACCGGGGCGCGCGACGCTGGTGACGCCGCTCGCGTTCTCGGACAGCCGCCGGCCCACGCTGATCTGGCGAAACGCCTCGGACCCCGACGGTGACCTCTTCACCTACGAGCTCGAGCTCTACGACAGCTCGCTGGACGGGACCCGCGTTTGGGCGCTCGACAACATCACGCCGCTCCAGACGGAGACGTCAGCGACCCTCACGTTCGCTCTCGAAGACGAAGGCGGATACGTGTGGCGCGTCCGCGCTGTCGACTCGTCGCCTCCCTTCCCGGTCGGGCAGTGGAGCGCGCTCGGCGCGTTCACCGTCGATACCGCCAACTTGGGTCCTCCCCGACCGGAGCTGCTCTCACCAGGCGTCGGTCAACTCGTGGACCTTTCGATGAACGTGGTGCTGCAATGGACGCAAGGTCGGGACCCGAACGGCGATCAGGTCGAGATGACCGTCGAGCTTGCTCGGGATGAGAACTTTGAGAGCGTTCTGCTTTCCGACGTGCTCGTCGTCGAAGAACCGGACGAGCAAGAGCTCGATATCACGGAGTTTCTGTCGCTCGACACCACGTATTGGTGGCGCGTGGAGGCGACGGACAGCCGCGCGCCCTCTGGACTCTCGACCTCCACCTTCACGGTGCTTCCAGCCAACCGATCGCCAACGGACACCGTTTCAGAATCCCCCGAACCGGGCGCCACCATCGTTAATGACGGCAATGGTGTGCCACTGACCGTGCGGAACGCGACGGATCCAGACCCGTTCGACGTGCTGGTCTATGAGTTTCAGGTTGCGGAGTCAGTCACCATGGGAGCTACGGTCGCTCGGCCCTTCGACGTTGGAGCCGGCCCAGACGGGCTGACAACGTACGTCGTGAACGAGCTTGCGGCCGGACAGTACTTTTGGCGGGCACGCGCGTTTGATGGCGCCCGACAAGGACAGTGGAGCGATGTTCGTGCGTTTTTTCTGACAGCCCCGATCGACCTCGATGCCGGCATCGACGCCGAGCTCGAAGTAGACGGGCCGGACGCCGGCGGCGACCAGAGTGACCGTGTTGGGGGTGGCGGATGCGCAATCGGAGCTGCGGGATCAACTGCGGCGTTGATGTGGTGGTGTGCGGTGTTAGGGTGTACCTCCTTGCGCTCTCGGCGACGACGGCCTATGCACGCGCCCCCGAAGACCGCGCGGCGGAGTAAATGTGACCACGATCGAAACTGACGCGACCTGCACTGTAGGCGTTCTGGAATACCAGAAGTTCGCAGAGCAATTTGAGCCGCTCATAAAGCAGGCTCGCACCAAGCGTCACCAAGACGCGATAATCGGCCTAAGGGCCTTCCTAATGGGGCTTGGCGAAGGCGACCGGCGCGACGAGGCGATGGTCCAGCTCGACCGAGTCGATGTCGCTGTGCAGGGCAACCGCTGGCAAAGTAATGCCGTTGGTCTGATCCTCGAGGCATCCTGCGTCGAGCAGTCGGAAGAAGTCCCTGACTTCATGCCGCTGCTCGATACGTGCAGCTCGTTCTTCTACGAATGGAACGAAGAGCACGCGGAAACCATCTTCACATTTTTTGGGTTCCTCTCGGACCACACACTGCGGTGGGCTTCACAGGTGGACACCTGGCGCGCCATCGTGGCGCCTGAGATGTTGCCCCCTGTCGCCGAGGCGATGGAAGGACTCAGTGCGCGCGAGGTCCGAAAGATGCTGATCGCCGCCGAGAACGGAGACGTCTTCTCGGAGGACGAGGCTCGAGAATTCGGGCGTTGGTGGGACGCCTTTCGCAAGGCCATCCGCGTCGCCACTCGCCTTGGTGAAGGTTTGTACGTGTGCGTGAAAGTGTCCGAGCCGAACAGCTAGGCTGTGCTCCAGTAGGAGAACAGCCGAGACGCCCAGTTCGGGGGACTAGACACGCAGACCCCAGGGGGGTCGTGGCCTACTCTCCGCGAACGGAGCTCACCAAATCCTGGCGAAGAGCTTCGCGGATTGCCTCATCTGGCGCGCAGCCTCCTTCAAGAATCCGCTTCACTGTGAGCGAAATCGGCAAGGAGACGCGGAAGTAATCGGCGTAGTCGCTTAACGGCTTCAACACGGCGAACGCCAACGCGTCCGTCGGCAGGTTCGCGAGCGCGACCTGCAAGTCCGGCGCCGAGCCAATGTCGAGCCCGGCTTGGTAGTTCGGCTCGCCACGTCGAAGCGCGTCGACCAAGCGCCCAACGCCCGCTAGTCCGTAAAAGGTTCCCGGTAGCGCGCCGAGCCGCACGCCGACCTCAGTCATCTCCGCGAGCCCACGAGTAATCAGTGTGGCGTGCGTCGCGGCGCCGAGCTGAAGCCCGTCCGCGATCCCCACTGCCAGCGCAACCACTTGACCTAGCGCTGCCGCGAGCTCGACGCCGCGATTGTCATCTGAACCCTCCACTCGAATGTGCTCGGCGGAGATCGCATCGCGCACGGCCTCTATCGCCGCGGGAAAGCTGCTGCCGACGACCGCCGCGTTCGGCTTGCCGCCAAGCACCTCGGACACATGCATTGGGCCCGCCATCACCCCAACCTGCTTGACCGCGGTGCGCGAGCGGATCTCCTCGGTCACGCGCGAGAGTCGTGGCCCGAATAGCCGGTGGATCGCGTGCACGACAATATGACTGCCATCGAGCGCGTCTCCGAGTACCCCGATGAGTTGACCGAAGTCTTCTTCGCTCGCGGTGACCAGCACGAGGGTACAGCGCGCTGCGATGTCGCGAGCGTCGCTTGTGACCACGACGCGCTCATGAAGCCGGTCGAGCTCGGGGACAACCGATGGCAACCGCCGATGTCGCTTCAGAGTGGCCGCGCGACGAGCCGAAGTCGTCAACAGCACGACATCATGGCCGTTCCTCGCGGCCTGCTCAGCCAAGGTGATCCCGTAACGACCGGCGGCGACCACGCCCACAGCACCACGCGTTCCTCCGATGAGCGACATCAGTACCCTCCCGGCACGGCGCGAAGCCGTCGGATAAGATCATAGCCGCGTAAACGGTTCGAATAAAAGAGCAACAGTTCCAGCGACTCAGCGCGCAGCCGTTGCCCTTCTGCGATCAGCATCGGTCGAGAGTGAAACGCCGTCGTGCTCTTCAACGCTTCCTCAATCATCTGACGAGCTGTGAGCGTCTGTGACCGCCTAGAAAGCCGAAGCGTGCCGTCCTCATGATCTCGGCGTAGTAGCCGAGCGAGACGCTCCGTTTCGCCTTCGGCGACGGCACTCGAGACGGACTCGCCGCGCGCGAATCTGACCAATCGTCGCTCGTCCCACGTGGCGTGCTGCCGGCGAAGGTGCTGCATGACAGCCATGCTCACGATATGGATAGGATGCACGACGTTGTTTTCACGATACGCATCGCTCACACGGCCAGCGAGCTGTCGCGTGTACGCGCGCTCACGCTCCCGGTCTTCGGCTGGCTCACCGCGCACCCACAGGTAGCGTTCGGGGTCCACACGACGCCTCTCGGCGTCTACGGATTGTCCGTCTTGGTCCACCGCGTTTCCGAACACATCCATCGGAGTGCAGAAACGAACCACAATTGAGGACTCCCCCGCGAGCAGCGCTTTCGCGTAGCTCGCAATTCGTCGCACATCCGAGAACTCATCGTCCTCGATGATCGGCCGACGGTCGAGTCGCTCCGCGAGGGCATCCTCGATCAGCGTCTCCGCCTCCAGCACCAGCGGGTAGTTAACAGTGACTGGAACGATATAGATGCGACGGCTGCTCTTCCGTCCGACGACGTTTCGTGCGTAGGCTTCTACGGCGGTCGAGAGCAGCCCGAGCTTGAGTTCCTGCTCCACGCGATGCGATCGGCTACGCATGCCCGACGGAAAGAACAGGCTGTGATAGCCGCGCTCTAGGAGAACTTGGGAGTAGGCCTTCAGGACGCGATTATACAGCCGATAGGAGCGCCTACGGTCGACCTTATACGCCCCAAGATTGGCCATAAAGAACGCCATCAACGGGTGCGTGAACTGATTCTTAGCCGCGCCGTAGACGACCGCCGGCAAGCGCGCTTGGTGAATCGCCCAGCTCACGGCAATGCTGTCTAAGTGGCTGGAGTGAGTCGGAACAAAAACGAGTGTTCCCGCTTCGGCGAGTGCGCGAAGCTTGCCCACCTCACCCTCGATGCGCAGCCGGTCTCGTAGGGAGGAGACCCCCGCCGTGTCGGACAAGATGCCGCGCTTGGCCAACGGGTTGAGCAACATGCTCAGCCCTGATGGCACCATCTCTGTCGCGAGTTTGAAGACGGTCGGCCGAAAGTGCCCCACGATCTCGTGAGTAAAGCGCACAACGATCGCGCGCAGGCTCTCGGCGTTCTCCTCTTCCGACGATCGGCCCAGACTCTGCGCCACGCGTTGCCAGTGTTCGACATCGGCTTTTGTCGAAGTCGGGTCGGATTCGTGCAGCGCCATTTCGACGTAGGCCGCCTCGTTGAGCAAGTAGCCCAAGCCATCTGACGGGTCGTCCCACGCCCTCTGGAGTGCGTCACGGGTGATGCGCTCGACGACTTCGTCGATGACGGCGTTTCGGTCGCGGTTGAAGCGAAAGAGTGGCTCGTTACTGTGGGGAGCAGTCGCCAAGGACAGCTAGCTCTTGTAGGCGCGGACGAGGTCGGAGGTGATGTTCTTATGCATCGCTTCGTTCGTGCCGCCGCCGATACTCAACAGGATCGCGTCTCGCAGAAGACGCTCCACGTGGTACTCGCGTGTGTACCCGTAGCCGCCAAGTGTCTGGATCGCGTTGCGGGCGACTTCTTCGGCGGTCATGGTCGCGACCAATTTGGCAGCCGCCGCGCCGAGAGAGTTACGCGAGTCGGGCGTGGAGCCGAGCGCAACTTGATACGTGAGCGCGCGAGCGGCATGCGTCTTGGCGTACGACTCCCCAATGAATCGCTGAATCTGGCCAAAGGAGGACAGCGGCTTCCCGAAGGCTTTGCGCTCGTCAATGGCGTAGCGCGAGAGAATATCGACGCACTCCAATGCGATGCCGACGGACATCGCCCCGAGCGTCACGCGCTCGATTTCAAGGTTCCGCATCATCGCAACAAGGGCGCCACCCGGCTCGCCGAGGAGGTTCTCGGCGGGAACGCGACACTCTTCGAACATGAGACACGCCGTCGGAGACTGACGCATCCCCATCTTCTTCTCTTTTTTGCCGACGTCGAACCCCTCGTACCCGCGCTCCACAACGAACGCGGTAACCGAGCGCGGATTGTCCTTCTCAAGCTTTGCGTAGACCAAGAAGATATCGCCCTCGGTCGCGTTGGTGATCCACTGCTTCGTGCCGTTCAGTACGTAGTGATCCCCTTCCTTGCGCGCCGTGGTCGACATGCCGAGCACATCCGTGCCTGCGTTCGGCTCGCTCATCGCCATCCCGGCGATCCACGTCCCATCCATCACCTTCTGCAGATACCTCTCACGCTGCTCGGCGTTGGATGAATGGTAGAAGTTGTTCACGAAGAGCTCTTCGTGGGCCAGATACGAGAGCGTGAAGCCTGGGTCGAAACGGCTGAGTTCCTCGTGGATGATGACCGCAGCGACCGCGTCCATACCCAACCCTCCGTCTTCTTCGGGGATCGTCACGCCGAAGAGCCCGAGCTCCGTGGCGAGCCTCCGAAACAGGGGCGTATTGAACGTCTCCGAGGCATCGTGCTCGTCGGCCTGCGGCAAGAGTTCCTGGGCACCCCAACGATGCACCGTCTCGCGCAGCGCCAGATGTTCCTCGGTGGGGTTGTACAGGTCGAACGTCTTGCTCATCACGTCTCCTTACGATGGATCAGGTGCCACCGTTCTAGTCACTGCTCTAAGAGGCGTGCAAGGCGTGTGCACCCTTCGAATCACTCACACGATCACTCTTCGGTCTGCACGTTATCCACGGACTCTTCGGGGATAACAGCAGCCGCGGCGCCCTCTTCCCAACGCGCCGCGTCAGCGCTCGCCTCGATTAGCGCGCGCGCTTCACGGACGCGGCCGACGATTACGCCATCAGGTTCAGCCATCCTCATACGAACATATCGGGCCGCGCGCTCGTCAGGTCGTTTCTCCTCATCCTCGATCGAAGCCCAAAGCAGAAGACCGATCCCCTTCTTTTTGAGCGCGCTTCGCAGCCAGCCGTGAGCCAAAGCGAAGTGGATAGCGAGCACATCGGCCTTGGCTGCCTCCACGGCCCGAAGTGGCCACGCCTCATAGGCACGCTGTAACGGCGACAGCGAACGCGAACCGATCAGAAGACCCGTCCTGCCTTGGAATCCAGCGTCACGACATTGAAGCAGCGCGTCAGGGTCAAACGAGGTGATGATTGCGTCAGCCGAGACCGCGTGATGTCCGAGTGACGCAACCACCAAGCGCGAGAGCAAAGCCCCGCTCACCTTCATCTCGACGTCGAGACGACTCTGACCGCTCACCAAGGCGCAAAGCTCATCAAAGCTGGGAATCCGCGAGCCGTCCGGCATCTGCGCCGCCCGCACTTCTTCGAACGTCGAGGTCGCAATCTCCAAGTCTAGATTCGTCGTCCGCTTCGTCGTTGAGTCGTGGCAGACCACTGGGATCCCGTCGCGGGTGATGTGCACATCACACTCAAGACGATCAGCGCCTCCCTCCATCGCGAGCGCAAAGGCTCGCAACGAGTTCTCTGGCGCGCTGAAACACGCGCCTCGATGGGCGATGATCTCCACGTTCGCTCCTCTAGGACGGAGCACCTCTACTACAACACCGTCGGCACGAGCGAAACGACCTTACGCCCCTTTTAACACCCTCTCACTTTACCCGCACATCATGAACACAGCGCCAGACCCCAACAACCCCGCGATTATCATGATCGCCGTCGTCGAACTGCCCGATGCTCGGGGACTCAAGGCAGTGGCCGTTTCATCGAGGATGACCCGGAGGTAGAGGTCACCCACCGGGCCGTCTTCGCGGTCTCTCGCGCCCTGACCGCGGAGGCGCAGCGTCGTGCCATCTTGCAGTTCCGCAGGAAGCCCCAACGCGATGGTGCCAGGGCGATCGTGCGGAGACGCCACCCGCGTGTGCAGGTGGTCCGCATCGTCGGGCAGGGCATCCGCCAGCGCCACGATCACCGCCGCCGCGTTGCCTAGCTGAAACGGTGCGACACGAACCTCCGCGCGCAGATCAATGCCACCGCCGCTGCCCGGTTCCAGCACCGTTCCAAGAGCAGCCGTCACCGCCAGCCCGCCACTTTAAAGCGCGACACATCGACGGACGTCTCTTCCGCGGAGTCAGCCGCGCATACGAGCGCACGCTGCCAAACCGTCACAGGACGCAGCGCGAGAGGCCCTGGCGCCGTCGCGCGATGCTCCTCCCACCGTCGCAAGCGGTTCGTCGCTATCGCAAAACCTGGGCCACGCTCCACCCAAGCACTCGGCACGAACCACACGTCATCCCAGCCGGGCACATCACCACGAGCGTCAAGGGCCTCTCTTAGCGCGGCGCTGATTGACGCTTCGTCGGACAAACTCAGAGCGGCGTCACTCACGCGCAAAAGCGGTCGATCAAGTTGCCAACGCCAGGAAGCGCCGACTTGACGTTCTTCTCTCCGAACGGACGCAGCTTGCCATATGTCTTCTTCAGCACGTTATTCGATGTGCGCTGGGCGCGCGCGTCCGTGATGCCGAGCAACGCGTTCGCTGCAGCGCCAGAATGAGACTGCAGGTAGCTGCCAAAACTACCGGTCGGGTTCTCGCGATGCTGCGCATGCAGCGGTTCGATCGCTCCGACGAATTCGTCTAACAGGCCGTCAACTACGGCAGGAATCATACGGCCCCCCTGGAGCTTCTTGACCACCTTGTAGCCCCCTTTGATTGCCATACCTGTCAGGCCGCCCTGACTGGCGACCTCCGTATCGATCAGCGACTCCGTCGCGCGTACAACATCGGCGCGGCGTGCGGGGTCGGTCACCACCTCTTGCATTGACTGCATATCTTCTCCTTCTAGTCAGGCTTTCTAAGGACGCCGAACGCGACACGGCCGCGGCCTCGCGCGGCGTCAATAGTCACCGTGAGGGGCTCGGACCAATCCGAGCAGTAAAGCAACAGCGGGGTCGCATCCAGCATTTCATCGCGAGACGCTTCCCGCCCATTCGGGCGGGTCGCCCACAGGTCGAGGTCTAAGAGCGTGTCCTCGGCGACTGCGAAGAACGCATAGCACCATCCGACCTCGACGGGGACCTCCACGTGCCGCCGCCCACCGCGACGCAGGCGGAGCTCAGACGGCCCGAGATACGAAGGATAATCGTCGACCAGCCGCTCGTGCGCCGCGTCGAACGTTGCCGCCAGTACTCCTCCAGACGCCGAGAGCTGCTCATAAGGAGTCACTCGAGAGCCGCATGCCCCAAGACTGAGTCCGAGGACCACGCCCAGAGGCAAACAAAGCGCGAACCATCGACGACAGTCATTCATGGACTTACACTGCACCTGATTCGGACTCGACTCAAGGCTCCCTCGTTATGTCGCGCCCAACCAATGTTCTGTTCTTGTGCCTTGGCAATATCTGCCGTTCTCCGCTCGCAGAGGGGCTGTTTCGCGAGCACGTCTCCAGGATGGGACTCGCTGAGGAGTTCATCGTCGATTCTGCCGGCACGAGTGCGTACCACGCCGGCGAGCCTCCTGACCCCGGCAGCGTCTACGTCGCCGCGACCCATGGCCTCGATCTGTCGGCACAGCGCTCGCGACCACTGCGAAGACAGGACCTGCAGGACTTCGACTTCATCATCCCAATGGACCGTTCCAACGAACACAGTCTTCGGCAGACTGGCGATCCCGGCACTGATCGCGCCCCACTCTTGCGACGCTTCGATCCCACTGACGATCCGAACGTCGATGTCCCGGACCCTTACCGGGGCGCCAGCGGCGGCTTCGAAGCCGTCTACAACATCATCGACGGGTCGATGCCGGGCCTCATTCGTCACATCCGCGAGATTGGCGCACGCAGCTAGCGTACGGGGGTGCGCTCTAGTCAGATGCGATGCCCGATTCGGCTTCACGATCGGCAGAGGCCCGCGAACGAGGGACCAGTTGGTAGAGCAGCTCGAGACCGCCCTTTGCCCGGTCGCCGCCGCGAAGCTCCACTCGCAATGACCCCGAACCGATTCGGCGCAGAATCCACTGCAGCGCGACCTCGAAGTTGTTGTCGTCATCCTCGCCGGGCGTTCGAATGTACGTGCCGGAGATGTACAGGCTGTCCGCTATGTACTTGCCGCCTTCGACCCTCTGAGACTCCGATGTCGTCTCGAAGCTGAGGGTGTCGATAAAGAGACTCTGGCTAATGCGGTCCGAGAAGAAGCCGGCGATCAGATTGCTCAACGCCTCGACGCCCTGCTCCGCTTCTGCCGAGTCGCCGTCTTCGGAGAGCCGTCCCGTCGCGAGAACCATGAAGATGTCGGACTGGTCCATTGGCGGGTCGGAATACAGTTCCACCGCGTTTTCTTGGTCCGCCTGCAGCTCAGACAGCAGCCCCGTGACCCGGAGCCTAATCGTGGCGCTGTCCCCCGAAGGAGGACCGATAGCGCTAGCGAGCATCTCCGAGACATCCGCGGGGAGAACATGAACCGCCTCGATATCGACGAGCGGGTCTGGCTCCCTAGCGCCCTCGAGAAGTCGAATCACGCCTCGCGTGATGTCGAACGCGTTGCCAACGACGCTGATTTGGCCGCGTGTGATGGGAATCTCACCAGTCGCCGTCAGGCGTCCGTCGGCGATCCTCGCGACAACATCGATCTCGAACCCCGCGGTCACGAAGCTCTGCACCAACTCATTGGAGCCAGTGGTGATTACGCTGATGACCCATGGGAGGTCTATCGACGCCTCCGTCGCGCCGATGCGCGGCGGGTCTCGCTCCCCAACATGGGCCCGCACCACGTCTTCTCCCACGAAGAGAATCGACTCTGGCAGCGCTGTGGGACCTGTGGCAGCCGAAGTGTCATCGGGAAGCGTCACGCGCATGTCATCGATGAGTACGTTCGTTTGATGGTCTTCATCTGAGAAAACTCCGCTGACCACGACGTCTCCACGAAGGTTCACTCCGCTTCCTGCCGGATCGGCAACGAACAAATCGCGAAAGCGCACATCTAGTTCGTACTCGCGCGGTGCGAGGCCATCGAACAACACCCGACCGGAGGCCGTCGCGCGACCATCGGAGTCGCCCACGCGGAACTCCTCAAGAACGGCCTCGGAACCTGTGAAGTTGGCCCGGATACCGATGCGCTCTAGGCGGCGCTGCAGCGGAATCACAGACACCTCGGCATCCACGATCTCGACGACCCCTGCCAGCGTTGGATCGCCTAGTGTTCCGCGCCCCGTTAGGTTGATGTTCGCGACGCCGTCTACGGACTCCAGCAGCGAGCCAAAGACCAGGGTCGGCAGCAAGAGCGCCAGAGGGGTCGCATTAGCGACGATTTCTCCGTGTACAGGCCACTCTTCCCATGGCGTGAGTACCAGTTCGCCCGACTCGA
>JBLFZA010000047.1:0-20433 GCA_047610025.1 Bradymonadia bacterium | reverse complement strand
CGTTCGAGCAGCCGAGCGCCTTTCCTGCTGGCGCGGCTTCCGTGGACGATCACGGAACGCTAGCCTTTAGCCAACCGCTACCGACTCTCCCCCGGGAACTCTCCAACCAGTTCTTCGTAGGCAACAGCCTCTTCTCACAGAACTGGGTCATCGCTCCCTCGTCGACCGATGCGCGCGACGGGCTCGGCCCATTGTTCAACGCACAGGCGTGCTCCAGCTGCCACTTTAAGGATGGCCGCGGCGCGCCCCCCACTGAAGACCCGCGCGCACTCGGGCTGCTCTTTCGCGTGAGCGCAGTTGGGGCCAGCGGCGAGCTTCGCCCACATCCCGTCTTCGGCGACCAACTCCACCCCCGTGCCGTGGGAGGCGTCGAGGCCGAGGGCGAGGTGGGGATCGAACTCCACGACGTCACCGGGCAATACGACGACGGCACATCATGGTCGCTCGCCGCGCCGACGTACACACTTGCGCCGCAAAGCGGTGACGCGATCCCGGTTGTGCTCTCGCCGCGAATTGCCCCACAGATGATCGGACTGGGACTCATAGAAGCTATCCCAGAGCAGGACATTCTCACGAAGGTCGACGAATGGGACGAAGACGGCGACGGTATCAGCGGCCGCGCCAACTACGTCATCAATCCGCGAACTGGCGAACGGCAACTCGGGCGCTTCTCATGGAAGGCCAACAGCACTACGGTCGAGCATCAGGTCGCTGGCGCCTTCTTAGGCGATCTCGGCATCACCAGCCCTCTCTTCCCGCACGAGAGCTGCACGGTGGCGCAAGCAGACTGTCTCGCGGCAGCGACCGGGGCGAACTCGGACGGCGTTGAAATCAATGAGCAGCGTCTCGCCAATGTCGTCTTGTATTCAAGCGTCCTCGCGCCGCCGATTCGAACCAACGCAGATGATCCCGTCGTGCGCCGCGGAGCCGAGCTCTTCTATGCCATGCAGTGTACCGGTTGCCACACGCCAAGCTATACAACAGGCCCGCACCCGATCGAGGGGATCGAGGGTCACGAAATCTGGCCATTCACGGACCTTCTCCTGCACGACATGGGACCGGCGCTCGCTGACGGGCGCCCGGACGGCCTCGCGAACGGGCGCGAGTGGCGCACTCCTCCGCTCTGGGGCATCGGACTGTTTCAGGCAGTGAACGACCATACACGCTACCTGCACGACGGCCGCGCTCGGTCGCTGGAGGAGGCGCTGCTTTGGCACGGAGGTGAAGCAGAGGCCTCACAACAGAGTTTCCTCGCGGCCTCCGCGGCAGATCGGTCCGCGCTTATCATCTTTCTTGAGTCCCTATGATTGTTCGCCACGGTTCATCATGCTCAAGGAGTCACTCGAGTCGGCTCACGATGATGGCCGCTATGTCTCTCCCACTGGCGTTCATCTGGAACTCGTCGGGCTGCGACCCCAGCTTCGAACCCTTCGACCGCAATGAGCTCTTGGCAGATTGCGCCGCATTGGCCGAGCAGCAGTATCTGGAGCTGCAGTCAGCGTCGGCCGCGCTGAGCCAAAGCGCCGAGCACTACTGCGCCGAGACGGGCAGGGAATTGGAGCCCATTCAGGAGGAGTGGCGGCGGCTCTCCGTCGCATGGCAACGACAGCAAGCCGTGCGCTTCGGCCCAGGAAAGGACCAACAGCTTGGGGCGGCAATCGCATGGACCCCAGCGGATGAAGGTCGTATCGACGCGCTCTCGCTTGACTACGAGTGGACAGCGGCGAGCTTGCGCACGAGCGCGGCGTCCATACGCGGAATCTCCGCGCTAGAGGTCGTTCTCTTCGCTACACTGGAGCTGCAGATTACTTCTCCATACGAAGCGTGCTCGTTCATCCTGGCAAACACGGCCTTGGTGGCGGAGGCGGTTCAACCCGTCGCGGAAAGCTGGGCCCCGGGCGGCGAGCAACGCGTCGCGTTCACGGAGCACAACGCTGAACCCTACCCCAACAACCGGACAGCGCTCAGCGAGCTCGTCAACGCCTCGATCGTCGCTATCGAACGTGCGTCCATTGTCCAGCTTGGCGCGCCTCTCGGAGACGGTATCGACGCGGCGCCAGAGCTTGTCGACGGACGCTTCAGTGCCAGGGGTCTTGCGAACACTCGGGCACTGCTGAGGGGCGTTCATGATGTTTGGGCGCCCTCCGAGGGTGACGCGCGGCTCTTCGACATCGTAGATTCTCGAGGCGGCGGCGTCTCAATGCGGGTCAGCAGGGAGTTCGACACCGCATTCGCGGTTCTAGATGCCATCGAGGGACCACTTGGCGACGCGGTCACGAACCGCCCAGAGCAGGTCGAAGCGGCACGAGCGGCCATCAACGTGCTGCTGCGCAGCTACCAGACTGACGTAAGCGCTCTGCTGGCCATCACGGTCGGCTTCTCCGACAATGACGGCGACTAGCGACGGGCCCCGCGACGGTCATCATTCGGATGATGGCGAGGGGCAGCGGCGCGCGGCCCTTAGGGCATTAGTGGGTGAGCGCGGCACGCTGCGACAGCCACCTTTCACCCACCAGCAGGGCGTCGCGCACTTCATTGAGCCACGGCAGCGTACAGTAGACCGAGTCCGGGTCGAGGCCGTTGAGTGCCGTTCTATGCAAAGAGCCGAGGGCGTCTAACGCGCCCGGCAGGGACCCGAGAGGCGAGAGTGAGAGCGACGCACAGGGGAGAGACGCAAACACCTCTGCGACGAGTGTGGTGGCCAGCCTCTCGCAGTCCGCCAGTATAGAGGCCGTCCGCATCATGCCCTGTCGAGCTTCCGCTGCGCTTGCCCATGCAACAGCCCGCTTCGCGGCGCTCAACGCATGCCGGCGCGTCTCATCGTCCGTCGTGGTGTCGACGACGCGCAGGGCGCCGTCAGCTGCCCCGTGAAGCCAACGCGAGTCTCCACAACCGGCCGCCATCGCAGTGACGACCGCGGCCGAGCCCGAAAGCAGCTGATCGCATCGAGTCAACAACAGGTCAGCGGCGGCCGCGTCCAGCGGAAGTGTCCGCAGCTCGAGAGTTTCGCAGGTGCTCACGGCCTTGGCGAGGTGCGCCACGACGGTTTCCACCTCGAGCACCCATCGGTCGGCGTCTCGGTGAGGCAAGGAGGGCGACAGTGAACGCGTCGCTGCAAGTACACGCACCATTTGCTCGTGCAGAACGATAAGCTGAAGTGCGCTGCGGGTGAGCAAGCTCCCGTCCCTCGTATGACGACGAAACTGCGCCTCCACAATCATCGCGCTCGTTGTCACATCGGCGCACACAACCGAGAGCGGCTGCTCGAGTTCACTTCGAATTGCGAGCGCCTCATCGCTGAGGAGCCTTGCCGCGTGGAGAATCCGTGGCGCTTGCTCGTCCCCGAGACGCTCGGCGTCGGCACACAACCCGACAGCATGCTCTGCAAGCGCCTGAACGAGCGTCAGGTCCCGCGTGGCACGAGGTCGGCCAACAAAGTGCCGACCATAGAGCAGGCGCAGACCCTCGAGCTGACTCTCCAGCGACTGCTCATCGGTGTCGCTCATGGCGAGGCTCGGAGGATTTTGAAGACAACCGACAAAGGCAACGCAATCTGCACGCCGGTGCCTCGACCGGTACAGACGCGCATCAAGACATCGGAGGTACTCTCTCGCGGGTCTTCACTGTCGGTTGAGCAGCCAGGTGCGGAAGTCGCCGCCGCGGAGAGTTTAGTTCGGGTCAGCGCGTCGTCGTTCATCGTGCCTCTGCGTGAAGTGGTTGGATGGAGACCACTTTAGCAACACATGCCTAAAAATGATAATGATTTTCATTACCACAGCACAAGCTGCTACCGAGACGACGCAACACCCGGCATATCCAACCACAGCTCCACTCGACGGTTCACCGCCCTCCCTCTGCTCGTGCGGTTGTCGTCGATCGGCTCCGACTCGCCCATGCCGACAGCGGTTAGCCTGCGCTCGTCAATCCCGCGGCCAACCAGCCAGCCCATCACCGCCTCGGCCCTCGCCTGAGACAGCGACTGATTGATGTCATCTGTACCACTGCCATCTGTGTGTCCCTCAATGCGAACGTGCAGCTCAGGATGCAGAAAGACCACGCGCAGCACGTCCCGCAGCACCGCACTAGACGCTGGCTCGAGCGTTGAGGTGTCGAACTCAAACATTACCGGCGCGCTGAGCTCGATGGCGATGTCGGTCAGATGAGCGTGCCCTTCCGACGGGCGATACGGGTTCACGCCCTGCGGCGCGTCAGCGCTTGCGGGCATGTGCTCTACATCGACCATGTCATCCCACCCCTCAGGGCACCCGCTCTCCGTCGACGCGTATTCTAGCGGGCACAGATCGACAGCGTCGGCCACCAAGTCGGCGTCGTTGTCTTCTTCCGGGCAGCCATCGTTGTCCTCATAGCCATCGATGTCTTCGGCCGCGTCAGGGCAGCGGTCAGCCGCGTCGGCGATGTTGTCCCCGTCGTTATCGTCGTCGGGGCATGCGTCCCCATCTTCAAAGCCGTCGAAGTCCTCCGCCGCATTGGGGCACTCATCATCGGCGTCGACGACACCGTCGAGGTCGTTGTCGATCTCCCGACAACCATCTTCGTCTTCAAAGCCGTCGAAGTCCTCCGCCTCCCAAGGGCAATCATCGTGCCGAAGCGCGACGCCATCCCGATCCCCGTCGCTGCGATTTTCTCCTCGCCACGCGAGCGCCAAAAACGTGCGAATGGCCGGAGACGGCGCGCGTTCAAACAACCCGGTTCCTGCGCCAATGCTGAATTCGACGGGCCCGAGCCCGCGGTGCAACGCGAACACGAGTTCTCCTCGTCGGCGCGGCGCGGCGCCTTCGATCGGGTCGTCCGTCGGCGTACGCAGCAGGGACTCCATGGTCACCTCCATGTCCAATGACCACTTTGTGCGACGTTCATAGTAGCGTCCTCCCAAAACAAAAACGAAAGCATCGTCTGAAACCAGCTGCTGTACGCGGACAATTTGACGAACGTGCAACCCCACCGTGGCACTCAACTCAATGGCCGAGAGCCGACCGCCTACCACGAGGCTCGGCAGCCCGTGCACCCCGGCCTCGCCCGTCCAGGCCGTCGCATCACCGGTCGGCAACCACGTATCCAGCGACACGCTCAACGCAAAGGCGTGCTGTTCGCGTTCCACACGGATAAGTTGGCCTTGTAGACTCAACCGAACATCACCGATGCCGTTACCGCTGACTTCATCGAGACGCCAACCCGGAAGCTGCCCTTGCTGGGCAAGGATAATCGGCACCACAAGCCCAACCTCGAGCCGGCTCCACAGACCGAACGCAACCGAGACATCCAGCTGGTGGCGATGCTCCACGATCGTCCAAAGCGTGCGGTCATCGCCGTTGTCGCGCGTGACGATTGGCCGATACACAAACTGGTACGCCGCACCTGAGCGCCACGCCGCATGAGGCAGCACGGCAGCGCTTCCGCTTCCGCCGATGCCGCCCGCCGCATCCAGCGAGAACGGGTTGGCGTCTATCGCCGCGGTCCGGGCATCTGGGTGAGACTGAGCATTGGAGTCCGCGGGCAGGAGCACGATCGTCAGTGACGCGACGAGGCCCAAGGTCGATGCTGCGCGAGCTCCTCGGACGCGGCGCCGACGGAACAAAAGGGCCAGCAGACCACCGATCAGGGGACACCAGGCTGCGGCCGGTGCGCTGGAACAGAGCGCGCCGCTTGTGACGTGTGCTTCATAGAAAAACCCCACGCCATCGTCGCTGGCATCTGTTCGGTTTGTTTGGTCGCGCGCCTCGACAAGATCGGGTACGCCACCGTTATCACTGTCGACGTCCATCACGTCGGGGAACCCGTCGTCATCTGAGTCCACTGGCGGCGTCGTGAGGTCGGCGTCGCCGGCTTCTTCGGCGTCGCTTACAGTGTCGTTGTCACTGTCCAAGTCGAGCGCGTCTATGGTTCCGTCGCGGTCCGTGTCACGAGCGTTGCCAAATGGCGCTTCAGTGCCGTCGGCGATCGTGTCGCCATCACTGTCGGCGTTATTGGGGTCCGTTCCCAAAGCCGCCTCCTCTTCGTTGCTCAGGCCGTCACCATCGGTGTCGCCTGGAGTCCCGCCGGAGCCGTCACCAGAACCCTGGCCCGAGCCGTCACCAGAACCCTGACCCGAGCCTGCGCCGCCGTCGCGAATTCGTGGATGGGACTCGCCTTCGTCCACGCGCCCGTTGCGGTTGAGATCTTCTCCGGCGACACACGTCGGTGGAACATCCACATTACCGTCACACCAACCATCGCTGTCCGTGTCGGGTCGAGTCGGGTCCGTTGTGCTCGTTCGGTCGGCGTCTTCACCGCGACCCACCTCCAACGCGTCACTTAGACCGTCTTTGTCTGTATCGGCGGCCAGCGGCGAGCTTCCGAACTGCCTTCGCTCTTCGCCGTCCGTTAGACCGTCACCATCGCTATCAGCATCGAGGGGGGACGTTTCCCCCTCATCGACAACGCCATCTCCGTTGGTATCTTCTGCGCCGTCGACGAGACCATCCGCATCTGAGTCGGCCGCGCGTGGGTTGGTCTCGCCAGGATCGACTTGGCCGTTTACGTTTCGATCTTCAACGCCATCTTCGACGCCATCACCGTCGGTATCCGCGTCAGAAACGCGCGTGCCGGTGGCGGCTTCGACTCCGTCGTCGATTCCGTCGCCATCAGTGTCTGCACTGCATGGGTCGCCGCGATCGAGCGCGGTGCCGTAACGAAGCCGAAACTCATCCGAGGCGATCACGCCGTCCCCGTCGAAGTCGCTGAGCGCGTCGTCAACCCGTGGGTCCAAGCACGACGAGCCGAGCTCTTCTGCGTCTCCCATGCCATCCTCGTCGGAGTCTGGGTTCAGCGGGTCGGTCTCGTCTGGGCCAACAGCGCCGTCACCATCTCGGTCCTCGTCGCCATCGAGCACTCCGTCATCGTCCGAGTCATCGTTTAGGGGGTCGGTCTGCGAGTCGGGGTCCTGGTCGCCGGCGAAGGGGCTCTCCAGTGCGTCCGGGAACTGGGCCGCGGCTAGCCCGACCTCCAACCCATCACTGAGCCCATCATCGTCCGAGTCGCGCACACCGACTGCCGTGCCGCCAATCCAACGTCGACCATTCCAAACACCCGTCTCCACTGAGTCTGACAGTCCATCATCATCGGAGTCTGCGTCGCACGGGTCCGTTGGGACTCCGGTGGTCGTGCCGCGTAGCTCAAGGGCGTCCGACAAGCCGTCGCCGTCGGTGTCCGCGTTGGTAACGTCCAGCGCACAGACGGCTGAGACGGCCTCCAGCACGTCGGGCCACCCATCGCCGTCTAGGTCGGCAGGCGTATCGCTTGCGTCATCTGGGTCACTGCCGACGGCGCGCTCGAAACCGTCGTCGACTCCGTCACCATCGGTATCCGAGACGCAGGGGTCACTGAGGCCATCGAGGACTTCAACCCCGTCGGAGACGCCGTCAAAGTCCGAGTCGGCCGTGTTTGGCTCCAAGCATGTAAAGTCGGAGTCGACCTCTTCCCCGTCGGGCAGCCCGTCTTGGTCAGTGTCGGCCCTCGTAGGGTCCGTGTACGTGAACCGGATTTCGCGGTCATCGCTGATCCCGTCATCGTCTGTGTCAGGGTTTAGCGGGTCCGTCTCATCTGGCCCGTCGAACACACCGTTCCCGTTGATGTCCGGCTCGAAAATCCCATTGCGGTTACGATCTTCGCGTCCATCACTTCGACCATCATCATCAGAGTCGGCGTCGGTATCCGATGTCCCTGAAATCTGCGTCTCGACATACCAGGTAAGCCCGTCGCCATCATCGTCCCGTGGGTCATCGAGCGGATCCCACGGGTTGGTTCCGAAGCGCAGAATTTCATCAGCGTCATCCGAACCGCCAGCGTCGCTATCGGCGTTCGTGGGGTCGGTCCCATGAACGCGTACCTCGGCGTAGTCGTCCAGCCCGTCGCCGTCGGAGTCCGCCAGCAGCGGGTCGGTACCGAACAGACGCTCTTCCGCGTCCGTCAGTCGGTCGCCATCGGCGTCCAGGATCTCCGTGCCCCACGCTGAAACGGGAACGCAGAGCGCCAAGCTATAGAGTAAACAACGAAACATGGGCCCCCTCGACGACGCGATCGCTCTTCTTCACTACGCGCATCGGCACGCGAGGAGATCAACTTGAGCGCTCGACGATCTGCGGCGCCGTGTCCAGCGACAAGATGGCGCTAGGCCGCAGCTTCCTCAGTCAGCGCACGGGCCTGTTCGCGGCACTGCCGCGCGAGGGCCACAGCACCTGCGGCCTCGAGCACAGCCCCCGCATCGAGGTAATGGCGCTGTGCCTCAGCGACGTCTCCAACGGCGCCCAAGACCCGAGCGATGGCCATACTGGCCCGCGCTGCGCCGGAGCTGTCTTCGACTGACAAGTAGCCTTCCCGGGCGAGCGTAAACGTCTCTCTCGCCGTGTCGAATTGCCCTTGGGAGAGCTCTGTGTAGCCGAGATTGAGCTTGGCCCTGGCGGTGCCCTCTCTATCGCTGATGTCTTCGAAGAGCGCGAGCGCGCGGTGGCTGTGAGAGTGCGAGTCCTCGTATCGACCGCGCGAACGCGCGATGAAGGCCAGTGCATCCTCCGCATCTGCCGCAGCGCCCTGCCAACCCGGCAAGCTCGAGCACTCAAGAACGCGACCAGCCAGGGCTTCTGCCGCGACTTCGTTACCCAGACGCAACTCGATGTTCGCCTGAAGGGACCAGCTCGCGCCATATCTCGCGTCTGACTCGGGCACGTCCTCGCCACGCAGGGCGTCGAAGCGCTGCTGCAGGAGCTGCAATGCCGGAGCTGGTTCACCGGCGCGGTTGCGGGATCGCGCGCAGAACCAGAGCGCCTGCTCTGCATCGTGCCAGCGCTCGGCCTGCAGCAAGTGGTAGGCGTGCCGCTCGCGAAACGCGATAGGGCCATCGCCAGCGAAGGCGTCGGCGCACGCCGCGTGCGTCTTCTGCCACAGCCCTTGTTCGTGCGTCGTTCGGTGAATCGCTTCACGCAACATGCTGTGTGCGAAGCTCCACCCGTGCTCCGTCGCCGTCACCAAGCGGGCGCGCACCAAGCGCGCGACCAGGTCGGTCGGCAGATCGACCTCTGCGGCAGCGCATGCTCGCTGAAGCTCGTTCGTCGTGAACTCTCGGCCGAGAGCGGCTGCGATTTCAACCGATCGCCACTCCTGATCGTCTACCACGATCGCTTCGAGTCGAGCGCGCCAAATGGCGTAGAGGTCGTCGGGGAGGGTGAAGGCTTGCTCGTCTACCAGCGCGAACCCACCGGTTGAAAAATTGAGCGACTGGCGCTCCACCCAATCAGAGACGAGCTGCGTTGCGAAGAGCGGATTTCCGTCGACCTTTGCAATGACCTTCTCCCGAAGGTCTGCGCGTAAGCCGAGTAGAACATCCACCAAGGTGCCGCTCTCCTGTGTGCTGAGCGGCCCGACGTCGATCGACGTCACCCCTTCAAGGGCCTCGATCGCGAGCAGGATTCGATGGGCTTCGCGGTTCCTCGCGAGCTCATCCTCGCGCACCGTCACGATAACGAAGAGCGGCATGTCTGACGAGTCGGCCAGCAGCCGAGTCAACATCTCCAGCGACTCAGCGCCGAAGTGCGCGTCGTCAAGAATCATCAGCGCTGGACGCAGCGCGGTCACCCGCTCCATTAGTCGCGCGACGAGTCGATGGCGGTCGACCGCCCGACCGGCGAACGCCTGTCGAGTTTCGTCATCCGGCGCTTCGACCGCGTCCACGGTGAAGTGACACAGCTCGTTTGTGAAGAGCGGGTCGTACTCGCTGAGTCTCACCAACTCGGTGCGCAAGCGAGCGTGATGCTCGTCCGCCCGGAGCCCGATCAACCGGAAGTGTTCGGCGACCATGCGCGCGAGTCCGCTGCGCACCCCGCCGCCCGACTCGTGTCGAGCGCGCAGGACGTTTGCGGCACCAGATTGCTCTGCCGCGCACGCCAACCACTCGGCCAAGCGGGACTTGCCCATGCCCGCGGCACCTCGCAATACAACGACACGCGTCTGTCGTTGCGCGACCACGCGACGAAGGCACCCCCACATGATGTCGCGCTCGTTCTCGCGGCCCACAAAGGGCACGCTTCGAAGCCCGACGAGGCCGAGTCCAGCACCGCTCACTTGTACTTCGTGAGCGGGCGATCCCATGTCTCGCCAGCAATGTGGCACTGGCGGTCGTTGACCTAGGGACTGTAGCGCTTGCGAAGCGCCGACCGTCGAGACGGGTTCACGGAGGATGGTCGTGCGGAGCGCGAAGGCCTCTTCCTCCGACTCGGTGTGAGCGCCTGGCACCATGGCGCCCGCCTTGGGCAATTCGAAACGGAACTGGGGGCCTGTGGTAAGCACGACGCCGCGCGGGTCGCCGAGCTGAGTAAACGCGTGAAGGGCGTCAGCGGCGCAAGAGAAGCGGTTGCCAAATTCCTTCTCGAGCAAGGTTCTCAACCACTCTTCGAGGCCTGGCGGGGAATCCATTCGGGAGTCGAAGACCGGGAGTGGATTCTCGATGTGAGCCATTCCGATGTCGAAGGGAGACTTTCCGTCGAAGGGCACCTCGCCGCTCGCGAGTTCCCATGCCACGATGCCAAGGGCATAGAGATCGGTCCACGGACCGTAGTCGCGCCAAAGTCCCATCAACTGCTCTGGTGCCATGTACCAGGGCGTGCCCAACACGTCCTCGACGGTGCCGTGTGGCGAGGCGTCTACGTGCGAAGGTCGGTGGCGCGCGATCGAGTGTGCGATGCCAAAGTCAGTGAGCTTCAGACTCGGGCGTGGGTCATCCGTCGAGCCCAACAGGATGTTGCCCGGCTTGATGTCTCGGTGAATGAAGCCGCGGGCGTGAGCGTGGGCCAGCGCACTCAAGAGTGCGGTGACGATTCGCCGGAAGTCCAGCCAAGACAGCGGCAAGCGGATGCGGTCAAGAGACCCACGTGAGGCGAGCTCCATCACGAGGTATGGGCTCCCGCCGAGCAGCTCACCTTGTGTGACAAGCTCTGAGCCCTCAGGGAGCAAGCCGTAGTCGAACACCAGCACGACGTTCGGGTGATGGAGCGCGGCGGTGGCCTGCACTTCGCGCTTGAAGTCCGCATGATACGAGGGCTCGCGGAGGTACTCTCCGGTGAGGACCTTTACCGCTACGGGTTGCCCCGAGTGTCGGTGATGACCACGCCAGATCTCGCCCATTCCCCCGTATGCGATCCGATGCTCGAGCCCGAAGGCGCCTAATTCGAGGGCAGCAGGCATGTTCATGGCAGCGCAATCTCGGTTCTGACACGCCCCATGAGGGTGTCGATGGCTATCGGTTCGGCGATCTCATTTCTCGCCACGCCCAGGACGGGGTCGACGAGCCGCAGGCCCTCTGTGGCCGGTATCGCGACATCTCTTGCGCGGTCGATATAGAAGACACCCTGACCGAGACCGACCGGACTCAGCTGCCCCCGCCTCTCGCGAGCGAAGAGCAAAAGTTCCAGCCCTGGCCTGAGTTCGACGCCTCCGGCGACCGTCTGAACAATCTCGTCTATTCGCCCGCCGAGCACAACGAGTCGACCCTCTGCTGGGCACGCACTGGTCAAGCAGGCATCGACGGCGAGAGTCGCGGTAGTGACAATGATCCCACCTTCCCAGCGGGACTCGGTCTCAAGCACAGTCACCCGCATCACATGGTCAGCGCGCAGAACAAGTTCCGCCATGGAGACCTGTTCAACAGTCGTGGCGTAGCTTGCGGCAGAGGACAGGGACATCGCAGCGCACAGCAGAACCGCCACCGGCACATGAGCGTTACGACGACCTTTCTGCGAGTGTCTTAGGGTTAATAACAACAGCGCAATCGCTGCGTAACCCCATCCGTGCGCTCCTTCAGCTTGCGAACACGCCGCAAACTCCCTCCGCTCCGCGGCGTAGTCGATGTCCACTGAGCGCTCGGCGGCCAACACAGGGTCGACGACCTCCATCAGTGCAGGCGCCACTTCCACCAACACCTCAGCGTAGAGATGTTCAATCGCGAGCGTGTCTCCTGCGGATGCCACTCGCCGAGCCACACCGGCTCCTAAGCTCGCGAGCATGATTGAGTCCTCCTCCGCGGCGTGATCGAGTCCTAACGCGTGCCCAATCTCGTGCGTGAGCGCGGAGTGCAAGTCGTAGCCATCGTGCGACGGATCGAGCACCCACTTGTTAGCTACAGTGTTGACCAAGATGTCAGCGTCGAGCAGCTCTCCAGTCGATTGAACATACGTGCTCAAGGTGATGGCGAGACTCTCATCGCTAAGCATCCACTCGTCATCACTGAAGACGACGAGGTTGGTGTTCGGACCGCTCGAGCGATACCCGACAATCTCTGCTTCTCGGACCCCGGTGTAGGTAAGATCAAGCCCTGCGGCGTCGATCACCTGCCAGGTCGCGATGGCGTCGATGAGTGCTCGCTCTACCCCGTCCCGCGGGAGCTGCTCGGTCCCTTCGGAGTCGAGGACAAAACGAATCCCTCCATCCCAGTGCAACTGCGCGCCTTCGTCAGACTCTAGGACAGGCCCTGGCAGGTCGCCTTCCGTCGGCGTCGCAGAGACGATCATGCCGCAGGTGAGGACGAGTGCAGTGAGCGTTCGCTTGGTCATCAGGTTCTACTTCCTTCGTGACGGCATCAGGCGATGCCACGGGTGGATCAAGACGGTCTTGGCTAGCCGGCCTTCCGGTGAGCTTCGCCGGCGCTCGTTGTCACGAGGCCGAGACATTGGAGCAAGTTGACAGCGCCTGCCGGTGACTTCGTTGCGCTCGCGAGCCCGCTCACTGTCCCGTTGGCGTCAATGGCGTCTCGGACAGCGTCGGGAATTGTCGCCATCGTCTTCACGCGTTCAGCTGAACCGTCTGTCCATCCGACCGCTTCAGAGCCGCTGACCTCGGCGCCAAACTCGAATGCACGGGCAGCCGCGTCGAAGAGCCCTGGACGACCAAACGCGCCCTGGCTGACTTGGCCAGACGCCTCTTCGAAGCGGACCTTGCAGGGTGCATCTTTCATTGCACAGAACAACTTATGTTCTTGTTGACGTTGGAGCAATGGCTCCACATCCTCCTCTGAGAGGACACCAATCTTGACCAGCGCTTCTCCCTGACGAACGCCGGCGGACAGCTGCATGCTCCTGGCCCAGTCGACCTCCACCTTGCTCGCAACGCCCCACTCGATGAGGAGCGCGCCAAAGTTCTCGGAGACAATCCGGGACTCGACGTAAGTTGGAGCACCCTCTCGCACGTGGACGATTCGTCGCCTCTCTCCCTCTCCGACATAGAGCAAGCCCGTCTCTGCGGACTCCACTAGTCCGAACAGCAGCGACGCCAGGCCGTGTGTGCCGACGAGCAACGTGCTTGAGCGTTCAGCTTCTCGCCGCTCCACCGCGGAGGGAACGAGGTCTTCTGGGTCGATAGGGCGATGGCAGAATCGGGCGTTACTCACTTCCGTTTGAGTCGCAAAGAACGCCGCCTCGATGTTCTGATTCCCGACGAACGCGACCTCACAACCGGGCAGGCTGGCCTGTATGTAGGCGCCAAGTCGGACGGGGTCGAAACTCTCCAAGAGGGTGTCAATGATGACTGTAGTGGGCTCGACATCTGCCGCTGTCTGCAATGCCAGGACAGCGGCGTCGGCGAACCAAGTTTGCACGCCCCTCGCGGTGAGCCATGGCTTTAACCATGAGCGCTCACGTTCTGGGAGGCCGACACATAGGACTCGCTCTGCGGTCATGATACGCTATGGGATTGAGGGGGCGTTGCATGCCAACGGCGACCAGCGCCGCGGCGGAGATGCCTACCAATGGCATCGGCACGGAGGGGATGCTCGATTAGGGGTCCATCGATCCCAACACAGCCGAGTGAGGCGAGCGCGGCACGCTGCCGCTTGTCCGAGACGCCCGTTGCGAGGACGACAAGGTCTAGTGAACGCGCGAGGTTGACCATGGCGGTCACAACGCGCGACTCGGCGGACTCGATGCCGAGCCGTGAGACCAGGGACTCGTGGAGGCAGAGCCGGTCCACGATGTCCTGCTTCAGATACGAAAG
This sequence comes from Bradymonadia bacterium, assembly GCA_047610025.1. GTDB lineage: Bacteria > Myxococcota_A > Bradymonadia > REDH01 > REDH01 > JBLFZA01. Next base: position 6,402 of record JBLFZA010000047.1, on the reverse strand, counting down.
CGGCATGTCGCCGATGCCAAAGTCACGCACGTTCACTTGGGCACCGCGGGCGCGACAGCGCCGGAGGGCGTCTAATACTTCATCGCTTGCGTCAGCGACGGTCGACTCCGATATACACAGCGTCCAGCGGGACAGGCTGTGACCGTCAGCACTCAGGAGGCCTGCGACGTCAACGGATGACGAGAGCAGTCCGTCAACGTTGACCGACCATCGGATGCCGGTGCGAACCACGCCTCCAGCCTCCCAAGCGGTCGACTTTGCTACCAGCGCCTCAATGGCGGCGGCTTCGACGGCGGCCTCTCTCTTCAGCGCCTTCGCTGCCTGGATCAGTCGCTTGTTTGCGACTTCACCACGTAAGGGGTCGATCCAACAGGGCATGCAGTGTACGGCGACGAGGACGCCCGTCGTGGGGTCCACAACGGGCAGATAGCGAGCGCTCAGCTCACCATTGTCCAGCGCGACGCTCAGCGCCTGGCGAAGGTCGAGCTGCTCGCCCTCGGTGGCTGGAGCGTCAGCGAGCCCGACAACACCAACGATCCTTCGCGGCACTCCGTTGGCGTCACACTCGCGGCGCCCGGTGCATCTCACAGTGCGGATTACTCCGTCGTCGCCAACCGCTCGTATAGTGACATCTAGGCTCGGAGTGTTTCCTTCTAGGTGGGCGCTCAACGCCGAGTCTAGGCGGTCGATGTCCTCCTCTAAAACTCGATCAAACCACTCTTCTGGCCCGCAGACTTGCTCGATTGACGGCCCGCCAAAGAGGCGAGACCATGCCTCCGAGTAGACGATGATGTCGTCGGTCAGCAGCCACTCCCACTCGGCGCCCGTCTCGCATGAGTCGTCGGCGACTGGTTCGTTTATGCTTCGTGCTTGGGCTCCAACAAACGTCCCATCGAGAAGGACAGGGCCGCTCCCTGAGCTTCGGGTTCTCCATGTCGCGCTGTAGCGCTTGCGCTCACAGGTGGCAGACAAGAGAATCGTAGAGGCGCTGATCGAAGCAGGTGGCAGATCGGAGAGAAAGCGTTCGAGGTTTCGGCGCACATCCAGCGCTACAAAGTCATAGAACGGTCTACCGAATATCGCTGCTGGGTCGTGTCCGAGTTCGGCAGACCACGCGTCGTTTGCGAAGACGATGCCGGCTTGCTCGTCGAGTGTGACCAGTAGGTCATCGACGTCAGGCGCGTCGCGGGGGAGGGATGTGGGAACCCGATTCGTCATGCCTGCTCTCGGTGCTGCCCTGGCGGGCTGAGGTGTGTGGGGAGGGGGGGGTTGGGGTCGACTCCATACCGGGGGGAAGCGGAGTCGGCCCCAAAGCGCTGCGCGAGATCGCGGCGCCGGCGGTCGCGTCGTCTACAGACGACTGCGGGACCGCGTTACTGGTCGGGCCGCGAAATCTCGAGCAGCAGCTCGAAGTACGGGAACAGGTAGGAGACGAACACGAGAACAACGAGGCCACCCATCATGATCAGCATCAGCGGCTGAATCAGCACCATGATGCGGTCGGTGGTTCTCAGGAGCCGCGCACGCATGCTGCGGGTCATGTGATGCAGCATCTGGTTCAACTCACCGGACTCGACGCCTACGGCGAGCATGTCGATGAAGACGGCTGGAATCGCTCGGTAGTTCAGCAGCGGTTCCACGAAGTCTCGGCCCTCCTCTGCTGCCTTAGACATGTCGTCTACCGCGTGTTCGAGGTACGAGTTTCGCAATGACCCCCGTGCGAGCTTCAACGCATCGCGAAGTGTTACTCCGTTGATCGTCAGCATACGAAGCGTACTTGAGAAACGGGTCAGAGAGCGCAAGACCATGATGCGTCCAAAGACGGGTATCCGGCCAATCATCCGATCAAATCCAATCGGATTGATGCTCTTGTATCGCGCGGTCACGAGGACGACTGCTGCGATCACGCTGCCGACGGAGAGCAGCCCGAGCGGGTGCCTGAGGAACAAGCTGAGCTTGAACATGACGGCTGCCATGCCGTGCAGTTGGTTGTCGGCGCTCGCCGACAACAGGACGCTGGCGAAGGTCGGCACAACGAAGAGAAGCATGATGCCAACGACGAAGAGGCCGAGGACAGCGAGCACTACCGGGTAGGAAAGCGCATTGCTCACTCGATCTCGAAGCTCCTGGTCCTCCTCAAGCAGGTCGGCGAGGTATTCTGCTCCGTCGCCGAGTCGAGAGGCCTCCTCGGAGGATGAGACGATGCTCGTCATGACACTGTCGAAGTACCATGGGTACGCGGCCAGCGACCGTGAGAGGTCGACTCCCGTATCCGTCGACTCCGCCACGCGCTCGACTGTCTCCGCGAGATCCTTGTTTGAGATCGTGGTTGATAGCAGACGAAGCGCCCGAGGCGCGCTGTACCCTGCGTTGAGCAGGATAGCGATTTCGCGGAAGAACCCCGCGACCTCTATCCGTGTTGCGCGCATGAAGAAGGGCGCAGACTTCATCTGTGTTGCTGGCGCTGGCGCGCTGTCCGGAGCCGAATTGAGTTGGCTCTGAATCTGACTTTGAATTTCGACAGTCATCGTATTCTCACTGGGTTTGGAATGACATTAGAAGTTGAGGACGCGGCGGAACTCTTCGACAGTGGTGAGTCCTCGCCCGATTTTCTCGATGCAACGTTCCTGCAGTGTTCGCATTCCCAGGCTACGAGCTGTCTCGCGCACCAAGCGCTCGCTCGCTCCGTCCTGCATCATGCCTCGGATATTGTCGTCGACAGGGAAGACCTCGTAGACGCCGAGACGACCGCGATAGCCCGTTCCGCTGCAGGCGGTGCACCCGCGTCCATGAACTGGCTGGATACTGGCCGCGTCTGGCCCCAGCAGCTCATGGTCGCGCTGGGTCATTTCGTACGGCTCAGCGCAGTTTGTGCACACGCGCCGAACGAGGCGCTGGGCGATGACCCCTTGTAGCGACGACGCGAGTTGATGATTCGCGATGTTGAAGTTTCGCAGCGTCGAGATGGCGCCCGTTGCTTGGTTCGCGTGCAACGTCGAGAATACGAGGCGACCCGTCATACTCGCGCGCACGGCGGTGCGCGCCGTCTCCTCATCACGCACCTCGCCGATCAGGATAACGTCGGGGTCCTGTCTAAGCAGCGCGCGGAGACCCGCCACGAAGTCGAAGCCGAGGAAGTAGTTCGCTTCGACTTGATTCACGCCGAGGATTTCGACTTCGACCGGGTCTTCGATCGAGCAGACGTTGTAACGCGTGCGGTCGATTGCGTTCAGGCAGGAGTAAAGCGTGGTTGTCTTGCCGCTGCCTACAGGCCCCGTAGCGAGCACCATGCCAAAGGGCCGAGCTGAGAGCTCGAGCACCGTGTCAAGGTCCCGGGGGTCCATTCCCAATGCCTCGAGGTTGTGCTGCACGTGGCCAGTTGAGGCGATACGAATCGCAATCTTCTCGCCGCCTTTCGTTGGCACTGTGGCCAGGCGCATGTCGTAAATCTTATCACCCGTTCGGAACCGGAGGTGCCCGTCCTGCGGTCGGCGACGCTCGGTTACATCGAGGTCAGCGAGGATCTTGATGCGCGCGATAAGCTCGGTGAAGCGGTCGGGCTTGATGCGAGCGACGTCGGCGCAGAGACCGTCGATTCGGAATCTGGCGCGTCCCGTGTCCGGTAGCGACTCGAGATGGATGTCAGTGGCGCCGATCGTAATCGCGGCCCGAAAGAGCTGGTGGACCGCGTCGACCGCGTTGCTTCTCGAGAGAATGCCTGGCAGTTCGGCGAGCACGCCGGCAGCAGAGGTCAAGTCGGGGGGAGCGACCTCTACTACCGGCGCAGCCGGGGGGGTGCCTCGTGGCCCGCGGGGAGTATCCGGGCCATGAGACGAGGGGGGAGTATCCGAGGGCAACGCGACGTTGAACCCAAGTTCTCGTAAAACAGTCGAGACAGGAACACCCCTGCGTGCGGCGTCTTCTTGGGCGCCGAGCAGTATCTGGTTGGCGCGTTCCTTTGCGTCGGATGCCGCTACGTCTCCCGACAGGGGGGCGGTGTGAAGCGAGCGGCGTGTGCGTCTTGCAGACATTGGTGAGTGTACTCGTCAGAGTTGCGAACGTGACATGTGGGATTTCCCTCGGACACCAACCCCTATCGCAACGGCTGTGCCATTCTCGTCCAGGGCTAGGATCCCCCGCGGAATCACTGGCGCAAATGCGATCGCCGCGATCGGGCCAACGCGTCCGGCACTCCAGAACGTCAACCAAGGAGCGATACGGTTAACGCCGACGTGAACGTGCCGATGATGAACGTGTTCGCAAACGCGCGAATGAACCAAGGCCACGCATACTCCAGCGGCGGGAAGGAAGAATGACCAAAGAGACCATCGTGCACGCGCTCGTCGTCGAGGACGACCCGTCCGCACAGCGCCTGCTGCGAGAAATGCTGGAGCTCCGTGGCTATCAAGTGCTCAGCTTTGATGCGGCCGAGCCTGCGCTCGAAGCGCTCGAGGAGCACCACGTGTCGCTCGCGCTCGTGGACTGGGAGTTGCCTGGGATGAGCGGCGTTGAGTTCTGTCGACGGGTAAAGAAGCGACGAGACGCCGACCCACTCGCGATCATGATGATCACCGGAAAGTCGGGCCCTGGTGCGCTACAAGAGCTGCTCGACGCGGGTGCTGACGACTATATGGCGAAGCCCATCGACATCGACGCGCTGAACGTGCGCCTCTCGATCAACGAGCGGCGCGTCCTTGACCTCGAATCGCTGCAGCGGGCGAGAGAGGAGCTTGTGAAGCTCAAACGTCGCGTCCCGTCTCAACGCCACGGAATCGTCGGCACGTCTCAACCGCTGCGGCAAGTCGTCTCGCGACTGGAGCTCGCTGCCAAGAGCGATGTGACCGTCATGCTCCGAGGGGAGAGCGGCACGGGCAAAGAGCTCGCCGCGCGCACGATCCACGACATCTCCCCGCGAAGCGCAGGCCCGTTCATGGCCATCAACTGCTCCGCGATCCCAGACACGCTGCTCGAGAGCGAGCTCTTCGGTCACGTACGCGGCGCCTTCACCGGCGCGACGCAGGCACACGACGGGTTGTTTGGAGCCGCGGACGGCGGCACCCTCTTCCTCGACGAGATCGGGGACATCTCGCCACACATACAGGTTAAGCTGCTACGCGTACTGCAAGAGCGGGCGGTCCGGGCAGTGGGCGACCACCGTGCCCGCCCAATCGACGTGCGGATCATCTCCGCGACGAATCGCGACCTCGAGAAGCTCGTCACCTCGGGGCCGTTCCGCGAAGATTTCTACTATCGCATCAACGTGTTTGAAATCGAACTGCCACCACTCCGTGATCGGCCAGAAGATGTGCCGCCACTGAGCGACCACATGCTTGCGCAGCTGATCCCCGCCCGACGGCCAGAGATCAAAGGCCTCACCCAGCAGGCGATGCAACGACTGATGGCCTATGAATGGCCAGGAAATGTGCGCGAACTTCAAAACGCACTTGAATACGCGCTGGTCGTCGCCACAGGGGACCGCATCACCGGAGACGACCTTCCACCAAACATTGCGCACGGTGGAAAGCGCATGACGATGCGACCCCGCATCACGCAGGCGGTGGAGGCCGTCGCGACCAAACAGCAAGCCGAGGCTGACCGCATCATGAACGCGCTCGAAGAATCGGAGGGGGTCAAAACGCGCGCGGCCGAGCTGCTCGGTATCTCACGCGTCGCCCTTTGGAAGAAGATGAAGAAGCTGGAGTTGAACGCCGCGTAGCGTGCAGGCAACGCGACAGCCCAGAGACGACACATCACCAGGCCTCATGCGCGCCGCCCGCTTAGCCCACTCGCCGGCTAGGCGGGCGGCGCGCACAGATACCCAGCAATCGCCGGCCGCTCACGATCGCGTGCGCTGAGTCAGGGTCTACTGAGAGACCGTAAAGCTGCGCGACCAACTTCCCCACTCCGCTGTGGTTACGCCGTTCGCCGTGCTCGACGAATAGGCAGGGAGCCCCGCAGTGATGTGGACCAGCGCCGTGCCCCCGGCGTTCGTGATGACACCGGCGTGCAGCGCGGCGCGGCAGACAGCCGAATCATCGCTGTAGGTCGCTACGCCCCAAACAGTGCCACCCGTTGCGCAGCCCGCGGGGCAGATCACCGTTGCGTTCGTGCCAACCTCGCCTCCGATCGACTGCGCGTTGGTGTAGCAATCGAGCGCGATTGCTCCCCCTGCAAACGTAAAGCCCCGTTGCCACGCGCCCCAGCTGGAGCTCTGCACGCCGTTGCGGCTAGACGCAATGTACTCGTCTGCCCCGGCCGCGATGACGATCGTAACGGTGCCCGCTTCGCCAGCGCGCAGCTTGCCTGCGTGAACAGCCGCCGTGCAGACCGAGGAGTCGTCACTGTAGTTGTCGGTGCCCCAGATCGTGCTGCTCGAGCACCCAGCCGGGCACGAGACCTCCA
>JBLFZA010000046.1:0-20503 GCA_047610025.1 Bradymonadia bacterium | reverse complement strand
AGCGTTTGGATTGTTTTCGAGGTATCGCTCCGCTCCTGCAGCACAACCTGCGCCTTCTCGTTGTCATCCCAAAAACTGGGCTCGCCAGCGATCGCGTTTAGCTCTTCGAAGCGCTCTTTGAGTCGAGCGTAGTCAAAGATGCCTCCTCAGCTCTTGAAGGCGGGTGTCGTGCGCCTCGAGCTGTTCCAATTCAGGATTCATAGTGCGTTTATCATCAGATGTAGCCGCTGTAGCGGCGTTGATCGCCGTCTACCCACCGGCTCACAGGCGCGTCAAGCGCCAACTCCCCGCGCTCACGCGTTGACCGTCCCACGCCGGTGATGCTAGCCGTCCGCGCCCGACGACTTCTGAGGAGGCCCCATGTCTGTACGCGTCCGCTTTGCTCCAAGCCCCACCGGATTCCTCCACATGGGAGGCGTTCGCACGGCCTTGTTCAATTGGCTCTACGCCCGCCATCATGACGGCAAGTTCCTGCTCCGGGTCGAAGATACGGACAAGGCGCGTTCGAAGGATGAATACACCGACGTGATCCGCGAAGCGATGACCTGGCTAGGCATGGACGTCGATGAACCCGTCGTGCTGCAAAGCGAGCGGGAACCTCAACACATTGCCGCGGCGAACGAGCTGCTGGCCGCGGGCAAGGCCTACAAGTGCTTCTGCACATCCGAGGAGTTGGCCGCTATGCGCGAGCGCGGCGCGGCGACTGGAGACATGAAGTATGATGGGATGTGGCGCGACCGCGACGACCATCCGACGGACGGCACGCCATTCGTCCTGCGCTTCAAGATGCCCCTGACCGGTGCAACGACCGTAAACGACCAGGTCCTTGGACCCGTCACGATTCAGAACGACCAGTTTGACGACTTCGTCATCCTGCGCAGCGACGGCACTCCGACCTACAACTTCGTGGTCGTGTGCGATGACGCGTTCATGAAGATCACGCACGTGATGCGAGGACAAGATCACGTCAACAACGCGTTCAAGCAGCTGCATCTATACAAGGCGATGGGCTTCGACGTCCCGGCATTCGCGCACCTGCCGCTCATCAAGGGGCTCAGTAAGCGGATCGGCTCGGTGTCCGTTCAGCACTACCGCGACCTAGGCTTCCTCCGAGAAGCCGTCATCAACTACATCGCCCGCCTTGGCTGGTCGCACGGCGATGACGAGATCTTCTCGCCTGAGGAGCTTATCTCGCTCTTCGATCTGCCGGGAGTGAATCGCTCTCCTGGCACGTACGACGAACAGAAGATGGCGTGGGTGAATAGTCAGTGGATGAAGAAACTGTCTGTTCAAGAGCTCGCTCAGCGCGCGCTTCCGTTCGTAAACGCAGCCGGAATCGACGCCTCGCTGGACGACAAATTCCTCGGGCTCACGACACTTGTTCAGCCGCGCGCTGATGACCTCGTCGCCTTCACCAGTGAGGTCCGTTTCGCATACGAGGCACCGACCGAGTACGCGGAGAAGGCGGTCAAGAAGTGGATGAAGGCGGGGAACCACCAGCCTTACCTCACGCTCATGAAGGCGCTCGAGGACGCGCCAAACTTCGAGCCTTCCGACATCGATGCGGCATTCACCATGACGATGGAGGCCCACGAGGTGGGCATGGGCAAGATCGCGCAACCTGTTCGCGTCGCCTTGACGGGGACTGCGGTCAGCCCCTCCATCCACGAAACGGTGTCGCTGGTCGGTCGCGACGAGTGCCTGCGCCGAATGCAGGCCGCCGTTCACCTCTTCCCCGACGCGTAGGATGGCCCAATGACCTCTATCGACTTGCTGCTCGCTGCGCTGAAAACCGCTGGATTAGACACGGCGGCTAACGGCGGTGAGGTCATGGTCAAGGTTCCCGGGATGCGGAAGCCCCGGGAAGCCCACTTGGACCTCAGCGACCTCTCTCTGCCAAGCGATGATGTGGCGTGTCGCATCGCCTGCGTCTCGTTTGCTCGTGGCGTCTACGCGTGCTGCGCAGAGCCGGCGGATAGCCGCGCCAAGGACGAGAGCTTTGAGCTCGCCGCCAGCAGCATGATGCCCTCGCTCGAAGGCCCATGGTTCGGACGCGGCTACGAAGCCGCCGCCGGCGAGCCCGCTTGGCTGCGGCCCTTCTCTAACGGCATCAGCATCGTCGTGATGTGCGAGCTCGATGACGGCATTCGCGCGCTCACCGAGTCCCAACTGAAAACATGGGGCGTGACTGCGGACCGTGTGCACAAAGCCTCACTCTCCATTCTGTTCCACCGCACGACCTTCGCGGCTACGGGAGACGTCGATGTGAAGGGTATCCAGCGCTTTGGCATGCGGGACGGATACGATGCTGGGCGCGCCCTGATGCTCGACCTGTGGGACTACCCGCTCACGCGCTCCGGCGTGCTCTTCAGCGTCCCGAGCAGCGAGTGTATTCTGCTCGCGAAGGACACATCAGCTGAGGGGCAAGCAGCACTCCGAGAGGCAACCGTCACCGAGCTCAATCGAGCTGACGCGCCCTTGTCCGCCGACGTCTTTGCCTTCTTCGACGGCCACCGGCAGACCGAACCGCTTCTCTAGAGCGAGCCACAGTCGGCGTTCTCGGCCACATCGAAGGGATACCCTCGGGCGTCGACGATTGGCTGCAACGCGTCTCGAATCTCCGGGAAGCGGCAGTATGTGGCATTGAGAGCATCCGCGAGGTCAATGCCCCGAGCGCCGACGTCGGGCAGGCTAAGCTCGCCGTCAAAATCTGCCAGCAACATATCCATCATCGCGTCCGCGCCTAGCGCGACTTGGTCGAAAGGCTCAACGTCGCTGGCGGCATCGTAGAGGTCCCAGAGAATCGCTCCGGAAACTTCTTCGCGCCGGTCTCCAGTGATGGTGCCATCCTCTGTGCCGAACATGTCCTCACGTTCTTCGCCATTCTGCGTCACGTGCTCGAAATCGATGGAGCGGTAGTCGCCGAGGAAGTTGTCAGTGATGATGGCTTCGTTGAACACCATCGCCGCCCAAAAGTACGCGAGCCCTTCGCCGTACGCGAGCGCGGGCGAGACCTGCCGGTCACGGTGGGAGCCGCCAGGAGAATTGTCCGCGCTAAAATGATCGACAAAGTAGTGCCCGAATTCATGCAGAACGATGTCGTCATCATACTCGTCAGGATCCTCAAGCTGCCCGCCCAGGCTGATCGTATTGCTGGAGTAGCAAGAACCGCATCCAAAAGCCTGCGGGCGCTCCCAAGAGTACGTCAATGTCGGGCTGCGCTCATCCGTGTGTTCGGCAACGAATGTGAATGCGGTCGCCGTCACGTCCAGAATGTTGAACGCACCGCCCACCTTGCGTTGCGTAGCCAGCAAGCGCACATCGCTCGCAGGCAGCGAGGTAAGCGCCCCGCTAGGTACGCGATACAGGTCCCCGCCACTGCGATCCCGCACTTCGGAAGCGAAGCCTCGAAGACTCAGAACACTCACCGCGCGGATGATGACTTGTGCTCCTTCGGGAACCAAGGCGTCGATGGAGAACGCACCGTCTTCGTCCGTCGCGCCCTGGCCGAGAAGTTCCTCTGACTCGGCGTCAACCGCTTCCACGCGCACATGCCGCGCAGGACGATCCACAAGCGAACCGGTAAACCCCTCAATACCGAACTCTTGGTCTTCGTAATCAACTTGGCCGGAGACTGTCGTCCACGTGGCGTCTGGGTTCTCTTCCAAAGACAACTCAATATCATAGTCGTTGAGCGCCCCCTCGAATCCGAAAACCCGAGCGTACAAGCGACGCGCGTTGCGTGCCGGCCCAATGCGCAGCAGCTCATCGTCGTTGCCCGAGACCGCTTGCGCGACGGGCGCAGCGTCTGTGCGACTGTACCATTCCAACTCAAGATCACCGCCTCGATGCCGGAAGCGGATCTCGATATCGGCGCTCGCCGAGCTCGGCACATCAAATGCGAACCAGTCTTCGTCAACGGCGCACAGCGCAGCCGTAATCGTTGTTCCAGCGTTCAGAACGAAGGCGCCTTCGGGGGTCTCGTTCGGTTCCTCTGTAGAGGACAGACATGGGTCACCAAGTGTCACATCCGCTACGTCCTCTAGCGTATCGTTGTCGACATCTTGCTCCATCGTATCGGTGATGGGAGTGTCCGCCTCAGCGTCCGACACGACACCATCAGGCGCTGCAACGTCCAACCCTGCGGCATCTGTCACGCCCACGTCTGTGCCGTCTGGACCTCCATCGAGTCCTCCGGTGTCGACGACGGCTGTATCCAACAAATTGGCGGCAGCCGCGCCGCTGCCGCATCCAAAGAGCGCCAAGAACAAGAGCCCAACAATTGTACCGGGCCTCACGAGCGACGCAACGTGGACTTAAGCGCAGCCGCGCTTGTCTCCAACGGTCGCTCAGCGAGTCCATCCTCACAACGCGCATCGGCCCGCAGGACCACCGCGAGGTGCGAGGCCCCGACCACTCGCATGTGGAGCGCGCTATCGCGCAGCTGGGCATCGAGTGACTCGGGCTGTTCACACTCTAGAGCACGGTGCGCACGAGCGAGCTGCTCGAACTGCATCCCCGCACAAGCAAGGGCCGAGCGGTATCGTGGGTCTGACAGTTTCGAGTCAGCGCGAAAGAGATGAACGACCTCGCCGTCGTTTCGACGCATAACGGCAGCGGCTTGCGCTCCGGGAACGGCATCACAGAGCGTCCTCAGGACCGCGCGAGCATTGTCAGTCATTCTCTCTCCACTTCAGTTCGACGGGATTCTCGAAGTCTATGTTTCTCTCACCGGCATCGGTCAGGCGTCTCGGCGCGGCAATTGACTCGCGCCACGCCGACATCGGCTGGGGAGCGCACTTGCCTAGCAGCGAGCGCCGCCGACCGCCAGACTGGGAGCGCTCAATAGCGTGCGCCCAGAGGCGTTTTAGGTCGCGATCTCAGGCGCTGCGGCGGAGTCAGTCGCGCCACCATCTTCCGTTGGCGCCGACGTCTTCGCCGAACTCTCATTCGTATTACTCACGCCATCCCCAGGCTCCCCTTCCTGCCTTCGGCGCGCCGACTGACCAAGCAAAGCGTCTCCAAGCTGAGCCGCGGCTTCCAAGAGCGTGCCATTGAGAGCTAAGTAGCTGCTCTCGCTAAGCGCAGCCTCGTCGCGCCCTTCGCTTGAAGCGGCCAGCGCCGCCTCCACGATCGACATTACGCTGGGGTCAAGATCTCGAGCACCGCTGACGCGTCGCCTCAGATTGAGCGTGGCCGATTCGAGAGCGTTGATGCGCTCCACAACCTGCCGGCGCTCAGCGTCTGCCTTCGCGGACTTCTCGGCGTCACGCACCATGCGCGCTACCTCCGCCTCATCGAGGCCGCCGGCGTTATCGATGACGATTCGAGCCTGCTTGTCGGTGGTCGTCTCGGCCGCGCTCACGGAGACTACCCCGTTGGCGTCGATTTCAAAGGTGATTTCTATCTTCGCGTGCCCGCGCAGCAGCGACGGGAGCTCGGTCAGCTCGAACCGACCGAGTGATCGATTCTGGTTCGCGAGCTCGCGCTCTCCTTGCAGGACGTGCACAGCCACGGCGGTTTGGTAGTCCGCGGCCGTCGACACCGTTCGTGTCGCCTTGGTCGGAATGACGGTGTTGCGCTCGATGAGCCGCGTGAAGAGACCGCCCCGTGTCTCAATCCCGAGAGAGAGCGGGGTCACATCGAGCAAGAGGAGGTCGTCTTTGTCGCCGGACAAGATGGCGCCTTGCAACGCCGCACCGAGCGCGACGACCTCGTCGGGGTTAACAGTCCGGTTCGGAGCCCGACCAAACTGGGCACCAACCCGCTCCTGCACGATCGGCATGCGAGTCACGCCACCCACGAGCAGCACCTCATCGATATCGCTAACGCTCAGCCCAGCGTCGTTTAGCGCACGCTCACAGCACGCAGCTGCGCGCCCGAGCAGTGGTGCCATCATCTGTTCCAGTGCTGCCCTTGTCAGCGTGGCGTTGAGGTGTTGAGGGCCGCTATCTCCCGCGGCGAGAAACGGCAGATGAACGTCAGTGGCGGGCACGCTTGAGAGCTCGATCTTAGCCCGCTCCGCCGCGTCTCGAATTCGTTGTTGCACGACGCGGTCGCCAGTCACGTCGATGCCCGTCGCAGAGACGAACTCGCTGACCAACCACTCCGCGATAGCGAGGTCGATGTCGTCGCCTCCGAGTTGTGTGTCGCCGGCGGTGGCGCGCACCTCAACGACATCGCTCGCGACGTCGAGTATGGACACATCGAAGGTCCCGCCGCCCATGTCGTAGACGACGATCGTCTGGCTGGGTTCGCCCGGCTTCGCAAAAGCCAATGCCGCGGCGGTCGGCTCGTTGATGATCCGACGGATGTTCAAACCCGCGATAACCCCGGCCTGCTTGGTGGCGTTGCGCTGAGCATCATTGAAATAGGCAGGTACCGTAACGACCGCTTCGTCGACCGTCTGCCCAAGCGCCGCTTCTGCCGCGCCCTTGAGCTTGGCGAGCACGCGAGCGGAGATCTCCGGCGGTGTAATCTCCCGGCCGTCGATACGCACAGCGGCGTCACCGGACGAAGACTCCACGACATTGTAGGAGACTCGGCCGCGATCGTGCTGGCACTCGTCAAAGCGACGACCCATGAAGCGCTTGATGGACGCGATCGTTCGCTCTGGGTTGGTGATTGCCTGTCGACGGGCGATGGCGCCAACAATCGTTACGCCGTGCTCCTGGTAGGCGACCACGGACGGCGTGACGCGTTGCCCCTCTTCGTTCACCAGCACGCGCGCTTCGCGACCGTCATAGACGGCGACAACGCTATTGGTTGTCCCAAGGTCAATTCCAATAATGTTCGACATGAACGGGTCCGTTCGGGAGTGCGCCTCGACCGCGTAGGGCGGCAGATCGAAGGATTCATAGAATCGGCGCCAACGGCCGACTTGCAAGTGGGAGACACGACTCGTAATGCAGCGAGCGTTCGAAAACAGTCGCTGGAGTGCGCAATGAGCGAAACCGCAAACCTAACGCTTTGGACAATCGACGGCCGAGAAGTCGGAGGCGTGAGCCTCGTCCAGAACGAGGTACAATTCGCAGATCCGGACGTGACCTGGACATGGGTGCTCGATGCTCGCCACCCGCCCTACTGCGATATGCCTCTCGAAGCCGTCCTCCACCGCGCGGAGGGCGCGCGCAAGCGCTATGTACTCACATCGTCCGAAGGCTAGCCTTACGCTCAGCGCAGTAGTTTGGAGAGCCGCTTGAACTCTGGCGTACCTGCGCGCTTTAGGGCGGAGAATACGAGCGACTCGGTGTTGACGATGACCGCCCCTGCTCGCTCACACAGCGCGAGGCCATTCTCGTAGTTCTCGGACGTTCGACTGCCGACGGCATCGCGCGGCACAAAGCACTGATGGCCCCGTCCCTGAAGGTCGGCGACCGTCTGCAAAACGCAGACGTGGGTTTCGATGCCGCAGACGATGACATCCGGCTTGAGCGCCTTGAGCAGCGCCTCGGTCACGCCTGGTTCTTGCAGCGCGCTAAACGCGAGCTTCTCGTGCCTTACGGCGTTGACTCGTCCGAGCGCCGCGAGAATATCCGCATCGGTCGCGCCGAGTCCTTTCGGGTACTGTTCGCAGTAGTGCGTTGGCCATCCGCAGACTTCTGCGGCTTCAAGCAACACCGGAATATAGCGGGAGATCGATTGTTGCTGTTGAATGACAGAAAACAGTCGCTCTTGAACATCGATGATGAGCAGGGAAGCGCTGGAAACACGGGGGAGAACGGCGTTCGACATGGTCGGAGTCTCGGATTGACACAAAGTGTAGCCATCGGTACCACACAGCGGTTGGATACGCACACCCGCGTTGCCCCGTTGGGGGTCGAACGCGGCATCACTCTTGTACCGAGATTAGGGCTATGCGGATTTCGAGATTTTTAGCGATAATGGCGCTGTGTACGGCCGGAGCGGTTGGCTGCGGCGACAAAGCCGAAGGCGGAACGGAGCCGACCGATGTCTGCGGAGACAACGCGGTCACCGGGGCGGAAACCTGCGACGACGGCAATACGACGGCTGGCGACGGCTGCTCCGCGACCTGCACGACAGAAGGCGGCATTGACGCTGAAATCTGCGGCGACACCTTGGATAACGACGGCGATGGCGACACGGACTGCGCCGACAGCGACTGCGCTGCCGACCCGGCATGCGTTGCGGCTGGCGTCTGCGGTGACGGTACCGTCGATGACGGCGAAGACTGCGACGACGGCAACACAGAAGACGGCGACGGATGCGCTGCTGACTGCACCACCGAAACCACAACCGAACCGGTTTGCGGCGACGGCACCCTCGACGACGGCGAAGAGTGTGACGACGGCAACACAGAGGATGGCGACGGCTGTGCAGCAGACTGCACCACCGAAACCACAACCGAACCGGTTTGCGGCGACGGCACCCTCGACGACGGCGAAGACTGCGACGACGGCAACACAGAAGACGGCGACGGCTGTGCAGCAGACTGCACCCTTGAGCCCTTCTGCGGTGACGGCATCCTCGACGACGGCGAAGACTGCGACGACGGCAACAATGAGAGCGGCGATGGCTGCAGCTCGGTCTGCACCAACGAAGTCCCGCCAGCAGTTTGCGGCAACGGCGTCGTCGAAGACTCAGAAGTCTGTGATGACGGCGCGCTGAACAGCGACTCCGACGCGGACGCATGCCGCACCGATTGTACCTTCGCGGCCTGTGGCGATGGCGTCACCGACACCGGCGAAGACTGCGATGGCGGCGACAGCTGCAACGAAGACTGCAGCATCATTCCGGGCTGCGGCAACGGGTTCATCGATGAAGGCGAGACGTGCGACGATGGCATCGACAACTCCGACTTGATTCCGGACTTCTGCCGATCGACCTGTCAGGTGGCGAGCTGTGGCGATAGCGTCACGGACTCCGGCGAAGAGTGCGACAACGGCGTCGACAACGGCACCGGCGAGTGCACGTTCGAGTGCCGCATTGACGTCGCTGCCGCGTGTGAGGGCGCTGTCGACTTCATCGTGCTTGCCGACGCAGCAACGCCTACCGAGAGCGGCCTCCGTTTCGACGGTACCTTCGAAGGAACCACCGATGACAGCACGCCGACGACCGGCTGCGCCGACGAAGTCGAGACTGCCGAGGACGTCCTCCTCGTCTTCAGCGTACCGGCCGATGGCGACTACCGCGTGTCAACGAACACGCTGTCCAACGTCGCTGACACGGTCATCTACCGAGTCAACGACTGCATCGACGGCGTACCCGGTATCTGCAACGACGACGACCTCGACTCCGCGGGGTCCACGATCTTCCTCGAGGGTCTCACTGCTGGCTCCTCCGTGTTCCTCGTCATCGACAAGGTCGCGGGCAGCCCGAACAACTTCAACCTCACAATCGACGCGATCGCCGGAATCGCCGCGGAGGGTGAAGACTGTTCGGCCAGCGATGTCTTCTGCGCTGAAGGCCTGCTCTGCACGGACGGCCAGTGCGAAAGCAATGGCGTTCCAATCATCACGGAGATTGAAACCGTGTCCGCAAGCCCGACCGCTGTGCAGCACATCATTCGCGGAACGGACATCAACGGCGACGTTGTTGACTGGGAGGCTCCTGAAGCCACGATGCGCGACGGTGAAGTTCTGCTTGGCCTCGCAGTTGCCGGTCAGCCCTTCGTTGAAGTGGACGGCGACAACTTCACGATGGAGTTTAGCGTCGACTTCGGCGGCCTGAACGCATCGGGTCCCGAGACCATCACGTACCAAGTGTTCGACGCTCGCGGGAACCTCTCGAACGAGTTCGAAGTCACTGTGCCTGAATTCGTGCCGCCGACCACCGGCCTTCTAGAGGGTGATCCGTGCGACATCGAGCGCCTCGCGAACACCTGCGTTGCCCCCTTCACCTGCACGACGGATGACGCCGGCGATTCATCGTGTGGCACGGCCGTTGAAGCCGTAATCAGCGCTGTTCGCTCAGAGCGCACAGGCGCTGACGGAATCCGCGTGTTTGTCACCGGTCGCGACTTGAACGCTGACGTGGTCAGCATCAACCTCGATGCTCTCGACCGCGACGGGAACGTCCTGGAAGACGGCATTGGTGGCTTCCTTGAAGACATCAACTTCCTGCTCGACAACGACGTCACGGGTGACATCGAGTTCGAAGGATTTGTCGCGCTTGTCGGCGGTTTGTTCGGCGCAGAGTCGGAAATGACCTCCATCCGAGTTTCCGTCGTTGACGCAGAGGGGCTCGAGTCCAATGAGCTCATCGGAAACTTCGACGCGCCGACTCCCGTGGGTCTCAACGCTCAGTGTGACCTCGACGGCATCACCTCCGCCTGCACGGCAGCGTTCGACTGTTCACCGCTCGAAGGCGGTGGCGCCACGTGCCAGGTGCCAGTGGCGCCGGCGCTTGATTTCGTTGAGGCGTTCTACACCGACGAAACGCAGACGATCATCCGCTACGAAGTTGTCGGTACCGACAGCAACGCTGACCTCGACAACATGACAATCGTCATCACGCAGCCTCTGGGCTCCACCGCGCCGATCGTTATCGCTGCAGCGGACCTCACGCCAAACCCATTTGGCCGAACTGCCTTTGCATTCTCCTTTGAAATCAACGGCGGAGGCGACCCATGGACCGACACGGACGTGTTCATTCAAGACGCACGCGGTCAGATCTCCGGGACAATCAACGACGCGCTCTTTGCGGAAGGCGAGCTTGGTGCAACGTGCACCACCGACGGAACAGGTGGAGCATGCGATACAGCGCTTGGCCTCGTTTGTGGCGCGGCATCAGACGTCGACGGGCTGAACCGGTGTGAAGTCGCGGTGGCCCCAGTGTTTGTTGCACTTACCGCTGAGCGCATTGACTCGGCCAGCGTTCGGTTCTTCCTCAGTGGTAGCGACGCAAATGGCGACGTCGTGAACTGGAGCGGAACACTCATCGATGATGCAGGCACCGACCTCCTCGGTGGCGACCAGGCCTTGGCGATTGACGACGACATCCGCGGGATCGTGGAGTTCAACGTGCCATCGACCATCGCTGGATTCGACGTCTTCCCAACAGCGACCACAGTCGCGATGAACCTGCTGGATTCTGCGGGGTTGTTGAGCGAGACGCGACTCACTGTCGCGATTCCGCCGCTTCGCCTGCTGGGTGACGAGTGCGTCGGCGACGGCGTGACGGACCTCTGCGAAGATGGCTCTGACTGCGTTGAAGGAATCTGCGCAGGCGCCGCTCCCGAGATTTTTGAAGTCTCGGCTATTCAGGATGAAGACAACACTCGCCTGCTGAGCATCACCACGCTTGGCGCCGATGCGAATGAAGACCTTGTGCTCTTCACGTTCAACTTCTTCGACGAAGAGGGCCTGAACGTTCTCGGCGGCCCGGTGGAGCTCACTCCGTCAGAGGCTGACCCGGTGACCATCGTCTACGAAGAAGGTGAGTTCGAGTCGGTGGACGTTCTGAACTGGAACTTCCCGGAGATTCTTGGCGTCTCGCGAGGCAGTGTTCTCGTGACGGACTCGCTCGGCCTGACCTCGGAAGTAATCGAGTTCACGTTCCGACCGACGCTCGCTGTGCTCGAGCTTTGCGACGTCCTCGAAGAGGACAACATCTGTCGCGCCGGCTTGTTCTGCGATGACTCTGGAGACGACGCTGTGTGCGACATCGACACCCTCGACCCGTGTGAGGGCGTGGAGACGATCAGCGCCGAGGACGAAGGCGAGTTCGTTGAAGGAGAAGGCCTCTTCGTCGCGTTCAACACGAACGGTAACGACAACATTGAGACCTCCGTCTGCGACGGGTTCCTTCTCGGCGGCGGCGGCGAAGCGGCGATTCTCTACGAAGCCGACTTCAACGGCATTCTGACGGCGACGACCGACACAGAGGCTACGGGCACCTTCGATACGGTGCTCTACGCACGCGCAAACTCCTGCACGGCGACGGAAGCGCAGCTCGACTGCAACGACGACCTCGTCGGCTTGGCATCAGAGATTTCGATGAATGTCGTGGTTGGCGACATCATCTTCGTCTTCATCGACGGCTTTGGTGCCGGCGGCATCGGCGAAGTGCTCTTCATCGAGGAGCCCCAGGCGGGCGAAGGTGAGTCGTGCGAGGAGATCGTCTGCATCGACTCTCTCTTCTGCGACTTTGAGAACATCTGCGTGCCCTTAGGAGCGACTGGCGACGACTGCTTGGACGTGCCCTGTGCCGCTGACCTCGCGTGTGGCCTTAACGACACCTGCGGTGAGCTCGGTGGCGAAGAAGAGAGCTGCGAGGAGTTCCCATGCATTGACGGACTCTTCTGCGGAGCTGGAAACGTGTGCGTGACACTCGGTGCCATCGGCGACGACTGCAGTGAGGTCCCGTGCGAGGTCAGTCTTGGCTGCGGAGTAGCGGATATCTGCGAGGCCGTCGGTTCCTGCGGCGGCGCGGTGGAACTCAATAGCGGCGCAAACAGCGTCTCCATCGCGGCAGGGTTGGACGAACTCGTCGCCCCGGCGGGCTGCACGTCGAGCATCGGCTCTCTCGAGTTCGTCGGTTCCTTCGACGCGACTGCCACCGGAACCGTTACCTTCGACACGGGCGCGAGCCTCGGCGGCGACAGCGTCCTCTGGGTGACAGAGGGGCTCTGCGGTGATGAAGCGCCAGTGCTTGACTGCAACGATGATGACCCGCTCGGTGGGTTCTTCTCCATCGTTAACGTCAATGTCACGGAGGGTACACGCTACTTCGTTGTCGTCGAGAGTTGGGCATTCGCAGAGCCGGCAACAGCCGGCGACTACGTGCTGACCATCACACCCTAAAGCGGTGGGCGCCTAGAGCGCTGAAAGTCTGAGCCCCGGCACGTTTTCGCGCCGGGGCTCTGTCGTTTTGCCCCTCCCCACTTGAGCGGCGCCCCGCCCGGCGTTATAGGCTTCGCCTGAGCTTTCGAACTCACCCTGACGGAGATGCCCATGGGCGCGCTGACCGCATTAGACGAAGACCAGCAACTGTTCGCCGACTCTGTGTTCGGATGGGCAACGCAACACATCGGCCCGCACGTGGCGGCTATGGATGAGAACGCACAGTTCCACGACTCCATTGTACCCGGCCTCTTTGAGATGGGCCTGATGGGCATCGAGGTCCCCGAGCAGTACGGCGGCGCAGGCGCTGACATTTTCACGGCGTGCCTCGCGATTGAGGCGCTCGCACGCGTCGACCCCGCCGTCTCGGTGCTCTGCGATGTGCAGAACACGCTGGTGAACAACGCGCTGTTCCGCTGGGGCACCGACGAGCAGAAAGAACGCATCTTGCCCAAGATGTGCACCGAGTGGGTTGGCTCATACTGCCTGAGCGAAGCAGGCTCGGGCTCAGACGCCTTCGCGCTGCGGTGCAAGGCCGAGCGACGTGGCGACAAGTGGGTGCTGAACGGCACCAAACTTTGGATCACCAACGCGAAGGAAGCGTCCATTTTCCTCATCCTCGCGAACACCGACTTCGACAAAGGCTACAAAGGCATCACCGCCTTCCTTGTGTACAAAGACAATCCGGGGCTTTCGCTCGGAAAGAAGGAAGACAAGCTCGGCATCCGCGCCTCCAGCACATGCGAGGTCATCCTCGAAGACTGCGAGGTGAGTGATGCAGACGTGCTCGGCGCAGTTGGAGTCGGCTACAAAGTCGCGATCGAGACTCTCAATGAGGGGCGCATCGGTATCGGCGCCCAGATGATCGGGCTCGCACAAGGCGCGTTTGACTACGCGATGAACTACATCATGGAACGCGAGCAGTTCGGAAAGCCGGTCGCGAGCTTCCAAGGCATGCAGTTCCAGTACGCCCAGTTAGCGACCGAGATCGAGGCGGCGCGACTGCTCGTCTACAACGCGGCACAGCTTAAGATGGCGGGCCGACCCTTCCTGAAAGAGGCGGCAATGGCCAAGCTCTACACCTCACGGGTGGCGGAGCAGACGGCGTCGATGTGCATCGAGTTCATGGGAGGCGTCGGCTTCACCAAAGAGTACGCGGCAGAGAAGTTCTACCGCGACGCGAAGATTGGCTCGATCTACGAGGGCACCTCGAACATGCAGTTGATGACGATCGCCAAACTGCTCACCGCCGAGTACGCCAAGTAACACTCACCAGAGTGTCCCGCGAAACGCCTCCGCTCTCTTGGGTAGGAGGCGTCGTTGCGTATGGTGGTTGTTGTTTGGGTGAGGCATCTGCAGTTCGCGGTAGGATCACTCCCCCG
This sequence comes from Bradymonadia bacterium, assembly GCA_047610025.1. GTDB lineage: Bacteria > Myxococcota_A > Bradymonadia > REDH01 > REDH01 > JBLFZA01. The sequence goes on along the minus strand of JBLFZA010000046.1, from coordinate 6,318 downwards.
TGGCTGGCCCTTCGAGAGCTCACTCGGGCAGGCGCTCAGCTCACTCCCGTTTGGCGGTGAACCGAAGCTCTGACGCGGCGGCACCGGCTATGGCTCGCGCCTCGATTGTCCGAGTCTGATCGTGGCGCGCTCGCTCGAGGACGGCAAGCGCCCGTTGAGTCCCGAGCGCCTCTAGGCCCTTCACACACGCCAACTGCACGTGCGCTTCGGGGCGCGAGAACAGGGCATGTTCGACGTCAACGAGTGATGAGTTCGGCCACCCATCGACAAGGGCGACCACGGCGTAAGCCGCCGCGTCCTGATCCGCACCGGCCAACTCAGCGAGCAGGTCCCCTCGGTCCTCAAGTCGTAACCGATGTGCGACCGCGGCGCGCACATCTTCAACATCTGTCCCCACGATAGCAAGGAGCCGTCGCTCGGGATCGACGTGCATGACGAACTCAGCGGACGCCTTCGCCGGACCATTCTCCCACTCGACATGGGCTGGCTCCTTCCGGTTAGGAAAGACGCGGGGAACGAACCGAACCACGGCGAAGCCAAGGCTCGCTAGGTACTGGTCGACTTCCGCGAAACGAATCGAACGGTGAAGTAACATGAGTGCAGTCTCTCCCGCTTTGCGCCGAAGTCCAAGCAGAACACGATCGGAATTCGATAGCGACGCCGAGACCGTGCACAATGTCGCTAACCTCCCTACCCGGCTCGTCTCATGACCGCTGCAGCCCGACGCGAACTCCCGCCCCTCCCCGATTTGTCGACGCTACGCCACGTGCACATCATCGGCGTTTGCGGCACCGCAATGGGAACCCTCGCGGCGATGCTCGCAGACCGTGGGTACGTCGTCAGCGGCAGCGACGCGATGGCGTACCCACCAATGAGCACGTGGCTCGAGGGCAAGGGGTTGGTCATCCAGTCCGGGTATGACGGAGCTCACATCCCCGCGAACACGGAGCTGGTGGTTGTCGGCAACGTCTCTCGCTCCAACAACCCCGAAGCTGTCGAGACGATTGCCCGCAGGCTGCCCTATCTAAGCCTGCCAGAAGCGCTTCGCGTGCTGTTCTTCCCTACACGGCGCTGCCTCGTCGCCACGGGAACTCACGGAAAGACGACCACGTCTGCGATGACTGCTTCACTCCTGCACGGCGCCGCTCTCGACCCTTCGTTCTTTATCGGCGGCGTCACCGTTGAGTTCGACGGAAACTACCGGCTCGGCACGGGCGACCACTTCGTCGTTGAAGGAGACGAGTACGACACGGCGTACTTCGACAAGGTCCCGAAGTTTTGGCATTATCCAGCCGTGGCGGCGACGATCAACAACATCGAGTTTGATCATGTGGATATCTATCCCACGCTTGCCGACGTCACCCATGTCTTTGATCGTTTTGCTGCCCAGCTGCCGAAGAACGGGACGTTGTGGGTCAATGGAGATGACGAGCGAGCCATGGCTTGCGCACAAAACGCCACCGCGACGGTTCGCACCTTCGGACTAGCGGCCTCGCGTGAGGGGGCGAGGCACTCGCTCTGCGCCATCATCGACGGCCTCGACGACGCGGGCACGCACTTCACACTTCTTGAGGAAGGTGTGATTATCGGCGAGTCGGTGCTCCCGATGGTCGGCGCGTTCAACGTGCGAAACGCGCTCGGTGCCGCGGGCTTGGCGCTGAGCGCCGGCGTCGCCTTGGGCACATCTGCCGAGCTTCTTCCGAGCTACCGCGGCGTTAAAAAGAGGCAGGAACTAAAGGGCGTCGTCGGAGGTGTCACGGTGATCGACGACTTCGCACACCACCCCTCCGCAGTGCGTGAGACGGTAGAAGCGCTCAAAGCCCGCTATAAGACCGGCAAGTTGGTGGTCGCGTTCGAGGCCAAGAGCAACACATCCCGCAGGGCTGTCTTCCAAGACGCCTACCCCGAGTCCTTCGCGGCCGCGGACATTGTCGTCCTCAGCCGGCCCTGGAAGAAGGACACACTTCCGGAGTCCGAGCTTCTCTCCATAGAGCAGCTTGCGGATGATATTCGTGCGCGAGGGCCTGAGGTTCACCTCATCCCATCCGTAGACGAGATCGTCACGGTCGTTACCCCAATCCTTCGGAAAGGCGATGTCTTCGCTGGCCTCTCCGGCGCTGCGTTTGGCGGTTTGCACGATAAAGTTTTGGCAGCCTTACGGCGCTCGGAGTGAGCGAGGGTGCAGACACCGGCAGAGTGAACGACGGGCCCGACAGCCGGCGCGTCGCGATCATTTTGCTGACAGCGATGGTCGCGCTCTATCTCTATCTCGACTGGGGCCGCCCGCGAGCGTTCATGGCGCTCTGGCAGCAGCACTTCGTCGACGCGCCGCTTCGTGGCTTGCAGCCCTTTCTCTACAGCTCGGCGTGTAGCGTACTGTTTCGCCTCGCGTTGCCCGCTGCCGTTATTCTCTTCGTCTTACGAGAGCGGCTCTCTGATTTTGGCTTCACCCCGAAACTCGGGCGCCGGTACGTCGCGATTTACGCTGGGATTCTGGCGTTCATGCTTCCGCTCGTTTGGGTCGGAGCAGGGATGGACAGCTTTCAGGCGAAGTACCCTTTCTATCCTGGAGCCGGGCGTTCGTGGCGGCTGTTCCTGATCTATGAATTCCGGTACCTGCTCATCTTTGTGAGTGGAGAGGCGTTCTGGCGAGGATTTTTGGCCGTCGGCCTCTCTCGAAGCGTCGGCATGCACGCACTGTCGATCAGCATGGTGCCCTACGTCATGATCCACTGGACGAAGCCGGTGCCGGAGACGATCGGGGCGCTCATCACCGCCTACGTTTTAGGCTACCTCGCCGTGCGCCATGGCACGATCTGGCTTGGCGTCGCCATCCACTTCGGCGTCGCGTTTTTCATGGACTTCTTCGTCCTGCTTCGGACCGGTGGGCTGCCCACCGTGTGGTGACCCCGCACAAAAATCGCTCGTGCCTGACGCAACATCGTCCCGGACCGCTCGACAACTAAGGCATGCCCCTAACCGGAGTCGGCTATGCCTGTCCTGCTTGTTGTCCTTTTGCTCTCCCTTCTGCCCACGTCTCGTTGCAGCGCGAGGCCCCTACCAACGCGTTCTCCTCCCCCCTCGCACGCGCGAGAGCATCCTGAGGGTGAACGATGTGCTCGACGCTATCGCTGGCGGGGTGTGCTGCCAACGGTTGGTGTCGCCACCTGGCAGCGCTGGCGAATTCCGTCGCGCTCGCTCACCACAGTTGATCGCAGCGCGGGCGTGCAGCGGGCACGCCAGGAGACCGCGACTGTGCTCTGGGTTCGCTGGCAGTCGACGCCGCGCCGTACGGGTGCGCTGGTTCTGTGTGGTCTGCTGAGCGCGCCGGCGCTGGGCAGAGCGCAAGACGCAACAGGCGTTGTTGAGAGCTCTCTGCTTGTCACGACCGAGGCCTCATCGCGACTCTCAACGGTGCTCGCGCGAGTTGTCGCGAGCACACCCCACATCGACGCTGTCGCGCTGCTCTCTCGAGCGCGTCGCGCCGGGTGGATGCCTAACCTGCTTCGCTTTGAGGCCCGCGTGGATGACGGACGTCGTTGGGACACGGAGTCCCGACTGCAGCAGGACTACGATGATACGAGCGCGTTTGACGGCGCCGATACACGCAGCGCGAGCGGGTGGGTCGCCGACCGGGGAGTCACCGCACGCGCTCAAGTCGGCTGGGATCTCTCGGCCCTGGTTTGGAGTGGTGAGGAGTTGGCCGTCCTGTCGGCGACGCGAGCAGCTGAGCGCGACCAGCTGCAGCGCATCTCCTCGGCTACGGAGGCGTGGCTGGAGTTACACGAGGCACGGGCCGCGTTCTTGTCGCTAAGCGCTGCGGACGATCGACTCGAGGCGACGGCGATCATCGCGCAATCGATCGCTCGTCTCGATGTGCTCACGAACGGCTGGTTTTCTCAGGAGTTCGGACCGGGTTTGTGATGTGGTAGGCGCGCCGGCTCCTGAAGTTCCGAGCGCCTGCCACGTTGACACTTCCAAGGGCCGCGCAGTAGAGTGTCGGCCGCTCGCACAGGGCGAGCCGCACCCCTAGAGGCGTTGATGTCCAACACGTTGTGCACGGTAGGTTCGAGCATTGAGATCAAAGGTCGCGTAAGCGGCAGTGGGTCGCTCGTTATTGCCGGAGTCGTCGAAGGCGAGATTTCTGTCGAGCAGGACCTCACGGTCGAAGCTGGCGGTCGAGTCGTCGCAGACGTAGCCGCCCGAACGGTCACCGTTCGAGGAGAGCTGACTGGCGATGTTACGGCGACAGAGCGTGTCTCGGTCGAGGCCGGCGCAAAGCTGGTTGGCAACATTCGCGCACCGCGATTGGCCATCGCCGACGGGGCGACCGTTCGGGGCGCAATCGATATGGACATTCCGTCGCCCTCGGGCGGCGCAGGAGGCAAGTAGTCATGGCACAAGGACGATTTGGCAGCGCACCCACGAGCGCGAGCGGTACGGTCATCGGGTCAGGTCTCACCATTGAAGGCGAGATCAGCGGCTCAGAAGCCGTGACCATCGAAGGCCAAGTGCGCGGCACCATCACCCTCAGCGCAGCTCTCACTGTCGCAGCCGGTGGCAAGGTGGAAGCGAACGTCGAAGCGTCGGTGGTCGACGTTCAAGGCGAGCTGGCCGGCAATGTTGCCGCCGGCGAACGCGTGGCCGTCGGGCCCGAGGGTCGGCTCGTTGGGGATGTTCGCAGCCCACGCATCTCCATTGCTGATGGCGCCGCATTCAAGGGCCACATCGACATGGATGCCTAGCCGTGAGTAACGCGACACATACAATTGGGGCCGGCACCCGCGTCGAGGGCAACATCACGGGCTCCGGGTCGCTCGTTGTCGAAGGACAAGTGAGCGGACAGATCGAATTGACGGGCTCCGTGACGGTGTCTGAAGGCGCAGCGGTAAGCGCTGGTGTCTCCGCATCGGACGTCATCGTCTACGGCACCATCTCTGGTGATATCGTGTGTGACGGGCTCTTCTCCCTACACGCAGGTGGCACGGTGGAAGGTTCCGTCTCCGCCCCGCGCGTGTCCGTGGAAGACGGTGCGTCGTTACGCGGAACAATCGACATGCCCGATGCGCAGCCGCCCAGCCGCGTCGCGCGAGTCTCCACCCCCGCAACGCAAGCGCGCCCATCGGCGCCCACCTCGCTCCCCGCGAATGCAGACGCTGCCTCCGAAACGGACGCGACTCCCGCACCAGTTGCTCCTTCTTCTAGCGGGCAGAATGACGCGGACAAGCCAACGGCGCCCGGGACATCAAAGAAGCGCTCAGGCAGGAAAGGCGGAGCGAAGTCGTGAGCGAGCGTGACGAGCTGCTCGCACTGCTTCGTGAACACTCTTACCGAGAGGGGACCTTCACCCTCGCCAGCGGCGCGACCAGCTCGACATACGTCGATGTTCGTCGCACCGCGCTCACTGCCCGTGGGGCTCAGCTTATCGGTCAGCTCGCGTGCGCCGCCATCATAGATGCCGAGTGGCAGACCGACGCGGTTGGTGGCATGACCCTCGGCGCTGATCCTCTCACGACAGCGATACAACTGGCAGGGCTTTCAAGCGGAAAATCGTGGTCAGGAGTGCTCGTACGCAAGGCGCCCAAAGCGCACGGTGCGGAGTCTCAGATCGAGCGTGGCGGGGATCTGCCGGACGGAGGTCGCGTCGTCGCTCTTGACGACACGGTGACCACCGGCGGCTCTTCGTTGAAGGCCATCGAGGCGATGCGCGCGTGTGGCTACATCGTGCAGCATGCGCTCTGCGTGGTCGACCGCCTCGAGGGAGGAGTCGAGACGCTCGCAGCCGCGGGCGTCACCCTGCAGGCACTCTTCACGGTAGAAGACCTGCGACTTCGCCCGTAAAAAACAGCGATTTCGAATCCCAGGCACCGCATTTGAACGGATCGGCCCGAGCGGCGCGCTCGAAGTCCCGTTCGTCGCAAATACCGCCGGTTGCTTGCCAGAGTCGCCGTGCTGCGTTTACAACCTGCGTCAGTTAATCCGAATCGCCCCGCCGGAGGCCTAGAGTGTACACTTGCAACAAGTGCAGTCGAGAGAACGAAGAGAGCTACAAGTTCTGCCTGGGATGTGGTGCTGACCTCGCCAAGCAGCGTGAGGACGCCGTGGTCGCTGAACCAGAGATTGGCGCAGACAATGCCTGCCCGACTTGCGGATCGGAGACACAGGCGGGACAACGCTTCTGTGGGCACTGCGGTGGCACACTGAACGCAAAAAGCCCGAGCGGCGCCATCGCGCCAGTAGCGTCAGGCGCATCGCCAGCCGTCGGTAACGAACCGCCTCAAGCTAGCGGTGGCGATACGACAGTTGGTGCGTTGATCA
>JBLFZA010000045.1:0-20935 GCA_047610025.1 Bradymonadia bacterium | reverse complement strand
CGATGTGAAGAAAGCGCTCCGGGCTTGTCGAAGCGGCCTCCACGCCAGGCAGGCGAAGGTACGCGCCGTATGCGCCCGGGCTCGCCTCCCGCAGAGCGAGGTAGTGCGGTAGCAGATCTGCCTGCGGCGAGAACAAGAGTGGGAAGGTCAAACACGCTTGATAAACACGACCCGCAACGATTTGGTCGAGCACGTGGGCGACTGCGGTCGCGTGCCATCGCTCGGACTTCGGCGCCTGCAACACGAGCGGCGCAGGCGGAGGAGGAAGCTCCGCAGCGAAGGCGGCTTCGCGCACCTCATTGAGCAACGCGAGCGCACCCTCTTCGGTATCGGCTCCGGCAACCCAGCGCGCGCCACGATCATCGCTGACCCACGCGGCGTCGACGCTAGCCGCCACGATAACGGGGTCATCGACGCTCTGTGAGACGAGCCCGGCGTCGGCCAACACGCCGGCTTCGTAGGCGACGTAGCCAACCCAGCCGAGATCCGGATGCGGGCACTGCGCGCTGTCTCGGGCGTGTGCATCATCGAGCGCGGCCCAAACCCGGTCACCGTCCACGGCCTGGGTCAGCACGGCGCGGGGAGATGTGCGCACGGCCACCATGGAGCGGAGCGGACTGTCGAGCGAGTTCGCACCCGAGTCGAGCCAAACAACGTGGCCCGTGGCAGACGCTACGACACGCGCCGCCTCGATGTCTGCCGCTGGTGCAGCCGCGACGAAGCGACCGCCGACTCGAGAGACCTTGTCGGTCAACCCGAGCGCCCGAGGAGAGCCGCCCGAAGCGCCGGGAGGCCGTGATCGTGCCCCGGATACCGATGCCGCGCGCCTGTACTGTCGTGCCAAGACGCAACACCGATGGCCAAGCGCAGCGCGCTCAGCAGGATAATCTGATCCGCCGACGCGAGCGCGGCTTCGGTGGCTGCCGCGGGGCTCATAGACGGTTCGCGAGCGTCAAACGCCGCCGCGGTGACACTGTCGAGCGCCCCGGGCGCGCGCGGGCAGAACCACGCGTCTCCTACTCGCCAGCGTAGCGCCGCAGTCGCGGCTTCGACGACTTCACCGTCGCGCAGCAGAAACGCATCCTCTGCGCCAGCGGCCTTGGCCCACCGGCCCACCGTAAGCGCCCACTGATAGCCGCACGTCTTGCCGAGCACACCGAGACCGGGATGCGGCAACAGGCTGCTAACCGCGCGACTGCCAAAGCGATAATCCACATAGGGGCGCGGGGTGAACACGCCGAGCACGCCGAGCGTTCCGCTGCGGGTCGGCATCGCAGAGATCCGGACCGCCTGTGTGTGCGCCTCCAATTCGGCTGTCATGAGCGTCGCATCGAGGCGGCCTCTCAAGCCAGAGATGTCGTAGCCGGAGCGCGCGGCCGAACGCAGCAGGCGTGCCCGGTGCGCATCCCTACGGAGCAACCGTGAGCCCGTCGGCCGATCCGGCAGCACGCGAATCGTCTCGAACACCCCGTCGCCCAGCTGCATTGCGTTTAGCGTGGCCGACATGATCTCCCCTAGGGCGTCGGTCAGCTGTCCGTTCCAGATCGCACTGCTCATCGAGCGGGTTCTGCGGGTTCGGGGTCAGTCTCGGGGGTGTCGTCGTGGTTCAATCGCGTGAGCGACTGCAACAACCTCTCTAGCTCAACTCGGGCCGCGTCGTCGATGGTCAGCATGGTCCGAGCCGCCTCTGCTCCAATGCCGGTGAGGTCGAGGGTCGGATGGTCCGGCCAGCCGTCGAGGTCTGGCAAGCGCATGCGAAGCGTCTCCTCGTCGATCGGCTCGAACAAGAGCTGGATCGGAAAGCCCGAGACAATGTGCTCAAGCGCCGGCTTCACTCGACCAAGCCCGACGAAGGACAGCACGGTCAAGCCTTCAAGCGCGTCATCGAGACCTGAGAGCCACGCCGCTGGTGCGTGCGGGTAGGTGTCTGCGGGCTCTCCGTCGTGCACGAGCGTCTCCAGATGCCACGGCGCAGCCTCGGGCTCACTTTGATCGAGTGTTTTTCGCGCGCTCGCGATGACGGCGTCGAGTTCGTTCGCGTCGTCGGGGCGCAGCAGCTGCACGTATGTGCCAGGGCCGAGGTAATGCAGGGTATCGTCGTGCGCGTCGACGCTCGTCGCGACCCACTCGCGCACCCGCTGTTTTGGCTGAAATGCGCGGCCGAACACCCGCGCGACCGTCGGCTCATCTAGGGCCTCGACCTCTTCTCGGGAGCGGTCCGCCGTGTTCTCCCATGCGGGGACGAGTTGCACGTCCATCGCTTGGTGTGGCGAGAGCAACCAACGGCGTGCGCCATCGGTGGTGCCGAAGCCCTGAATCAGGCCGCGGCCGCTCATGAAACCAAAGTGGATGACCCAGCGCACGACGTGTTCAGGGCCAACCGCATCGCCGCACTGCAAACAGGTCTGCGCGAGCGACGGCGCACCCGCGTCGAGAAGACTGCTGAGCACGCGGGTCGTCGTCGCGTGCAGCGAGGTCGACTCATAGGTGCGCTCCACGGTCTCCCAGCCGCACTTTCCGCAGTGCGCCTCCGCGTCGCGGAGCAGCACAGCTTCCGGGCGCCCACCCGGGCCCGGCGAAATCAAAAGGCCGATGCCCCAATTGCTCATGAGTGCCTCACTCTGGCACGAGCGTGCCAGAAGTTGAGTAAGACGTGCAGCCTAGGCAGCAGCCTTCGGCGAGGAAGAAACAAGTTCCGCTCGGGTCAACCTCGGTGAACACCGCGCTGAAGTCGTAGTCGTACGACCCGTCATCGTTTGCGACAATCGACATCTCATACTCTTCATCACAACCGGGAGACCCGGGTGCCGTCAGCTGCGAGCTGCATACACAGACCTCGTCATCGCCAGAACCAGTGCACGCCATAGCGGGGCATCGGTCGCTGCTCATGTTACCCGGCTGCTCTCCCGTTGCCTCAACTGTGATGACGCCTGCCGCATCAACAATCTGTGCTGACGCCAAACGCACATTCACCGCGCCGCCACCGCACTGGTGGTTGATCGCAGGCGTCGCGACGTAGCGCGTGGGGCCGCCGCCGCCTTCGACAACCGAGATGTTTTGCTGCACGGAGGTCTCTAGCGCGGGATCACCGTCGTCGACGATCGTGAGCGTCACCGGGTAGGTGCCAATCTCGTCATAGGTGTGAGACGCGACCGGAGATGGAGTACCTGTGCCGAGCGAGCCGTCGCCCCAATCCAAGCGGTAGCGCACGACGCTGCCTTCGCATCCATCGAAGGACGCGTTGGCATCCACATTGAGGCTCGATCCGAGGGTCACCGGCGCGGGGAGCGCGGTGAATATTGCCGTCGGCGCGATGTTCTCAACGGTCACGAACACGCTGGCTTCTCCTCGCGCGCCTCCTGAGTCGATGACGGCGAGGGTGACCTCGTACTCCCCTTCGCGTTCCCAGTCATGGCTGACTTCCAACCCAGACTGCGAGCCTCCGTCGCCGAAGTCCCAGAGGTAGATCAGCTCTAAGGGGCCGTCTGTGTCATCCACCGTCAGCGAGGCGCCAAAGTCGACCTCTTCGCACTCGTCGATAGTGAAGTCAGACGCGCTGATGACCGGGATCGGCGGCTGGTTGGGCGCGTCGAACGTGACCTCAATGCTTCGCTCAGCTTCATCCTGCAGCGGTGCTGCGCCGTCGTCGACGACCGTCAGTCGTACGTCATACTCCCCAAAATCGTCATATACGTGAGAGCCCACCGGCGAGCTCGTCGCGGGCGTGAGCGTGCCGTCGCCCCAATCCCACGCGTACGTCGAGATGCTGCCATCGCATCTGTCGAACGAAGTGCTGGCGTCGGCGAGCACTGTCTGTCCTTCGAGCACCGACGTGGGTGTTAGCGTAAATGCCGCCGTGGGCTGGAGGCTGTTCACCGTCACGATGATTTGCGCTTCGCCCCGCGCCTCCTCCGAGTCGATTGCCGTGAGCGTGACAGTAAACTCTCCATCGCGGCGCCAATCATGTTCAACACTCTGGCCCGAGATCGTGGCTCCATCGCCGAAATCCCAGAGGTAGCGCAACGAGCCCGCAGCGTCCGTATCATCCACGGACAGCGACGCATCAAAAGAGAGCGACTGGCACTCGTCGACGATGAACCGTTCGGCGCTGATGACGGGAATTGGTGGCTGATTTGGGGCATCGAAGATGACCTCAATGCTTCGCTCAGCTTCATCTTGCAGCGGTGCTGCGCCGTCGTCGACCACCGTTAATCGCACATCATACTCTCCAAAATCGTCATATACGTGAGAGCCCACCGGCGAGCTCGTCGCGGGCGTGAGCGTGCCGTCGCCCCAATCCCACGCGTACGTCGAGATGCTGCCATCGCATCCGTCGAACGAAGCGCTCCCATCGGCAAGCACCGTATCGCCCTCCAGTACAGACGGCGGGGTTAGCGTGAAGGAGGCCGTCGGCTGCAGGTTGTTAACCGTCACGACAATCTGCGCCTCACCGCGTGCCTCATCGGAGTCGATCGCGGTGAGCGTCACGGTGTACTCGCCGTCACGACGCCAATCGTGATCGACGCTTTGCCCCGAGAGCGTCGAGCCGTCGCCGAAGTCCCATACGTACCGAAGAGTGCTCGCCGTGTCGGTGTCATCGACCGAGAGAGAGGCGTCGAACGCGAGCGATTGGCACTCGTCGATTGTGAAGCGTTCGGCGCTGATCACCGGTGTTGGTGCGAGGTTTGGAATCTCGAAGACATCGAGCTTCTTTGTCGCCGAAGAGCGTGTGATGCCGTCCGCATCTTCTACCGTCACGAAGACGTCGTAGCGGCCGGGCACCGTGTAGATGTGGCGTCCAAAGGGCGGGCCCACGAGTGGCGGCGTGCCGTCATCCCAGTCCCACGTCCAGCGCACGATGCCGCCGTTTGGCGCGCCCTCTTCCGCATCATCATCGAAGCTGAGCGTTCCGTCCCACTCAAGCTCTTCCCCAACGAAGCCTGTGCCAGGCCCGTCAAAGAATGCTGTCGGTGGCGCGAGTACGTCGATTGACTGCGTACTGATGTCTCGCACGGCGTCCGTATCTTCCACCGTCAGCGTCATGGTGTACACGCCCCACTGGCGATACGTGAACTCGGCGCGCTGGCCGAGCGTCTCGGGCTCGCCTTCGACGCCGAAGTCCCACGTCCACGCCCGAATCGCGATGTCATCTGTGGAGCGCAGCGCGTTCCACTCGTTCTCTTCGCCGGCGACCACTGCGAAGGGGCCGTCTATCACGGCCTGCGGAGGGTCGTTGGCCTCTTGCAGATCGATCGTGATCTCGTCGGTGTCGGTGAGACCGTCATTGTCTGTTACGGTGAGCGTAACCGTGAACACACCCGCATTCTCGTAGGCGTAGTTCGTCACCACGCCGGTGGCTGTGTCGCCGTTTCCGAAGGCCCACTCGTAGCGAATAACGTCGCCGTCAGGGTCGCTCGAGCGGCTCCCATCGAACACGATCGAGACGTTCGGCACACCGCCACGATTGCCACCGGCATCAGCGAGCGGCGGCTGAGGTTCCACGGTGTCGACAAAAACCTCAGGCACATCGCGCACATCGAACGTATCGTCGGGCTCCGCCGTGTCGACCGCGTCGAGGATGAGGGTGGTGTCGCGCTCGCCGCGCCCGTCATCGCTCTCACCGGTGCCGGCTTTCGAGTCGCCACAAGAGACGACGCAGAGTGTGGCGCCACAGATGAGCAGCAGCGACTTGACCTGGTGCATGTTCTTCGCGGTCACGGCTTACTCTCTGATCGTAATCGGAAACGCTGGGGTCAGCGGATACGGCGTGCTGGTCGGCGAGAACGTATCGATCTCGGTCGATCCGTACCCTACAAGCTCATAGCTGGCATCGGCGTCGAATTCGATCCCGCAGTCCGTCAATAGGGACTCGTGCTCGGCGACGCGCCAGACGAAACCACGAGAGATGCCTTCCCCGATCGTGCGGAATCCCCACTCGAACGGGTCGCCAACGCCTGGGCACAAACCGAGGTAGGTCCACAGTTCCCCGTCTTTGTGAATCGCCAAAGGGAAAAAGTCGTTCATGTGCGAGACGGAATAGAGGAACACCTCAGCGCACCGGTTGGTCACTGAATAGCGCACCAAGAAGTCACTGCCCTTAAAGTCAAAGACGTCGTAGTCCGCGCGGATTTCCCATTCGAGGCAGTCGATCGTCCCTGACGCATCGATCGCGAAGCTCAGCCCGCCATCCGGTTCGGGCACATCTGGTGTAGCGTCCGGAGCGACATCCGGAGCGACATCCGGAGCGACGTCAGGAGCGACGTCAGGAGCGACGTCCGGAGTGACGTCCGGAGCGACGTCCGGAGCGACATCTGCGGCGACATCCGGAGCGTCGGGGACGTCATCGGTGGCGTCCTGCGCCACATCACTGTCTGCGTCGGCCGCATCCGCGCCGCTGTCGGGCACGACATCTGGCCGAGTGAACGAATCGTCGACGAAGGCGTCCACCCGAAAATCGCTGCTCACATCCGCCGCGGTCGGCACATCGTCCTCCGACTCGCTATCGCTCGGGATGTCGAGGGCGGAGACATCCCTCTCAGTGATGTCTAGCTCGCCGGCCCCAGCACTGCCGGTGGGCTCGCTTGAGCAACCGAACATCGTCGCTAGCACACAGGCTAACGAGAGACCGCGCGCTACGCGCTGCACACCTGCGAGATGATTGTTCGCGGCGAACGACGCCGTTGCTTCGCTCACCCCCGCCTCCGAGTGCGCCAGCACAGCAAGGGGAGAATCCAGAGCATGCTTGGCGCGCTTGAGGCGAGCGTGCATCCGCCCTCCTCGCCGTCGTCCTCTGCTTCATCAGCGCCGGCATCCTCTGGAGCATCCGGAGCCACGTCGGCCTCTGGTTCCGCGATCTCTTCGGCCTCTTCGGCGCCGGCATCCGGTTCTTCTTCGACGATTCCTACGTCTGACTCCGGGCCTTCTGCTTCGATGCCGCCCGTGCCATTGTCCGGTACGCACGCCAGCACGGGGTCCGCGGTGGTTTGCAGCTCCACGCAGATAAAGCGCTCAGGCGCGAGCGGGCAGTCATCGTTCGTCTCGCAGAAATCTGTGCAGTACCCGGCCGAGAAGTCCGCGGCTGTGAAGAGACACTGCGCCTCGCAAATGTACTCATCAACGCTGCAGAAGTCGCCGAAGGTACCGCGCGACTCCTCGCAGAGACGGATGTCGCCAAAGCTCGCTGCCAAAGTGCGACAGAAGGTCTCGTCCGCGCAGTCTTCATCGGTCTCGCACTCATGCGCGTCGGGCACGGGGTACTTCTCGCAGAGCCCGAGCTTGTCGTCCGCGGCCAAACTCGACTGCTGCGCATTCGGCAGTAGCGCGAAGACCATTGTCGCGAGGGCGTCTGGCTGGCTCAGTTCGTCAGACGGACGCGGATGCGCCAGCCCGAGCAAGTGTCCGACCTCATGGGTAATGACAGAACCCGGGTCGACCTCGAGATTCGGATCGACGCCGAACTCGTAGTCCGGCAAGACCAAGGTGTTTGCGCCAACTATCCAGTCGAAGTTCACGTCGTTGAACGCGATGTCGATCCTGGGGCCGTTCTCGCCAAGCACATCGATGATGGTCGCGCCCGCGGACTGCGAACCGTAGATCCAAACCTCGCCGTCGGCGATCCAAGCGAACACTTGGTCATCATCGACTGCGACCGGCAGGTCCTGCACCCCGTCAAACGCCAACTCGACGTAGGAGCAGCTGACCTCGTTCCAGGTGTCGAAGGTCTCTTGGATGATCCGCGCGAGCTCGTCGCTGCTGGTATCGCGCGCCGGCTCTGGCCGAAGCGCGATGGGCAGCGGGAGGCGCTCCACCGGCCAATCGGCGATGTTATGCTCCCACGCGTGCGCTTCGTTGGGCAGCACAAGCGGCGCCAACATGGCTATCGCGAGCAACGCTGACGCGCATCGGTCGGCGCTCATTGCTCGCTCCCGATTCGCGGCATGCGCGCGCGCAAGGCGTCGATGGTCAGTGGCTCTGCCACCGGCGCAGAGCCGCGTGGCAGCAACAAGCTCTCTTGCTCACCGCGTTGCCAAACTCCCGGCGCGCTTTCGCGCCAAACGCCCTGGTTGAGGCCAACAGGCAGAAACCCAGCCTCCGCGTCTCCGAAGGCGTTGGGCAAGCGCTCGAGGAAGAGCAGCACGTGCTCGCCGACCTCGAAGCTCGGCATGCCCGGCACGACGACCCGACGGTCGTTGAGAACGCCGCCGGGCACGCGAATCACCACGGTGGGCCCAACGGGGGAGAGAGAGAACAAGGGCGCATCGAGTGCGACGACGTACTCCGTGAAAAGCTCCGGCCCCACGTCGTACTGAGCCGTTCGTTCTTCGATGACCGTTCCCGTCGCGACGGTATCTGCGAGCCGAATAAGATCATCGTCCGTCAGCGCCGCGACAGTTGTCGCCTGAGCGGAGAACGACAGCAGCAACGAGGTCGCGAGCGTCAGCAGCGAAGTGACGACGCGAGCCACGATGCTACGATATGCGCTCATCGGCGTATCCGACGCCGACGGCACAAGAATACCAGACCCGCGATCCACCAGAAGCCCCCTGCTGCCGATGCCGCGACGCATCCGCCGCCGCCGCCCGATGGCGCCGCGTTTACGGTGAATGCACGCGTCAACGGCGCCGAGTTCCCAGCGCCAGTGATGGCCACGATGTCATAGACACCCGGCGCGGGCAGCGTGCTGCCAGGGATGGTGACCTGTGCAAGGGTCGGTGAGATGACGAGCACGTTGGCGATCGTCGCCGACCCGACTTGCAATGTCAGTGGGGCTTGGAAGTTCGTTCCGCTGACGGTGATCGCGATGTCTTCGCCAGCCACCGCAACGCTCGGTGAGACGCTCAAGAGCGACGGGGCGCCGAACTCGATCGTGATCGCGTCCCGCTCGGTCACGCGACGTGATGGGAAGTCCCCGCGGATCTCCAAGTCGTACTCGTCCGGCTCCAAGTCGGTGCCCGCTTCGAGCAGGCCAATCACCTCGGTCCCCCCGAGCACCTCGACGCCCTCCAAACGCTCGCCATCGACGAGGTACGTGTAGGCCTCCGAGAAATCCTGACCAATGATCGTTACTTCGATGTCCTCATCGAGGCTCTCACCATCCTGGTCGACGGCAAAGATCACGGGGTCTGCGATTCCCGGAGCGGCATCCGGAGTTACTCCGGTATCCGGCGTTCCGGTATCCGGCGTTCCGGTATCCGGCGTTCCGGTATCCGGCGTTCCGGTGTCGGGCACGCCAGTATCGCCGCCGGTGGCGGCCGGCCGGCCCTTCGCTCGGATGACCCAATCGCCTGTCAGCCCAAGATCACTCGACTGAAACCAACTGAAGCTTCCGCCCAAGTCAGTGTAAAGCCAGTTGTTACCTTGGTTGATCGTGCCATCGTCGTCGCGTGCGAGAGAGGGCAGGCCGGCGTCGCGGATTTCAATCCCCACGCAGAATGGCGCGGTGACTGTAATCGCCTGGCTTGTGAGGTCGTACTCGTTGAAACTGTCAGTCGCAGAAATCGCTTCGATATCTTCCGCGGTGTGCAGCAGTTCGCTTGGTGGTTCTCCGTTTCCGCCGCCTCCCCAAACCTTCACGCCAATCACGATCGTGGCGCCAGGGAGGTCGCCTCCGTAGAGAAACGCTATCGCGGACAAGCGCATCGGATAGTGCGATTCTGGCGGGCTGAAGCAGCTCGCAGCGATCTCGCCCACTGCGAATCCACCCTGAAAGCCGACGGCTGTGTTATCGACGAACCCATCGTTCTGGTACGTCACCTGCGCAGACGCAGGGGTGGCGAACAGAATGGCAACCAAACTCGCGACCAGAGTCGCGTTGAGAGAGAGCGTCGCGACGAACGCGAGGTGGCGAATCGGACCGATCATGACAAGCCGGAGTCAAGAAGGAGAGCTTACCTCCACACCATAGCCGCTACGTGACGGAGATGTCAAAGCCGTGAGCGTTTCCGACGGTCCACACAAACCTATGAAAACAATGAAGATTTTCTTAACATCCGCCAATGAGGAGCCTTGCTTCTCCCCAGACGCTCGGCCGATAAGCCAATGCTGAGCACCGAAGGCCCTACCGCGAGCGGGTCAGCGCCGCGATCAGCCGTCATTATTGGGGCCGGGATCGTCGGAGCGTCCCTCGCACACGCGCTGCGCAGTCGAGGCGTCGACGTACGCATTGTCGCCGGAAACGGGGCGAAAGCGTCCGATGTCCCGGTCGCGATCGCCCAGCCCGTGATGGGGCGGCATGCGTCTGCGAGCCCGTTGAGGGTCGGTGCATGGCGCCACGCCTGCCGCCTCATTGAAGACGTCGCGCCAGACGCAGTGCTCAGCCGTGGCCTGCTGCGCTTCACAACTGATGAGAAAACCGCGACACGGTGGCGCGATCGCTGCGCGGTGCTCTCGGTGACGGTGGCGAGTTGGTACCCCGCGGCGCGGTGCCTCGATCTCGTGCCGAGGTTGACCCCCGAAACATGCGGGGGCATCTGGATACCTGACGCGCTCGCCCTTGACCTCGAGCGCGTCGTTCGTGGGCTCCTCGAAGGTGTGCCACTGGTGCGCGGCGACGTGCAGGCCATGGAGCGAACGGAGCACGGGGCCAGCGTCAAGCTAAGCGACGAAACTGTCCTCACCGCGGATGTTGTCATCGTCGCCGCTGGCACGGGTACAGCAGGGCTACTCGATGCGTTCGACCCGACGCTTGAGTTGCCGTGGCGTGGCACACTCGCTGGCGAGGTCGTGCGAGCGCGGGCGACGGCTCCAGAGTCGATGGTTGGCGAACGCGGCCAGATCGTGCCGCTCGGCGCCGGTATCGTGTCACTGACCGCTTCTCAGCGGCCGGACGGACAGGCCACCGATGCGGACGAGGCGAGCGTGGCCGAGCTTCTTCAGCGATACGCCCAAACGCTGCCCGAAAATGCCGCTCCGGTCGTTCTCGAGACGTGGGTCGGGCAACGGGCGACAACCCTCGACGCGCACCCGATCGTCGGCCCCATCGACGACGATCGCCGGTTCTGGGTGTGCAGTGGGATGGGCAGCCGCGGTGTTATCTTCGGCACCTTCGCCTCGGAGAAGCTCGCGGCGGAACTCTGCGGTGACAACAGCGTCATCCCCGCGGAGTGGGGGCCTTTTCGCCGAGCCGTGCGGCACCCTGGTCGACCGGCGTTGGGTTGACGACGCGCCGTCTGTTGACTTTACTGTGAGCGTCCATCTCCAACCGAGCAGGTTCATGCAACCGACCCCCAACCCGTTACCCCAGTCCGCACCCCAATCGGCGCCGCCTGGATACGATCACCGACCCTACGCTGCTCCACAAGGCTACGCCACGCCGCATCACGACGTTCGCGCGGGCTTCGAGTCACAAATCGCTGGCTCTATCGTCAACGGCAGCATTTGGATGCGCCTGTTCGCCTACATGGCGATCGTGGTTGGCGGAATCTACTGCCTCTCCATCATCGGGCTCGTCGTCGGCTGGATCCCGATCATGTTGGGACTTTGGTTGCTTGGGGCCGACAAAGCGGGCCAACAGTACGCCAACACCGGCGACCCAGAGCAGCTCCACGCGTACATCGACGGCGTTAGAAAATACTTCATGGTTATGGGCATCTGTGCGGCGATATGGATGGCCCTGTTCACTCTGATGGCTGTCGTCTACGGCGCATTGTTCGGGACTATGGCTGTCGCGGCGTTGTCCGGCCAATAGCGCATTGACTCCGCACAGAAGTTCCCGGCAGCCCCCAGAATTGGCCGCCTTTACTGCCGTCCCCTAGAAATGGGGGTATCGGTTCAGCCGCACCCGTGCACCCAGTCGGGCCATGTCAGCCTATGAAAACCGAGAAGAGCTCATCGCGCATCTGCGTGCGGCCGGCGCCTCGGCGCACCTAGCGCGCTTCGAAGAATTCGGCCTCAGCGCGCCCCAGGCATTTGCCGCGAGCGACGACCAGCTGCGCGTGATGGGCATCGAGCCGGCCGAAATCAGGCAGCGCATCATCGCCCAGTTTAGCATGGCCGCGAAGTCGCAACCGCGAGCGTTCGGCGCAACCAGCGCGGCGCAAGCAATGGTCGGTGCGACGGGCGCGCACTCCGCCGCGGTAATCGCCGCGCACGCGCCGCCCCCGCCTAGCAGCGTCATTCGTTCTGCGACTGGCCCCTCTACGACAACGAACACGTCGGACTCGTACCCGTTCATTTCCCCGCGGCCCCCACCCGAGGCACCGGCGACGACTGGCGGTTCTGACATCGTACGTGTGGCTCACAGCGACTACTTCGCTATGATGCGCGGCGCGCGTTCCGCTTCTCGTGCGCTGGTGCTGGCGAGCGCCCTCGGCGCCGTTGCGCTCATCTTTCCCGGCGGCCTGTCGTCGCTCGACGCTGGCCTTCCAGACTACGCCAATTGGCTTCCGGTCGTGATCCCAACGGCCGTGCTGCTGGCACTCGCGGCGACCGTCTCGGCAGCGGCTTCTGGCGGCAGTGACACAGCTCATGTCGACTACATGCGGCTGCTCGTTGCGCGATCTTCGCTGCTCGCTTGGATGGTTTCGCTTTGCGCGGGGATCGCGTTTGTCGCTTGGCTGATTCGCTGACCGTTGTGCGCAAAAACAAATGACCCCCACTCCGGCGGCTACTAGGACGAACGGATCGACCAATTCCGTGCCGGGTGGGGGCAGCGCTGTCTGGGATGTTGCGGACCCAAAGCGAACCGGTCTTTCGACAGGCTCTTAGTGCTTCGAGTCCTCTAGGGGTTTCGGCCTCATGATCTAGCAACGCGCTCTGTGACGTGTTGTCAGCCTGCAGCCGAAGCGCCGAGGAGGTGATTGTCGCCACAAGGTGGGACGACGCTCAACTCATCGCAGACGCATGAAGCCCACTAGAGAGACAACGCCTCACCGGTCGATTTGGTACAAGAGCTAGACACGTGTTCACCTCCTTTCCGGCAAGACAGTTGCGCGAATTCCCGGTTCGCACGATAGGCGCGGATGCCGCATCCATTGGCCTATCGCTTTACTCGCTCCGAAGAGCTGGGTCTTACGCGGTGTCACGTAAGAGGCCGGCGAGTCGCTCTTCAGCTCTCGCCATCAGCCACCGGCATGTTAGCAACGTTGGATGCCAGCGCAAGAGGGTCGATGCACTTCGCATGGCCCGCAAAGCCCCACGGGCCGGCGTCTAACAAACCTAGACAGGCGCCGAGCCTCTTCGTCAACGACGCCGGTTCCCACTCTCAGCTCGCTGCAACACGGCCCAAAAGGCGTTGGCTGTTGCCGCTGATCTTCGTCGCCAGCCATGCCATCGGCAGGTACGCGACAATCAGATCGAGCGCCGTGAACCACTGCGGGCCGCGAACTCCAAGCGCCATCGCGATCCCCCCAATCAGGAAGAACACCCCGATACCGATCGCGTGCTTCGCGTGGTCGCTGGCAGAGACGCGACACGCGACCGCCGCACCGACAAATGTTCCCAGCGCGTGGGCGAGGAAGGGAAACACGAAGTGCCTCGGCTCGAGCAACGGCATCGCAGCCGCCAACGCCTCTGCCGTCGTCATATCCACGCCGAGTGGAGGCGGGATGACCAACGGACCGAGCGAGATCAACCCCATGTTAACCGCTGAACCGATAAAGATTCCGGCGATCATGGCGAGGGCGTTTCTGAGACGGACAGGCATCCGATGTTCCGTGCAGGAGGGGCTGCCGCAACTGCCGAGCGCTGGGCCAAAGTAGCGTCGCTGCGATCGAAGGCGGTTCGTTGGGGGTCGAGCTCAGCCTAGCATACGCGGGTCTCACCCGCTCTTGCCAGTCGTGCGCGCCTGGTTGAAGCAGCGCGCGTTCAGACCGGCTCTGCGGACAGTCCACCGAGAAACGCGCCGTCGGCGCTGCGGCACAGCTCTGCGAGCGCCGGCGTTACGCCTTGACGCACTCAAAGCCGATCTCCAGCGTGCCGGCTTGAGCTCCGCAGGCGCTCGGGCAAATGCGAACCAGCGTCGGGGCGTGGTTGTCATTGTAGTACCATTGCTGCCCACCATCGCACTGCTCGAACGAGTCCACACGCTCGAGCGCGACCACATCTCCTTCTGAGCGTGTCAGCGTCACCTCGACGCGGTCATACACAATCTCGCTGAAGGGGATTTCGGGGATTTCGTACACGCACGGCAGCGCGGCGCCGGCTGCCACGCCGGTGGCGAGGCGCTCGAAGACGGCGCTCCAGTCGGTCTCGCAGATGCTCGCCTCGACGCCGCCCGTCTCCCGCGAGAGGACAATATACTGCGTACCGCGCCGCTCCGCGTCGCCGTAGGGGCCCGAGCAGCCAGTCGACGGGCACGGGAAAAGTGGTGGGCAGTCTGGGTCTTCTTGTTCGATAAGAGACACGATCGAGTGGAAGGTGAAGCCGTTCGGGAAGCGAGGGTTCATACGGTCTTGGAACCAACTCTTGTTGCGCCCCGACTCATCATCGCTGACGACGACGAACTGCGCGCTGGCGTCGGGCCGCAAGACATCGCTGTATGCGCCCCAGTTGCGGTCGAACTGATCAAATGCGTCGGTGGAGCTCACCGTCGAACGAACATGACGGTAAACACCACTGTCCACATCCGGGCAAACGTCCGCGCTGGACAAGGGCTCGGGCATGCAGACGCCGAGCGAGTCCAAGCAGTCTTCGCCGGTGCAAGGCGCCGGGTCCGCAGCGATCAGCACGACGCGGTAGTCAATGTCACTGACGGCCATAAACTCGGTAAACAGGTTCATCTGCTCCTGCACGAGCACGATCTCCTCACCCATCGAGCCGGATGTATCGATCGCCCAGATGATATCGACCGGCCCCACGACCGCTTCCGCCGTCGCGGTAATCTCCGAGCAGTCGTCGTCCTGAGGCGTGTCGGGTGTCACATCGGCGACTGGCGTATCTGCTGCGTCGACGCCGTCTGCCTGGACATCGACCTCGCTACCGTCCAGGAGCGGCGGTTCGCTGTCGGCCTCTTCGTCTGTGTCGACAACGGCGTCGACCGATGGCACGTCCGCCAGCGCGTCTTCGGCGCCTGCGCCATCGCGCAGTGCGGCGTCCGGCCCTACCTGCGCGTCAGCTTCCTCGCCGCGGTCCGGGCCGCGCGCTGGGCCGTCGCCTTGCGCCTCGGATGCGCAGCCGATCGCTACGGTGCAAAGCAGGGTCAGCAGAGTTCGAGTGCGCATGGGAATCCCGGAGCCGAAAGGAGCGCCGCGCGCGACGTCAGGCCTCCAGTGTGCCCGCACCGCGAGGCAGACGCAACGCTGTGGTCGCACGAAGTACCTTGATGGCCGACGCCTTCCCCGTCACTGGCATCAAGCCAGGCGGCCCTACGCAGAGTGGGCAGCCCGATTCGCAGGGGCACGTCGTGATGAGATCGAGCGCACCTCGCAGCAGCTCATCGTGCAGCGCGAAGAGCTTCTCAGAGAAGCCCACGCCTCCGGGACAATCATCGTAGAGGTAAAGCGTGGGGTCTTGCCACGCGCTACCGGCGACATCGATCGGCACTGGCTCTGTGTTCTCGCTGCCTGGGCTTAAGCGTGAGCCCAGGGTGACGTGCAGATCGCGGGATGCGCACATCAAGTGCACAACGGCGACCGTGTGCGCCGCCGCTGCGATGCCCGCAAGCGCAGCAGAGATATCCGTCGCCGACAGCTTCATCCGCGCAAGGAAATCGGAGGGAAACACCGCCCAGTACGCCGTTGTATGCTTCTCCAAATCGGGCAAGTTGATCTCGCCATAGCCGATATTCTCGAAGGTCTTGAAGCGCAGCTTCTTGTAGCCCGTGAAGCGTGTCGCGACGCGCACCTCTCCCCAGCCAGGCTGCGCGCCGGCACCCGAGGCCTCCTCAAACTTGTCGAGAACGAACACGCGCGTTTCGTCGATCGCCTGCGTGAAGTACTCTGGGTCCACCGCACGCACGTATGCCTTACGCTCGGCGTAATCCAAACGGTGAACCTCATAGAAGCGCGCGGCGTGCTGGTAGATCGCTTTGTCGTGCACCGTCTTGTGCGCTGACTCGAAGTCGATCTCGCCCAACACCATCGGTCGCGGCTTTGTCGTGTCGACGATCACGAAATTCTCGTCATAGATCGCGCGGATGTTGACCGTCGTCGCGGGGTAGTTGTCCGCGGACCACCGCCAGCGGCCGTCCGACTCGACCAAGAGGTGGGCATCCTCCGACAAGAACGCGAGCACTTCCTGCGTGTCTTCGACCGACACATCCCCAAAGCCCGCGTCACATGGGAAAGGCAGCTCGAAGACGGCACACTTTAAATGTTCCGCCATCACGCGCAGGTTGTTGGCGTCGATCCGCGCATGCTCCGGTGTCGACTCGAAGAAAAACTCTGGATGGGTCACAAGATATTGATCGACTGGGCTGTCGCCAGCGACAAGCATCGCCAACGAGGTCGACTGCCGTCGACCGGAGCGCCCCGCCTGCTGCCAAGTCGAAGCGATCGTTCCCGGGTACCCCGTGATGATGCAGGCATCCAAGCCCCCAATGTCGATGCCCAGCTCAAGCGCATTCGTCGACACGACACCGATGATCTCTCCGCTGCGGAGGCCGCGCTCAATACGACGACGCTCTTCCGGCAGATACCCACCTCGATAGCCCGTCGTACGGTCCGCGATAGGCTTCTTGCCTCGGGACTCCAGGGTCTCCCGCAGCTTGCGAGACTGAATCTCGACGCCCTTCCGCGAACGCGCAAACACGATGGTCGCGTGCCCCGCCTCCAAGAGGTCCGCCACCATTCGGCGCGCCGCTGCACCCGGCGACTGACGGCGTTGCTGCTCTTTGTCGACGATTGGCGGGTTGTACAAACAGAAGAGCTTCTCCCCCGTTGGCGCACCCGTCTCCGTGACCATACGTGGCACTCGGCCGGTCAACGCTGTCGCGAGTTCGCCCGGGTTCGCGATGGTCGCCGACGTGAACACGAACTGCGGCGTCGCTCCATAGTGCTCGCACACGCGAATGAGTCGGCGAAACACGTTCGCGACGTGCGAACCAAACACACCCCGGTACGTGTGCATCTCGTCGACCACGATATACTTGAGCGACGCGAACACCCGACGCCAACGCTCATGGTGCGGCAGAATCGATGCGTGCAGCATATCCGGATTGGTCATCACCGCACGAACCGACTCTCGCACTCGACGGCGAATCTCGGCCGGTGTGTCGCCGTCATACACTTGCGCCTCTTCGTCGACCTTTGACGCACGCAACGTCTCGTTCATCTCCGCGCACTGATCCTGCGACAGCGCCTTCGTCGGGTACAGGTAGAGCGCGCACCCATCCGTATCCTCACGCAGCATTTGCACGATCGGCACGTTGTAACACAGCGTCTTCCCAGACGCCGTGGGCGTTACGACCACCAAGTCGTCGCCGTTAGAGAGGGCGTCCCACGCCTGAGCCTGGTGAGAATACGGCGCCTCGACGCCGCGGGCCCGCAACGCCGACTGCATCCATGGCGCAACCGTTGCCGGGTAGGGAGCCGTCTTCGCGGGCTTCGCGGCAATACGATGCACCGCGGTCACGGAGGGTGACGTCCGGGACGACGAGGATAGGCGGCGGACAAAGCTCTCGATCGACATTTAAACTCACTGCGCAAGCGTTCAGTGAGCGCAGTCAACCCGATCTCGGCCTGCCGAGTCAAACCTCTTTGTCTGACGCGCGCGCCAGCGGCCTCCAGGAGGAGCCCCAAACGAGCGTCGCGCGCCTTCTCGTGACACAGACGCGCGACCCGGAGAAGTGGCGGACGCGCGACGCCCTGAGGCGCCTCGCCGGCCGAGCTGACTACTGACCGATCTGACCTTCGATCGTAGCGAACCACGCGCGGACGGCGGTTGCGTTGCGTGCGATGTCCTCGTCCACCGAGCCAGCACTGTACGACACCTCAACGCGCTCACCGAGGTTGCGGCTGTAAGCCGAGAGCGACTTCTGCGTCGACTCACCGATGCGCGACCACGCGGATCCATCGTGGTGAACGCGGATGCTGTTTCCGTCGAGCCCATCTTCCACGCGGATATCGTACGTGTTCGACTCGATGCTCTCGATATGAGCCATGATGGCCGGGATCGCCGGCGTGTAGCGAAGACGAGAGAGGGCGTCCGCGGCCTTGCAGATGACAAAGCCATTGCTCGACTGCAGCAGCGGCACAATCGCCATCGCGACTTCGTCTCGCTCGTCTGAGCTGTACGAGGTCATGCGCGCCAAAGACTCAGCCGCGCGACCTTGAACGCCAAAGTCAGCGTGAGCAAGCAGCGCGATGAGGCGGGCGCGCATCGCGGGCGTATCGGCGGCCGCCACCGTGACGTTTGAGAGTCGGAAGAGGCCGACCGAGATGAGGAACGCCTCGTCGGCCTCAAGGGCCGCAACGATGGGCGCCTGCAGCGCGGGGTCGGTACGGAGAGTGCGTGCCTGCGAGAGCGCGCCGAGGGCCTCGTAGCGCTGTGTAGCGGGCTGGCCGGCCGCGGCGAGCGCAGCGAGTGTCGATGTCGCTTCGCCGTTCACGGACTCTTCGTCCCCGACAATCACGGGGCGGATAGCGTTGATGCCCGCGTGGGTGATCACGGCAGAGTCGTCGTTCATCGCTGCGATAACGACGGGCGCATAGCGCTCGTCGACCATAGTCGAGCGTTCCAAACGGCGCTCGCTGTTGGTGAACACCTGTGTGAGTGCTCGGAGCGCGGCTACGCGTGTTGTCTCCTCTTCAGACGTGTTCGCGATGTTCAGGAACACCCAAGCGTTCTCTTTCGTCCGCACGGCACTCGAGAAGCTGTTGCCGCTCAGGCCCGCCATCACGGTGTCCATGCTCGCGAGCTCTTCCTCGGTGAATGACACATTCGCGAAGCCGCTAGCGGCAGCTTCAGCAGGAGCTTCTGACGTGGCCTCCGCCGACTGCGCAGAGCCTTCAGCGGCAGGCGCGTCGGCATCGCCAGCGTCACAGGCGGCGAAGGAGAGGGAAAGAAGTAGCGCAGCAGCGCCGTTAGAAAACGTTGAAACACGAGTCATGGCAGGCTCCCAATAAGAGGGGCGAAGGGCCCCATCGCGCGTGGCAATACAGGACGAGACAATTGTGGGTACGAGAGGTGTGTATCGCGCGCCGCGTCCTCACTCAACCCAATTGCCCTCCGAGCACGTCTCGACGATCGGTGGCTACCTGTATTGGGTCTAGGTGTTGCCCCGTGCGGCTGTTTTCGCTCGTCTTGCTTCGTTGAACGAACTTCGTGTGCTCACGGCACGACGCCGGCGTGAAAAGCGGCCCTGGCGTGCTTGCATCAAGGCGGGCGCCGAGCGAAGTGTTACTGCCCCAGCTCGCCTTCGATCGTCGCGTACCAAGCGCGCACTGTGGGTGCCTGCGCCGCGATCTCTGCCACGATTGTCTCGCGACTAAAGTCGACCTCGAATCGCTCGCCGAGGTTTCGGCTGTAGTCTGCCAGCGCATCCTGCGCGGCCTCCCCAACATGCGACCAGACAGAAGCGTTCGAATTCACGACGAGGTCACGGCCGCCGAGCGCGCCCGGCTGGCGGATCTCGTGGCGGTTCGCGTCGACGCTTTCAATCTTCTCCATAATCGCTGGGATCGCAGGCAAGTGACGGAGGTGTGCGAGCGCGTCGGCGGTTTGACACCAAACGTACATGTTCTCCGACTGAAGGAGCGGCATCAACGCCGCAGCGACCTCAGCGGCGTGAGGGTTCGTGTGGCTCACGATGCGCTCCAGCAGACCAGCAGCGCGGCCCTTCACGCCGTCGTCAGGATTCTGCAGCAGGCCGACCAGCCTTGTCCGCAGGCCGTCCTGGTCCGCGTACTCCCGGTGGAAGAAGTTCAACTGAAACGACGCGTCAGCGATAAGGGCAGGCTCATTGGAGTCGAGCGCGGCGATGTATGCGGCTTGCTGGGCGGGGTCGGTTCGGAGCGTGCTCGAGTTGTCGAGCACGTTGAGCGCCGCGTAACGCTGGCCGATCGAGCCTGTCGTCGACAACGCGATCAGCGCCGCGATCGCCTGAGCATCGACGGTCTCCGCAGAGCCGTCGATGGCGGCACGCAGGGCGGAGATCGCCGCCGCCTGAATGTCCTCGTCAACGTTCGAGGTCGAGGACACGACGACTTCGGCGAATCGTGCGTCGATCATCATCTTCTCCTCTGCCTGATCCGGCTTCGAGGTGAAGACATGCCTCAACGCGCTCAGCGCTGCGCGTTGAACGCTCGGGGCGCCCTGTGTGTTGGCGAGGTGCAAGAACACCCAGGCGTTGTCCCGTGTGCGCACCTCTCGGTTGAAGGAGCTGCCTTGATGTCCCATGAGCACGGCCGGCATGGTCGCCAGCTCTTCTCGCGTGAAGGTGACGCCCGCATTCGGCGCTGCGAGCTCAGCCCCCGGGACCGCTTCTTCGGCGGCCGGCTCTGCTGTGGGCGCTTCTCCCGCTTCGGCGCCCGCGGTCGCTTCCTCGCCCGGCTCAGCCAGAGGCTGCTCAGCGGGCATCTCCGATTCATCCGCGCTGTCACCCGAGTCGCAGGCCGTCGTGAAAGCGAGCAGGCAAAGAGCGAGCGCGCGAAGCCGCCAAGGCGAGGTGTTCTTCATCATTCTCTCTTCCGTCAAAAATGGGAAACAGCGCCACACGATTACAAATGTGACGCTGCATCCGCAACCGAAGCTTCTGAGAGGTTCTCTAGTTGTTTTCGAAGGACGGTTTGCGCCCTTCGAGCATCGCAGCGACGGCCTCGTCGTGGTTCGCCGTGTTCTGCGCGATCGACTGATAAGTCGCCGCCAAGTTAAGGGCCGCGTCGAGCGAGAGATCGTAGCTCTGGTAGACGGCGCTCTTCGCCAAACGCACTGCCAGAGGAGCGTTCTCCGCGATCTTGCGAGCACGCTTTCGGGCGAGCTTCATCACGTCATCGTCCATCGCGATCTCGTTGATGAGGCCAATTCGGTCCGCTTCCAGGGTGTCGATGATCCGCCCGGA
>JBLFZA010000044.1:0-20954 GCA_047610025.1 Bradymonadia bacterium | reverse complement strand
CGGGCACCTATGGGCTGACCATCTCCGTCGATCGGCCAAACGTCGCGCCAATTGCCGACGCTGGGCCGAACGTGACGGAGGATGCGGGGGCCCGCGTTGAACTCGACGGCACCGCCTCGATCGACCCCGACGGGTTCACCTTGCGCTATGACTGGACGCAAACGAGTGGACCTGGTGTCGAGCTCAGCGGAGCGGACGGTCCCCGGCCACGCTTCTTAACCCCGCTGGCAGTTTCAGAGCCAACCGAGCTCTCCTTCACACTTCGAGTCGAGGACCTTCCGGGGGCGAGCGACGAGGCAAATGTGACGGTCTCGCTTCGCCCAGGCCTGGCGACAGGACCCGTGGCAGACGCCGGCCCGGATCGCATCGTCGCGTCAGGTGTTGTGATGTCGCTGGAGGGACGCTCGCAGGACGACGAATCAGTCACCCTGTCTTGGCGCGACCCGAGCGGTGCGCTGCGTTCGGAGACGGGAACAGTGCGCTTCCAAGCACCGGATACAGATGTTGAGACAACGCTAACATGGACCTTCTCCGCGTCGACCGGCGTGAGCACCGATGAAGACACCGTGAATGTACTCGTGCTGCCAACCGTAGGCGCGGACGAGCCACAAAACAATCGCTGTGCCACCGCTCCGCTGATCGGTCGTTCACCGCTGATCCCGATCGACGAGACCCTGAGCGCGGCGCTCGAGCCCCGTCATGACGTTGATTTCTACACATTTGAGGTCCTAGAAGGCACCACATACGACCTTGAGGTTGTGCCTAACGGCCCCGTCATTAACCCCACACTCGGTGTGTTCGGGCGAGAGGAGAGCGAGTGGCAGACAATCGCCACGAACGACGACGACGGCGGGTCACCCTACTCACGCATCCAAGGGACCGCGGTGTTGGATGGCTTCCTCTGCGTCGGCGTTTCTCACTATCGCGACCTCCTCTTCGACGGCGGCGCAGCAGACGGTGATGGACCTTATGGCTTGGCCATTCGTGTTGTGCCGCCGGCCGGCGCCAATACTGCCCCGGTCGCCATTGCCGGCGATGATCGACCTGCGGAAGCGGGCGCGCTCGAGTTTCTGGACGGCAGCGCGTCGTTTGACCCGGAAGCGCAGCCCGTCGACTTCCGCTGGCGCCAAGTCTCGGGCCCGATTTCGGTCGACGTCTTCGACGCGCTGGAACCGATCGCTCAGGTGATCGTGCCCAATGACTTGGCCCGAGAGACCGAGTTCTCGTTCGAGCTGAGTGTGTTTGACGGCGCCTTCACCGACACCGACGTGGTGACCTTGCTCGTCGCGCCGAATAATCCTCCGACCGTGGAGCCTATCGCGCGAATCGAAGTGGAGCTTGGCGAAACGGTGACCTTCGACGTTATCGCGGCTGACCCAGACGGAGACCCGATTCGGTTTATCGCGGAGGAGCTGCCCAGCACCGCGACGTTCGACGATGTCACGGGGCACTTCGAGTGGATCGCAGATGAAGCGGGCTTCTTCACTCCGCGCATTGAGGCGCTCGATCCCTCCGGTGCGTTTGCGGAGGTGTTCGTCACCGTCATCTCGGTCGATCGCGAGACCGAGAACCGCGCCCCTGTCGTTGTGCCGCTTGAGGACCGACTCGTCGAGGCGGAGGACAGCCCGGTCGACGTTCTGTTGTCCATCGACGCCTCCGATCCGGATGGCGATACGCTCAGCTTCTTCTGGGAGACAGACAACGGCACCTTCCTCGGCGCTGCGGCGTCCGTGACTCCCGCGCTCGCGTTTGGCACGTACGATGTCAGCGTGTTCGTCTCCGACGGACAGTCAACGACCTCGTCAAGCATGGTTCTCACCGTACGCAGCGCGAACGAAGAGCCGCCGATTGCCGACGCTGGGCCGCAGCAGCGTGTGCCCGCGATCTTGCCGGACGACGTTCCGCCGCTGCTAACACTCGACGGGCGCGCTTCTCAAGACCCCGTCAACCGAGGCGCCCTTCGCTATGAGTGGCTGCAGACCGCCGGGCCGGATCTCGAACTGTTTGGGCGAACGACGAGCGTGGCAAACTTCGAGCAGCCCACCGGCGAAGGAGCGCTGCGCTTTGAGTTAACTGTCTACGCTACGCAGGACGAACGCGAGGTGCCGTCAGCCGTGTCAGAGACGACGATTGAGCTGACAACTGAGGTGACGAACCGACGACCCGTCGCAGCCATTGAGGGCTCGGCGGAGGCGACCGTCGGGGAGGCCACAGCATATAGCGCGCTGGCATCGACCGACGAAGATGGCGACGCGCTGAGCTACTTCTGGACGCTCGGCGACGGCGAAGGAGAGCTGCTCGGCGAACGCTCATCAACTATCGAAGCGACGTTTGTTGCGACCGAGTCGCGCACCTGGTCGTTGACATTGATCGTCTCTGACGGCGAGGCGCTGTCGGAGCCGGTGACGCGCGTGATTCGTTCGGCGGGGACCAGCGAAAACAAGGCACCGGATGCGCGCGCACAGCTTACGGGAGTGCCCCGTGTAGGCGCGACGGTCACACTCGATGCGACGGGGTCGACCGATCCTGAAGACGATGCTCTGCTCTTCGAATGGTCACAAACGAGTGGCGCTACTCAGTCTCTGACAGACGCCAATGGCGCGCTGGCGCAGGTTGAAATCTCGGGTCCGGCGGGCGAAACGGTGACGTTTGAAGTGTTGGTCGATGATGGAACCGCGTTCGACCGACAGAGCGTTTCATTCCAAGTTCTCGGTGGCTCTTTCGATGCAGACGCAGGCCCCGACAGCGGGGGCAACGGCGGCTCGGATGCCGATGGTAGCGATGCGGGTGGAGACTCGCCGCCGTCCGGAAACTCTGGGGGTGGGTGCACCGCATCGGGCGTCGGGGCGGGGATGTATTGGCTGATCGGGGCGGCATGTTTACGACGACGGCGGCGGCGTTTGTGAGCCACACGCCACGCCGCAGTGCACGTGACATCTGAGGCCTGACTGCAGACAACGGACCCGCTCAGCCGGAGGCATGATGGGTTCTTGTTTTCGCACAAGGGAGCAATTGGCCAATATTTCTTGACGATTTTCGTTTGGAGGCCGTATAAGCTCCCGCCTAGAAGTTAAGCGCGGCTCAATGTTCCCGAGCCGCGTGTTTGCAACCAACAGCAGGAGAAGTTGCCATGGCACGTCCCACACAGGCGCGCGTTGTTTACGATAAGTACAAGGCTGAAGCAGATGAGCTGACCGCTCGTCGCGCAAGTCTCGCAGCAGAGCTTTCCGAGATTGAGATTCAGCTCAAGGACATCAGCGTTATTGTTGATGCACTTGGCGCTCAAGTCGGCGCTACGCCCTCAAAGGCTGCGAAGAAGACAACACCCAGCAAGGCCGCGAAGAAGGCTGCCAAGAAGTCTTCTAAGAAGGCTGCACCCAAGGCCGCTGCTAAGGCCGCACCCAAGGCTGCTGCTGCTAAGGCCGCACCCAAGGCTGCTGCTAAGGCCGCGCCCAAGGCTGCTGCTAAGAAGGCCGCACCTAAGGCTGCTGCTAAGAAGGCCGCACCTAAGGCTGCTGCTAAGAAGGCCGCACCCAAGGCTGCTGCTAAGAAGGCCGCACCTAGGGCTGCTGCTAAGAAGGCCGCACCCAAGGCTGCTGCTAAGAAGGCCGCACCCAAGGCCGCTCCGGCACGCAAGGGCCGCCGCACAACGGCTGCCAAGGGCGTTCACGCCATGGGCATCGTCGACGCTGCAATCCACCTCGCGCACACGAAGGGCGCGAAGGAAGCAGACGCTGGCGAAGTGATGGCGTGGTTCGAGGACATCGGGTTCAAGACACGCTCCGGTGTGCCGAACCGCAACAGCATCTACGTCTCGCTCAACCGCGAGTTCAACCAAGGCACGAAGAAGGGCAAAGTCCGCGTGCAGCGTGTTGAGAAGGGCAAGTTCAAGTTCATCGCAGCGTAAGTAAACGCGGCGCTCCGCGCCGAGTTTTTGACGTGTGGCGCGCTCCCTGGAGCGCGCCACACGTGCTTTTGGCGCGCTGATGCATCGACAGCGGTGCGTACGGTTGTTAGAAGGTCGCGCACCCTGGTCCCCTGCCATACGATGAAGACACTCAGGCATTTGTTCACCCTCGCCCTGCTCTGCGCGCCGACCCACGGTGCCCACGGGCAGACGCCTGAACCGGCCGAAGAACCGATCGACAGCGCGGTGGGAGACGCACGTCTACAAAGCGCGGTGCTTCTAAGACTCGCCGCGGATCCCGCTGTCGACGCGCGAAACTACGACGTCTCGGTGCAGTCAGGTGCGGTCACGATCGTCTCCCGGGCGGCTACCGGCGCAGAGTTGAGCCGAGCCGAGCAGCTCGCACGCGACGCCGCGGACGGCGCGCCGGTCAGCATTGAAGGGGCCCAGCCAGCCGAGGTCGGGGAGGCGAGTGACGCGCCGTTGCGAGTCAGCCTCGCTCAGCAATATGAAACCTATGTCGCGCTAGGCTCACCGTCCGAAGAAGCCTTCGAGTCTGTCACGGATGTCGCAGACGGCAGCGGAACCCCAAGCGTCGCGAGGGCCGCGAGCGGAGACCGACCACGAACGTACACCGTGCAATCCGGCGACAACCTCTCCGCTATCGCCTCCCGCACAATGGGCGACGGCATGGCGTGGCCGCGCATTTTTGAAATGAACCGCAACGTCATTGGCTCCAATCCGAACGGATTGCGCACGGGCATGGTGTTGCGTATTCCTCAGGACTGACCTCTCGGCGCTGAGGGCCCTTGCCGAGAGAACCCGCTCGGCGCGCTCACGCCTCTGATGTTTCGGCGCGACAACGTTCTCCGCTCCCCTTCACACGGCACCGATGGCTCCCACACAACTGCGCACGCTGCTCGCCCCCGTCGACTTTTCCGACGGATCCAACGACGCTCTGGCGTACGCGACCATGCTCGCACAACAGTTCAGCGCGACGCTCATCGTGCTGCACATCGGACCCCACGTCGACCCCGGCGCCACTCACCACTCGGCGCGCCGCGACATTTATCATAAGATGCGAGAAGAGGAGCAACGCATCGGCAAGCTGCGACTCGGTGAGCTCTGCGACGGGATACGAGAGAGCCATCCGAACGTGACGATCGAGCCACTCTTCGAGAGCGGAACGCCGCACGACGTCATCTGCCGGCTCGCCATTGAGCGCGACGCGGAGATGATTGTGATGGCAACGAACGGGCTTCGCGGCCTTTCGCACTTTCTTATCGGGAGTACGGCCGAGCGAGTCGTGCGCATGTCGAGAATCGCCGTACTGACGGTGCGTCCCGGCGAGAAGTAGCGCGCTCGGATAACGAAAATGCCGCGTAGTCCGCGTCAAACCGAGCCGCCAGCGGTTGCGCCGAGCGAGGGAGTGCAATACAGGCTCCCGCCTGAGAGGTCTGCTCGGAATGAGCGCCTCCCGGTGACCCGCAGCGCAGTGCGCACACGACGCCCCCAACACCAAGAGCCAGTCCGTGAGCAAGAAGGCACAGCCTGCACCTGACTTCTCGATCGTCATTCCCGTGTATAACGAAGAGGGTATCCTCTCGGCGTCGGTGACCGATCTCGTGACCAAGCTCTCCGAAAGCGAGAAGCTGAAGGACATGAGCTACGAGCTCATCTTGAGCGCAAACGGATGTGTCGACCGCACGATCGAGATCGCGAATCAGATGATTACGCGCTTCCCGCAGGTGCGCTTGCTGAACAGCGACGAGCCGAATTACGGCAAGGCGATGAAGGAAGGCATCTACGCAGCGCGCGGCGAGTTCATCGTCTGCGATGAGATCGATCTGTGCGATGTCGACTTCTACGAGCGTGCCCTCCACCGCCTTGATGAAGAGGGCTACGATCTCGTCGTCGGTTCCAAGCGCCTCGAGCGCTCGTTCGATCAGCGTCCCCCCTTCCGTCGATTCGCCTCGAGCGTGATCAACTGGATGCTGTGGCTCGCTACTGGCTTCGATGGCACTGACACGCATGGCCTGAAGGCGTTCCGAAGAAGCTCTCTGCTCGAAATCGTCGACAAGTGTGTTGTCGACAAAGACATGTTTGCCAGCGAGTTCGTCATCCGGGTGCGGCGCGGCGAATTCCGTGCAACCGAGATCCCGCTGCAGGTCGTCGAAAAGCGAGCGCCGAGCATTCAGCTGACCAAACGTGTGCCGCGCGTGCTCCGTCAGATGCTTACGCTCGGCTACGTGATCCGGCTGAAATCTCGCTGATGAGCACTGGGTTCGCCAACATCTCCATCGACCTCGACGGGCTGTCTTGTTACTATGACATCCACGGACTCGACGGGAAACCGGACCCGACGGTCATCTACGACGTCGCGCTACCGCGTTTTCTCGATCTTGTTGAGGCGCACGGAGCGCGCGCGACGCTCTTCGTCATCACCGCCGACCTCGAGCACGACTCCGTGTGTGTCGCGCTGCGGGACGCCACAGCCCGTGGACACGAGGTCGCGAGTCACAGCCACTCCCACTTCTATGACCTCCGTAAGCGAGCCGCTGCCGTGATCGCCGATGAGCTCGATCGCTCGTTCGCTGCGATCGAGCAGGTGACTGGGCGGGCCGCAGTCGGGTTCCGCACCCCGGGCTACAACATCGACGACACGCTGCTGCGCGCGCTCGTCGAGCGAGGTGTTCGATATGATTCCAGCGTCTTCGCCTGCCCGCCCTACTACGCCGCCAAGGCAGCCGTGATGGGCGTGTTGGCGCTGCGCGGCACTCCAAGCCGCTCATCGATGACCGACCCGTCAGCGCTGCGTGCGCCCATTCAACCATACAGGCCCTCGACTCGTTCCTATGCCCGAGACGCGGACGGAGGCCCGAGCTATCCGATCTGGGAGTTTCCAATCGGTGTCGTGCGGGGAGTTCGCTTCCCGGTCATTGGCACAAGCATCGGCGCCCTGTCCGCGCGCGCGGCCCGCGGACTCGCTCACGCCCTCATGGCAAAGCAGCCGGTCGTACAGCTCGAGTTTCACGGCATCGACTTTCTCGATCACGTCGACGACGCCATATCGGCCGAGCTTGTTGAGAGGCAGCCCGACGTACGACGCAGCGTGGCGGCCAAGAACGCCGCTTTTGATGCGATGTTTCGCACCATCGGAGCGGCGCGGCGATGGCGCACGCTCGAAGCGCTCGCTGACGACCTTGACCGCCAGGCGCGGCACTAGACCCGGGGCGCAGCGCCAATCGGCTCGCAAGGCGTGCGCTCGACACGCGGCGTGACTACACCTCGATGCGCGCGCTGCGACCTGCGCGCGCATCCCTCGCACTGCACCCCGCGATTTGCCGTGACCGATACGCTCTGCCTCTCTGCTCGCCCTACTCCCACGACATACACGACCGTGGAGGAAGAGCTCGACGCGCTACGAGCAGGCCGCGGAGTAACGCCGATGCACGACTTTGAGCTGCTCACCTTCACCGGAGCTCATGTCATCTCGTACCTGCAAACTAAACTCACGGCGGATACGCGCACGTGGAGCGACGGTCAGGTGCACTACTCGACGATCGCCAACATCAACGGACAGATGCTCGGCGACGCCTGGGCATGGGTCGACGGCGCGCGCACCTACATGATCGTGCCTGGCTCACACGCTGAGCCCGTCGCGACACATCTCGACCGCTACGTCATCATGGAGGACGTTGTCATCGAGCGTGCGCCGTTCCACGGATGGGCGCTAGGCGAAGCGGTGACGGTCGCGGATGATGTTCCCTACCGAGTAGGCGCGTGTTCCTTCGTGCCGGGCGCGACCGGCCTGCTCTGGGCAGCGGACGCCAGCGCAGAGGCGTTGAGCGCTCACGTTGATGCGCTCGTCGGCGCGAACAAGGCGTCCCGCGTTGGTGCGCAGGCCCTAGCAATGGTGCAGATCGACGCCGGCGTCGCGGCGTTCGGCGTGGACCTTGTGCCGCTGAAGACCATCCCCCTCGAGGCGGGCCTTTGGCACGGAATCTCGCTCAACAAGGGCTGCTACCTTGGCCAAGAGATCATCGAGCGGCTGTACTCTCGCGGCCGCCCGAACAAGCGCCTGATGCATTTGAGCTGGCCGGGCGCCGCCATGGAAGCGGGGGCTGAGCTCATCAACGACTCAGGCAAGGCCATGGGGCACATCACACGCTCCTACGAGAGTGGCGGCACCGCCCACGCGCTTGGCTACGTAAAGCGAAAGGCACTCGAGGATCGCGACATCGCGCTAACGATCGCGGGCGCTGCCGTGACGGTCGGAGCGTACGCGGGCGGCGAAGCACCGCCGAAGTAGCGCGTGCGCCGCCAAGCGGCGCGCTAGACTCTCTCGACGGTCATCGCGATGCCCTGGCCCACGCCGATACACAGCGCGGCGAGGCCGCGTGCCGCGCCAGTCTGTTGCATCGCATGCGCGAGCGTCACCAGAATACGCGCGCCGCTCGCGCCGATCGGATGGCCGAGCGCGAGCGCACCGCCACGAATGTTCACCATCGACGGGTCGAGATTCAACCCGCGGATACACGCGAGGGACTGCGCGCCAAAGGCCTCATTGAGCTCGACGAGCTCGAGGTCATCGACCGTCCAGCCCGCGCGCGTCAACGCACGTTGGCTCGCAGGAATCGGGCCTTCCCCCATCAGGCTCGGATGAACGCCTGCGGTCGCGAAGGACACAACGCGTGCCATGGGTGTCAACCCGTAACGCTCGACGGCTGCCTCACTCGCGATCAGCAGTGCGGCCGCTCCATCATTGATTGGCGAGCTGTTGCCCGCGGTGACCGTGCCGCCCTTCTTGAAGACGGGGCTCAGCTTCGCGAGTCCTTCCATGGTCGAGTCAGGGCGAGGCGACTCATCGTGCTCGACGCGGATGATGGCGCCCTTTCGACCGGGCACGTCCACGGGCACGATCTCGGCTGCGAAGGCGCCGGCATCCATGGCGGCGGACGCGCGCACCTGGCTCTCAAGCGCGAAGGCGTCCTGTTGCTCGCGGGTGATTTCCCATTTCTCGGCGACGTTCTCCGCGGTCAACCCCATCGAATCCAGTGGGAATCGCTCGGCCATCTTCGGGTTCGGATAGCGCCAGCCGATCGTCGTATCATAGACGGTGGGCGCGACGCGGTCGTAGGCGTTCGGGGCTTTGCCGTAAGTGAAGGGTGCGCGACTCATGCTCTCCACGCCGCCCGCGATGGCGAGCTCGGCGTCGCCGGTCCAGATGCGCATCACGGCGTCCGTGACAGCCTCGAGCCCAGAGCCGCAGAGCCGGTTCACCGTCACGCCAGGGACCTGATAGGGGAGACCCGCCAGCAGAGACGCCATGCGCGCGACGTTGCGATTGTCCTCTCCCGCCTGGTTGGTCGCGCCGAGAATGACCTGATCGAGCTGGTCGACCGCTTCCGGGTGGCGCGCACGCAGGTCGGCGAGCACCGTAGCCGCGAGATCGTCGGGGCGGACCGAGGCGAACGATCGGCCGTAGCGCCCGATGGGCGTCCGACGGGCGTCGACGAGATAGGCAGGCTGAAGCGCGTTCATGCGACTCTCTTCGCGTGTGGGAATGGGCCGTTGCATTATCATGCTTGCGCGTGACAACGCACGCGCAAGTCGCGCCTGTGGCTGCGCCCGGTTGATTGACCGCGGATTGAGAGCATCTACAGTTGACCAGAGCGGTCGCGCGCGACTAGGGTCACGCGTCTCGCGCCGGAGTGGCGGAATGGCAGACGCGGCGGATTCAAAATCCGCTGTCTTAGGACGTGCGGGTTCGACTCCCGCCTCCGGTATTTGCGCGAACCCTCGACATCCTCACAGCCCCTCAAGCGTTGAAAGACAAGGACGCCTACCTGATCTGGATGGATCTCGAGATGACGG
This sequence comes from Bradymonadia bacterium, assembly GCA_047610025.1. Classification (GTDB taxonomy): domain Bacteria; phylum Myxococcota_A; class Bradymonadia; order REDH01; family REDH01; genus JBLFZA01. Next base: position 11,170 of record JBLFZA010000044.1, on the reverse strand, counting down.
GGCTCGACCCCGATGCGGAACGCATCATCGAGATCGCCACTATCATCACTGATGGACGCCTCAACATCATCGCTGAAGGGCCCGAGCTGGTGATTCACCAGTCCGATGAGCTCCTCGGCGCGATGGACGATTGGAACCGCACGCATCACGGCGGCTCCGGCCTGACCGAGCGTGTGAAGCGGTCCAAGGTGACCGAAGAGATGGCCGAAGAGGAGACGCTCTCCTTCATCGGGCGATACTGCGAACCTCGCAATATCCCGCTCGCCGGCAACTCGATTCACCAAGACCGCCGTTTCCTGACGCGGTACATGCCGCGACTGCACGACTACGCGCACTATCGAAACGTCGACGTCTCCACGATTAAGGAGCTCGCCAAGCGCTGGCGGCCCTCCGTCGTGCAGAAGGCCCCGCGTAAGCAAGGCGCCCATCGGGCCCTCGAAGACATCAAAGAGTCGATCAACGAGCTGCGCTACTACCGCCGCCAGTTCTTCGACCTCGAAGGGTGAGCGACACGCCGGAGACGGCAACCAGCCTCAGCGATGTGGAAGCGTCAGCAGACGACCCGCAACGCCCGATCAAGCCGCGTTCGTCAGTACTTGACCGCGCCCGCGTCCCGAACCGCGCGGCGACCATTCGCGGCGCGTTGATCGTCCTGCTGCTAATCGCGCTGAGCTTGAGCTGGCGCGCAAGGAGCGCAGACGCGGGCGCTCAGGAGGCCGCCGAGCTCGCCATCACTTCACAACGAGCAGGCGAAGACGCCTCCGGACAGTGGGCCGCCTGCGAAGAGCGCCGCGACGTCTGCCTCGGCACGCTCAACGGCCTTGGGCGTCCGCTCTCGTGGATTGGGCATGAGTGCATCGAAAGGTGTGTCAACGGCGCCCTCGCAGAGCCAGCCGAAGTCGACCCCACGGTCGACTGAGCGCCACGTAGGGAAACAGCCGAAGCTTAAGGAGTGACGACGCCCAGCGCTGTGAGCGTGCGGGCGACCCACATGAGCGGCAGCCCGATGATCGCGGTGCCGTCGTCCCCTTCAACGCGTTCAAAGAGCGCCACACCGCGACCCTCAATCTTGTAAGAGCCGGCGCAATCGAGGGGCTCGTCCGCGTCGACGTATCGCGCGATCGCCTCAACGCCGAGCGTGCGCATCGTTAATCGGTGCACGTCGATGTGCCCGGTCACTTCGCCGTCGGGCCCAATGACAGCCACGCCTGTGAGCAGCTCATGCGTGCGACCTGCCATCAAGACAAGCTGAGCGATGGCGTTGTCGCGCGTGTGCGGCTTACCGAGGATTGCGCCATCGAGCGACGCGCACTGGTCAGACCCGATGACGATCGCACCAGGATGCGCACTCGCGACCGCCGTCGCCTTGGCTAACGCGAGCTGCCGGACCAGCTCCCGTGGAGATAGGCCGCGGCCCTTCCAGAGGCGCTCATCGACCCCAGGCGCGATACAGTCGAAGGGGTGACCGAGCCGCTCCAGCAAGGCGCGACGATAGCGAGAAGTCGACGCGAGAATCAGCGGCGCGGGATCAGCGCTTGCAACACTCATTGCGCAGCGTGGCGATCCCAGCGCGTCCACCCTGCCTCGGGTTGCACGACGAAGATACGGTTCAGGTTCGCGAAGACGAGGGTGAGCACCCATTGATCCGGCGCGCCATAGACCTCGCGGATTCCGTCTTGCTCGAAGCCATCGATCTGCAGCGCGATGGTGCTTTGGTTCGGCACGAACTCCAGCACATCCCAATCCCCGAACATCTGTCGTTCAAGCGTGTCGAGCACGAAGCGGCCACCGTCGAGTTCGAGCGTCGCGACCGCGGCCTCGTCGGCGTCGATAATCGACCAGTGCCCTTGAAGCGTGCTTCGAAGGTCGGCAGGCCGCGTCGGCACCAGCGCGTCCGTGCGGGTCTGCGCTCCACACGCTGAGACCGCCAAGCAGAGCGTGAGGGAAGCGAGGAGACGGAGGGGCCAAGCGAAGGGCATAGACAGCGCGATGTGTGCGAGGGGCAACGAGGCGTCAGTATGCTCCGCCAACCCACCGTCCGTCTAGGATACCGATTCGTGGGCGACTGTCCGCGCGGCGAGCGCAGTCACCCGACGCGATCGCGCGACATCGCGATGGAGGTGCCCTCAGCGTCGCGCCGCGCCCGAGCTGCTTGCATCACGAGCGTTTGCAACGGAGAGTGCAGCAGCCCCCCTCCCCCAGCGAGAACCGACAATGAATGCGAGCTACTCGATTGAAGGCATGAGCTGTGGAGGCTGCGTCAGCAGCGTGCAAAAGGCGCTGCTCGCGGCGTTGCCGAACAACACCGTTGAGGTCGTGCTCGAAGGCGGCCTCGTGCATGTAAGCGGAGAGCACGACCTCGCCGAGCTGCGAAACGCTGTCGAGGACGCCGGCTTCGACTTTGTGGGACCTGCGGGGGCCTGAGCGCTCGGTACCCCGAGCAGATCGCGCGCTTTCGTCGAGCCGCTTGCGCTGAATTTGTCAGAACCGAGAGTTGGCACGTTCCCCAATGCCGAGTACCGTCGAGTGTATCAGCCCACTCGTTTTCTCATCAAAGGCCGCACGTGCGTCGTTTTACTTTGTACTCCCAGCTTCTCGCTGTGCTCTTCTTCGGCTGTTTCGCCACCGCGTGCTCAAGTGGAACAGGTGAAGCCGGTGACACCGACGATTCGGACACCACCGTCGCCGACGTTGGTACCGGCGATGCCAGCCCCGGCGCCGACATTGTCGACCCGGACACAGGCGCGGAAGACGTGCAAGACGACGTCGAGATCGATACACCCGAGGACGTCGCCGAGACCGACACACCCGACGATGTCGTCGACGTGCGAGAAGACGTCGAAGAAGACGCCACCACGGACGTCGAAGAAGACGCCACCACGGACGTCGAAGAAGACGCCACCACGGACGTCGAAGAAGACACGATCATCGCCTGTGAACCAGGCTTCGAGCTCGTCGAGGGCGCGTGCGTCGATATCGATGAATGCGAGACAACCGATTGTGGCCTCGGCACATGCGAAAACAATGACGGCGGCTTCGAGTGCCTCTGCGACGACGGCGCAGAGCTGCTCGACGGCATCTGCGTCGACAACGACGAGTGCGCGGATGAGCCGTGTGGAGAGAACGCGACCTGCACCAACACGGTCGAGGGCTTTGAATGCGCCTGCGACTCCGGCTTCCTTGGCGATGGCCTCGAGTGCGATGAAGACGTCTGCGCCGGTTACGAGCCCGTCGTCTTCGCGCGCCCCAACGGAGACGCATCGGTCGTCGACTGCATCACTGAGTCTGTCTGCATCGCGCGCGGCAACACCGGCCCGCTCTACAACAGCGTTAGCGAGGACGCAGCTAACCGTACCTGCGAGACAAGCCCGAGCCCAGAGGGCACTGAATGGGCGCGCGGCCGCTGCGCGGCAGCGACAGATTTTGCTCCCTTCTTGGCCGCCGTTGAGTGCAGCCCGTCGCGGACCGTCGGGCAGGACCTGTGTCTGCACGTCATCGCTGAAGACCTCTACTTCGACGTCCGCTTCGATCAGTTCCAGGGCGGCGGCCCCGGCGGCGGATTCGCGTACACGCGACGCGCTGCGAGCGGAATCTGCCCAATCGGTGCGGCGTGCGAACCCGGTGTGTTGCCGGCGGCGTGCGAGTGCCCGGCTGGCTTCGCGCTCGACGCCGATCTCGGTGAGTGTGTTGATCTTAACGAGTGCGAGCTCGACGCGCTGTCCTGCGATGAAACCGCCGTCTGCGTGAACACACCCGGCAGCTTCGAGTGTGAGTGCCCCGCTGGCTCGGAGTTTGAAGGCGAGACCTGCGTTGACGTCGATGAGTGCGAGGCAATGCCCTGCGACGAGAACGCGGCGTGCGTGAACCTCGCGCCCGACTTCGTCTGTGAGTGTGCGCCTGGATTCGAGGGCGACGGCTTCACATGCGAAATCGTCTGCGACCCAGGTTGCGCAGTGAACGAAGTGTGCGTGCCCGGCGCGTCGGTTCCGGTCTGCGAGTGCGCGCGTGGCTTCGAGCCTAGTCGCGAGGGCTGCGTGGCAATCGACTTCTGCGCACGCACGGAGACGGTGACCGTCACGCTCGAGTCGGGTCTCATCGATTGCGTCACTCCGAGCGTGTGCTTGCAGCAGGCAGCGGCATCGGCCGCCATTTTTAACTCAATCGCGGAGCGATACGAAGACATCGACCTCGACGGATGCACCGAACGCGGAGACGAGACGCCTCAGTCTCCGGTTGGCACGCGCTGGTTGAACGGCACCTGCGATACGAACGCCGACGCGACGAACGCCGAGTTCTTGACCTTCGCCGAGATTGGAGGCTGCCAATTGTCGTCGTTGTTCAACAACCGCTACTGCATGCTCTCAACCGCCGATGGCATCCGCGTCGACTTCGAGTTTGAGTACGGCTTTGCGGGCGGCATCGACCTTGGGGGGCCATCGGATTTCGAGCTCACCTACACCCGCTCGTCTCTCGACTCGTGCGACGACAGCAACACGTGCACGAGCTCGGTTGACGCGGCTGTGTGCTCTTGCCCTGGCGACAGCGAGCCGCTCGAAGACGGTCGCTGCGACCTCGCCAGCTTCTGTGACCTCGCCTGCGGAGACAACGGAGACTGCGCATTCGGCGAGGCCGGTCGTCTCTGCGTATGCGACGACGGATTTCACTGGGATGGCGCCACATGTGCTGCAACTCCTGTTTGCTCCGGCGAGGTGACCTACGTGCACCAGCCGGGTTCCGAAGGCGACTGCTGGACGGACGAAGTCTGCATCGTGCGAGACCACAGACAATCAATCTACAACGCCGTTCGCGAGTTTGAGGCCAATGGTTGCAGTGGCACCTCGCCCCGAGGCGTTCTCTTCCAACAGGTCGCATGCGACGACATCGAACTCCCCAGCGAATTCGCTGCGCTGAGCGACTCCTTCGGTTGCGGCGGGCTGCCCGACATCGTGGGTGTTCCGCTGTGCGCGCAGATTGAGGCGACAGGGGAGCTGCTCGACATCACCTTTGACTCTTGGGTCGCAGGCAACTCGACCAATGGAACAGGTGGGTACGGATTCTCATACACCCGCGACGCCGCCAGCGAGTGCGCAGAGTCTGCATTCTGCAACGCAGAAGTCGACACGTGCATTTGCGATGACGACTTCGAAGGAGACGGCCTCAGCTGCGCATTTGTTGGCGCGTGCGACCTCGACTGCGGCGCGAACGGTGACTGCGTTGGCGGTGAACTCGGCCCTGAGTGCTCGTGCGACGTTGGGTACGCGGACCTCGGTGAGGGGTGTGTGGATATCGACCTGTGCGAAAACAGCGTAGTCTTCGCGTTCAGCTCGGAAGAGATCGAGGGTGTCGTAACCTCGGACTGCATCACCGAAGATGTATGTCTCACGCGCCCAGTGGGCGGTGGACCGCCCTACAACTCGGCGCAAGAAGAGCCGAACCAATGGACGGACGAAAACCCTGTCGGCACACTCTGGGCGGAAGGTGGTTGTGATGCAGGAGACCTGCGATTTGGGTCACTCCGCGATCTACGGGACAACGGATTCCGATCCTTCCGTAACGTCGTTGGCACGGGGCTGTGTATGCAACTCATCGACACCGGCGCGCGCTTCGACTTTGTGTTTACTTCCTTCGTAAGTTCGAGCTCAGCCTTCAGCTACACCCGGCGCGCTGCCGATCTCTTCTGCGGGCCAAACTCGACCTGTGAGGACAACGTCGGCCCAGCGACCTGCGGCTGCGAGGCCGGCTACGCGGCCAACGATGAAGGAATCTGCGAGAACATCGACGATTGCGACGCCAACCCCTGCGGCGAGGCCAGCTGTAGTGACGGGATCGATACGTTCTTCTGCGCGTGTGAGACGGTCGAGTTCGCGAAGAGCAACTTCGGTGACGAACAGGACTGCGTGAGCGCGGGACTGTGCATCTCCAGAGCCGATGAGGGACCGCTGTTCAACGCGGCGGTGGAGGAGCAGTCCGGAGGAGACGTGAGTTGTGATAGCGAAGGACGCCCTGAGGGCACGGCGTGGGCACGGGGTGCATGCTCCGACGCCAGAACCCGAGGCCCGTTCTTGGGCGCGACATTCGCGGACTGCACGCCCCCGAGCATCGTGGGAGAACCCGCCTGCATGGAAGTCCTCGACACTGGGCAGCTGTTCAACATCGAGTTTGACTTCTGGCAGAGTGGAGGAGAAGAGAGCGGTCTGATCGACGACGAAGGCGCGCCGCGCTTCGGCGGCGGTGGCTTCTCCTACTCGCGGCAGCGACTCACTGAGGGCTCCGCCTGCGACCCGACGTAACGCGACGCAGCGCTGATTAGCGCAGGCGCGACACACTCTCACAGGCCGGCACTCGCCGGCCTGTGCTCGTTTTGAGGCAGGGTGCGACGCGCGACCTTAGAGGCGCTGCCATCCGGCTACTCCGCGGCGTTCCCTGCGCCGCTAAGCCGCGGCAGCGACGTTCCTTACTCGACGGTGTGCGCATCTCGAATCACGCCAAACATCGCGAGCGCCCGCGCGTTCGATTCTCCCGTCCCCACAAAGTACACCACGTCGCCCACCACGAAGCTCATGCGAGGGTCGAACGACTCAAGCAGCGCGTCGTCTCGGCGAACGCCCACGATGAGCGCTCCCGTGGCCTGCCGCAAGTCGAGCGAAGCAGCCGACGCGCCTTCGCCGGAGCTGCCTGCGTCGACGAGCACCGACTCAATCTTCAAGTCGGCCAAGCCCGCGTGACCGGCCAGCGTGTTGCGCGGCACGGTAGCCTTCCGCACACTCGTTTGAGTCTCACGTCGGATGCCTCGAATGGTGGAGTCGATCTGATTCCGAGGGGTCTCAAGGTGCCTCAGCAGCCGCGCCACGACCTCAACGCCGCCCTCGAGCTCTTCGGCGACCACGTCGCTCGCCCCCACCTTTATCAGCGACTCTCGCGACCGTAGGTAGCGCGTGCGCATCAGGATCGGCAGCTCCGGCTTCACGCGCCGCACGGTATCGACGATGCGTTCGGCCGCGCGTGGGTCGTTCATCAGCAGTACGAGCAGCGTGGCCGTCTCGAGCTTTGCGTGATGCAGCGCCTCTTCGCTCGTCGCGTCGCCATAGTAGAGCGGGAAGCCTTCTGCCCTGCCCTTGCGCACATTCTCGACGTTCATTTCGAGCACGAGGAACGACTCACCGAGCCCTTGCAGCGCCCGAGCGGCCATCTCCCCGGCGGGCCCATAGCCGACGATCACGACGTGCCCCTCGGGCGCCACGTCTTCTGGATCGCACTCATCGACTGCGCGCACTCCCATCAACTTCTCGAGCGGCGCGAGCATGCGCTCGCCGGCCGTCACGTGCGGCGCGAGGCGCGCGAGCAGCGGCGTCAGGAACATGCTCGCGATACCGGCGGCCAAGAGCGGCGCGAGGGCCGCGTCGTCCACCACATCGTTCGACTGCGCGATGCGCACGAGCACGAAGCCAAACTCGCCAAACTGCGCCAGGCCAATGCCCGCCAACCACGCCACCCGCGCCGGGAACTTCATCACCATCGCCGCGATCGTCGCCACGCCGGCCTTGATCACCAAGAAGCCCATCAGCAGCGCGAGCACGAACAAGGGCTGCTCAATGACGACGCGGATGTCGAAGAGCATGCCGAGTACCACGAAGAACAAGCTCACGAACGCGTCCCGCATCGGCAGGATGTCGCCCATTGCGCGGTGGCCGTACTCGGTATCCGCGACGACCATGCCGCCGAGGAACGCGCCGAGCGCCAATGACAGACCCGCGAGCGATGTCAGGTAGGCCGTGCCAATGCAGATGCCGAGGATAGCGAGCAGGAACACCTCGCGGCTGCGGCTGGCGTCGACCAGCTCAAGCGCCTTGGGCACGATGTAGCGCGCGAGCCCGACAGTCAGAACGACGACTCCCGCCGCCTTCACGAGCGCGATGGCGAGGCCCTGCATCGCGCCTGGGCCAGCGCTGGCCGCACCGAGCATGGGCACGATGAGCACCATCGGCACGACGCACAAATCCTGGAAAATGAGCGTGCCGACGATAAAGCGCCCGTGCGGCGCATCGAGCTCTTGCCGTTCATCGAGGGTACGCAGCACGATCGCTGTGCTCGAGAGCGCAAAGACGAACCCATAGAAGAGCGACACGCCAGGGGTCTGACCGAACGCGAGCGCAATGCCAGCGATGATCGCCGTCGTCACGCCAACCTGCAGCGCCCCGCCGAGCGCGACCTGCTTCATGATGTTCTTGAGTCGGGAGAGCGAGAACTCGAGCCCGATCGTGAACAACAAGAGCACCACGCCAACCTCGGCGAGCATCTCAATGTCGTGCACGTTGCTGATGAAGCTCAGCCCGTACGGGCCGATAATGGCGCCCGCGACCAGCAGGCCAGCGACGGTTGGCAGCCGAAACTTCGACAGCAGAACGGTCACCAATACGCTCAGCGCAGCGACGATCGCGAGCTCTTCTAGTATGGGGACGTGGCCCATGCGGACTCTCCTCGAAAGGTCTGAGTGACTCTAACGCCGCCCGCACTCCATCGGTGCGCGCGGCGCGTTGTTCCTCGTCAAGATCTCCCCCTAGCACCAAGGCGCGCTGTGTCGACCCCCCTAACCTTGTACTATCGCCCGGGTACGTGCGCGCTCTCCCCTCACATCGTCCTTTTGTGGACGGGGCTTGAGCACGACGCGGTCAATGCGTCTCGACGGGGCGACTACGTCGCGATCAACCCGAACGACGCAGTGCCGGCGCTTCTCATCGAAGGCGAAGGCGTGCTGACGCAGTGCAATGCCGTGTTGAACTACCTCGCCAAGCGAGCAGAGCGCGACGATCTACTCGGCGGCCCCAGCCATCGCGGCCAAGCCGAGGTCGACCAATGGAACGCCTTCTTCACGGGGGACTTTCACCCTGCGTTCTACGCGTTCTTTGCGCCGAAACGCTACACCACCACACGAGACAAGCAGGCCCAAGCCGAGACGAGCGCGGCCGGCGCTGCGCTGGTGAGATCGGGGCTCGACACGCTGGAAGCTCACCTCAGCACCCGCACGTACATGGTGGGTGAGGCATTGACGACTGCCGATGCGTTCGCGTTCCCGATGTTGCGCTGGGTGGCGTTCGTTGTGCCGAGCGGACGCGCGGAGTGGCCAAGCGTGCAGGCGTACTATGAGCGCGTGAGCGCGGACCCTGGGGTGTTGGCGGCGATGGGGGTGCATGGGATTGAGGCGTAGGGGTTGGGGCGAGCTCGCGCTGGCAGGAGCCGACCGCTCGCCCCGCGGGGCAGCGAGGTAGGTGGCGCAATGCGCTGCCGCTACGGGGCCGCGTCCATCGATGAAGATGTTGACGGAGTGACGCGGGGTCCGGAGTGTCCAGGTGCGCGTCACGTGCGGCCGGCGACCTCTATCCGCCTTGCGTTGGCCCGAGCACTCGACTATCGCTGAAGGACACCGAGATTGAGGACGTAAGGATGGAGGTCCAGATGCACGACGCACGACGCACGACGCACGACGCACGAATGAGCGACTGCGCCTCTGGCTACTCACGCTAAGCATCACCTGCGCCATGGTGGGGTGCGTTGAGCCTGCTGACGTCGCGGACGCTGGCGTCAATATGAGCGATATCGCCGAAACGCCCGCATTGCGCATGGCAAAGGGCGCCGCGACCGCAGACTCCATCCGCCTCGACTGGCGCGCGGTGGGGCCATTCCCGGGCGACGTGCAAATGCTCGTACTGAAGATCGTTGCCGTTGTGGCGCAGACACCTGACGGGCCCGTGCAGGTGCCATTCGAGCTGGGGAAGCTGGCGGTCTCGCACGAGCAGTACTTGCCGAGCCCCACCTATGTGTTCTTACCGGACGCGCCGGTGAGTGCGCTCGAGATTCACTTCGACGGCAACTACGTCTACGAGAGCAGCAGCGGCAGCGGTGCTGTGTACGAAAACAGCAGCAATATCGTAACGCTGACCTTTGACGAAGTTCCGCGGAACGAGGCGTACTCCGTCGTCATCGACCGCGAAACCGTGCAGTCGGGAGCCGGTGGCTGGGAGCTTTCGCTCGACATGTACGGCTGGCAAGACATCCTCCGGGTGGAGGACCACATGGTGTACCATGATGTCGAAGTCGAGCGACTGCCTCTCGAAGGCTCGCCAGTACCCCTCGAGTGGACCATCACCGACCCCGGTGCCCTAGCGATGCGCATGCAGTTCCGAGAATTCGAGCTTGATGGCTGCGGCGCGAAGTTCGAACTCTACTCGGCCGTGACGGACAGCTGGACGCAGGTGACGGGTGATGACGTCGCCGCGAACGATGGGTGGTCGGCCTGGATTGACGGGGATACCATCGACGCGCGCGTGACAGCCCCGAACGACTGCGGCGGGTTCTGGGTGCCCTACGCGCAGTCGCGGGCGTGGACGATGACGGACCGTTTTCGAGCGAGGACATCGGGCGAGACGAGCGTTACGCGTGATGGGCCCTTCGGGATTCAGGCGCAGGGGGGTGCGATCGTCGACACGGAGTTTGATAGGCATTGGTTTCGGACGATTACGTACGGTGCTCCGGCTGGGCAGAAGCAGTCGGCAATTGGCCGGCGCCAAGGGACCACGCCGCCACATCTGTGTGGTAGCCCCGACGAAATCATCGACTATTACACGGAAGAAGTCTGTGTTGAGAATCGATTCGAAGTCGTCGTGCCCTACGGAGAAGACGATTGCCGATACTCGGTGTTTGACGGGTTGGATGGGTTGGAGATCATCGGAGACTACGGCGTTGTTGAGGGCGTCGACTTTCGCGGAACCTGCGCCGCACCAGTGCGTCACGGCCGCATGACAGGCGCGCACGACCCGACGGACGGATTTGGGCCAGTGCCGGTGCCGGACATGGATCCCTGTGTGCGTGAAGCGGAGCTGGTACTCAGCCCGGAGTGCGCAGTTTCGTCTGCGGAGGCGTACATCGGTACTGCAGCAGCGGACCGAGACTGTGACGGACTCAGCGACTTCGTGGAGCGATGCGTGCTGGGCACCTGCTGGGATCCTGCACGAAACTGCTCGGGGGAGTACACGGCAGGCGCGCAGTACACGGCAGGCGCGCACGATACAGACGGTGACGGTTGGTGGGACGGATGGGAGGTGTGTGGGTTAACCGATCTGCAGCCTGGGGATGGCCGCGCGATCGCTGCTAACGTCTTCGCCGGTCCGGCGGT
>JBLFZA010000043.1:0-20962 GCA_047610025.1 Bradymonadia bacterium | reverse complement strand
TCACCGCTGGAGGCTGTACGGCGCCGGGCGTGGAGCTTTGCGACAACGGCTTCGACGACGATGATGATGGGGACATCGATTGCGAGGATTTCGGCTGCCGCGGCGACGACGCGTGCCCCGAGATTTGCGACAATGACGTCGACGATGACGGCGATTTCTCGACGGATTGTCGCGATGACGATTGTGCTGACGACCCGGCGTGCATCGAGTCTCTCTGCGATGATGGGCTGGATAACGACGGAGACTTCTGGCGCGACTGCGACGACACGGACTGCGACGACGACCCAGCGTGCATCGAGTCTCTCTGCGATGATGGGCTGGATAACGACGGAGACTTCTGGCGCGACTGCGACGACACGGACTGCGACGACGACCCAGCGTGCATCGAGTCTCTCTGCGATGATGGGCTGGATAACGATGGAGACTTCTGGCGCGACTGCGACGACACGGACTGCGACGACGACCCAGCGTGCGAACCGCTCCCCGACCCTTGCAGTGTTGCGCAGGCGGCGGCAATTGGTGCTCAAGGCGGCGAGTTCACCGCGGAGGACAGCCAGTACGGTGCCAGCTGCCGGAGCGCGGGGGACGGCGGTGAAGAGCAGGTGTGGGAATTCAGCGCAGACAGCGCCGGCCTCTACTGCGTCGACACCGTTGGCTCAGACATGGACACCGTGCTCTCGGTGCGAGGGGTTTGCAGCGACCAGGCATCAGAGCTTGCGTGCAACGATGACCAATCGGGTGGCGGGACCACATCACAAGTGGAAGTGGACTTGGAAGCCTTCCAACCCGTGTGGCTCATCGTCGACACATTCTCCGTGCTCGTAGCGGGAGACTACACGTTGAACATCGCTTCGGGCGCGTGCCCGTAGCTGTTTGACGTTTGCTGAGAAGCTCGCGCTAATCTCCAGGGCGTTCGGATTCTCGCGGTGCGAGCGGATGACGCCCTAGGAAACCGAGCAACGTCGTGAGCTTCCCGCTCCACCGCTTGTCCTAGAGTAAAGGGTTCGACTGGCATTGTCGGGCGGCCGCGCCCGGCCGCAACTCCGGCTTGCGCATGACTTTGTCGCATTCCTTCGCTAGGGCTTAGGGCTGGAACGCCGCCATTCGCCTTCCGCAAATTGAACGAACGTGACTTCAATGAATCGCATACCCTACTCTGTGCTCGTCGTGCTCCTCATCGGCGCCCTCCCGTTGGGCGGCTGCAACTCGTCGCGTAGCGACGCGGACGCCGGTGGCGCTGACATCAGCCAGACAGACGCCGACGTCACGCGCGACACAAACATCGAGGCGGGGCCCGACGCTGACACGAGCACGACGCTGCCCGAACCCGACAACCACCGCCCCGAAGAAGTCGAATGTGACCGAGAGCGACCGCCCACGGAGTTTCTTCCCGAGCCCGGCTCACCAGAATCGCTCTGTTCCACGGACGCCGACTGCACGGAAGGGGAGAACGGACGGTGCTCACCGATGCGATTTGGCTGGGACTGCACCTACGACCTCTGCTTCACCGACGAAGACTGTGATGGCTCGGTATGCGGCTGCGGCGCAGGGAACTCGAGCGACAACAATGTCTGCTACTCTGGGGGCTGCAACACGGACTCCGACTGCGCAGAGGGCAGCTGGTGCAGCCCGAGCTTTGGCGAATGCGGGCTCTTCTCTGGGGTCGTGGCCTACTTCTGCCGCACACCGGACGACACCTGTTTGAACGACGGTGACTGCACGGAGCTCGGCAGCGGCTACTGCATGTTCTCTGACTCTGTCGGTCATTGGTCCTGCTCGTACTCCCAGTGCGCCGGCAAGTAGGTATAGGCTCGCGGGGCGCGGTTGCGGTGTTCGCGGCCCTGGCAGCGTTCGGATGTAGCGGAGGCGACGGCAGCAGCGACACGTCGTTGCTCGTCCAAGGAGAGTCGTTCGTAGCCTCGCGCGACGCTCGACGCGCTGCCCTCGAACGCAGCGTCGTCGCGCCCTCGAACTCCTACTCGGCCCGTCGCCTGAGCTTCTATGCTGTCGACCCTCGGCAGAATGACACATCGTGGGAGTCCCGCGTGGTGTGGAACCCCGCTGTGCGCCCCGTCATGGCCGCGGGTGCGCCTGGGCTCTTCTCGACGTTCGACGTCGACATCGAGTGGACCCACGGCGCGCTGCTCGCACTCGGTGCCCGGGCATTCGCGGAGTACCCAATGCAGCCTAGCGATGCTGTCGGTGCCTACATACGAGACGAGGAGGCTTGGCAGGCAGCCGGGCTGCTCGTCGACGCCGCAGGGACTCTCGGTGGGCTCGTCGAGACGCAAAACACGAACGGAACCATCAGCGTGGCGCTGACGTGTGCCACGTGCCACTCGTCGGTGATGACGACCGGGCAAAGAGTCGCCGGTGCTCCGGGAGACTTTGACTATGGTCTTACGCTGGCAGCAGGCGTCTCAGATGACGTCGCGAACGTGCTGCTGCAGTGGGGGCCTGGGCGGGTCGACGTCACGCCAACTGCGTTCGATCCGGTGGCAATCAGCGACCTGCGCCCCATCCGCTACCAGACCCACCTTCACTGGGCGGCGACGCTGCGCAACGACCTGTTAGCGCTCGCCGTGCGCGTCGACACGCTCATCATCGACTCGGTTGGCGGGCAGCGACGTCCGCCGCGCGAGGTGTCGTTCGCCCTCGCCTACTACCTCTGGCACCTCGACGCGGAGGCCCTCGCGGCCGACGAGACGACGGCGCAGACGGAGCAAGGTCGTGCGGTGTTCGAACGCGACTGTGCGGGCTGTCACGGAGATGGTCGCACGCCAAGGCTGCCCGTCGCGCTTGGGGCGATGGGGAGCGCGTCAGGGACAGGCACGTCCGTCGACCGCGGCACGGGAACGTGGCGCGTACCCTCGCTGTGGGGGGTGTCCACGAGGCCGCACCTGTTCCACGATGCTAGCGTGCGCTCGTTGGTGGCGCTCTTTGAAGAGCGCGCGCCGAACGCCCCCGCAAATCACCCCTTCGGGCTCGAGCTGAGCGACGAGGAAGTCGCTGCGCTCATCGCGTTCCTCGAGACCTTGGGTGACCCGGCGCTTGAGCGTTAACGCTCGAGCGTGATCTCTCGCATCGCCTCGGAGACCAGCACCCGTATCACGGACGAACGCTCGCTGCGCTCGACCAAGTCACCCGCGATTTCGGCCTGCATCGTGTCTTGCTCTTCCAGTCGCCCGGTCAGCGTGCGGCGAAGGTCTCTGTTCGTCTCGTTGTCGCCGAGCGCGAGCAAGTTCTGTCGCAGCTCGTTTGTGCGTTGGTCGACGTCCGTACGACGGCGACGGAGTTCAGCGAGCTGACGGTCTAGCGTCACCAACTCGTCAAGAAGTTCAAGCACGGGCTCAAGTTGCGCGACGATGTCTGGGCGTGCCCCTGGGGATGAACTGTACGAGAGCAAGAGCCGCTTCGCGTTCGGGCTGAAGACGTCGACGGACGACTGCACGTCGCTCGTCTGGCGCACACTCACTGTGATCGTCTGCTCTGCTTCGACCTCTACCGGGATAAGGTAGTAGGTGGCTTCTGTCTGAACATCGTCGCGGTCGAACCATGACTCGGTCTGCAGCTCCCAACCTCCGAGCCTGTTGACCTTCAGGTAGAGGCGCTCGGCGGTATCGAGGCCACTTCGGAGCTCGAAGTTCGTCGCCTGAATCTGCTCCACTTCGGTGCGGATAACGCCGCCGTCGATGCGCGTGAGGCTGACGGTTCCCGAGGCGGACGACTGGCGCTGTGTGACGTCGAAGCGTTGCTCGAGCGCGTAGGGCACAACCGCAGACTCACCACTATCGACCAAGGGCGTGATGCCCTGCCCCACAAACGTGCCTTCCGTGTAAATCGCGATTGGTGCGCGCTGAATCGGGTACTCGGTATCGTTCACGAGCAGCAGGGCGCGGTAGGGGTGTTGGTGGCTGGCTGGCGCGGAGTCCGGCTGGAAAATCAACGCGTCCTCGCCATCGATGCTGCTGTTGACCAGCGTCACCATGGTGCTGGTCTGATCCGGCAACGTGACCCTGCCCGGGATGTCGAAGCGCACGAGAGAGCCGACGTCTGTCGTTTGCGCCGACGCACCGCCTGACGAGGCGATGTCGCCCGAAGTGACGCCACCGTAGTAGCCCTCCTGCTGCTCGGCCTGCGGCATAATATCGGCTAAGCCATCAGAATCTTCCGCATACGCACGGCCCCCCATTCTCCCGGTGGCAGTGGGCGATGGCGCCATTGCAGCTGAACGCCGAGTGCGTGACGACTCGACCGGTGTCGGCGGCCGCAGGTTCGCGACGTTCGGCGCGCCGTATCCGCTCATATCCGGGCGGTCGACGAAGATGGGTGAGTGCAAGTCGTAACGGAACGAGATGGGCGAGCCCGCGGTCAGGCTCAGCTCTACGTCGTTCCAGTCTGCGCCGGAGACGTTGTCGATCACTGCCCAACCTTGGAGCAGCAACTGGTCGTCCTCCACCACCACGCGATAGGCGGGCTTCCAGATAGGCTGCTCAACGACGTAGGCCAAGGTGATGTCGTGTGAACCGGCTTGCGAGAAGCGCACCGTCACGTCCGTAGGCTTCCAGTCGCCCTCGGAGAGGCTGTGGTCGAGGCTGCGGCGCAGCCCCATCGCCAATGAGTCATTCTGCAAATCGACGTCACTGATGTCGTCGATCGCGATCGGGACGAGGTCGTTTCCGTTCGTCAGGATCGTGACATGCGCGACACCCGCGATCGGTTCGACGCCCACGACGCGCCCACGAACACGCTGAGCACCCGCGCGCACGTTCACCTCTGCCCCGCGAAACGCGTACAGAATCGCGACCATGCCACCGGCGTTCCGCAGCTCTGGCGGGAGGTCGGCCATGCGGTCAGCGGCCGAGTCAGCGATGGGCAGCGAGACACTCGTGCTGCCGCCTGCGCCGCGGTCGACAACAACCATCGTCGCGAGGATGTCGTTGATCTGGTCCGCCCGAATCGGCATCACCAGCTCGTCTCCCGTCACGCGTCCGGCCCGCTCAAGGTACGCGACACCCGACTGGTAGAGCACGACGCGCGTGACCCCCAACTCCTCTGATGCGTCCTGGCTGGCGCCGCACGCCGCCAGCACGAGAGGAAGCGCGGCAGCAGCGAGCAGCGGCCGAAGCGCTGCGTCACGGAACCTACGGGAGAGGGGCTTGGGCTTGCGGGAGACGCTGAATGACATGGGAGTTCCTGATGGAGTTGAGTCCGCATGCCATACGTCCGCCCCACGCGATCGGTCTACACTTCGTTCCGCGACGGCGCGTTAGCGGCTGAGGTTGGCCTCTCACGACAGCATCCGAACGCTGAGCAAACCCCGTTCAGCTAGACGATCACCGTAATCGTCGAGGCGAAGCCTTCGGCGACTGTGCCTGTCGTCTCGGTCAAGGTGTCCGGTGCGTAGAAGCCGTCTCGGCCGTTCGTTGTCTGGGCGGAGCTTCCTGCATACGTGGGTTGCCGCAACACTTCGGCGACGACGGCGTCATCGAGGTAGACCTGCGTGGTGAGCTCCGCTCTGCCCTCGGCACGCACTTTCACATGCGCGTGAATCGCCCGACCGGGGTAGGCGCCTGGCACGACGAGCGTGAAGCCGACTTTGCCCTCGGCATTAGTGATCTGCTGCCCTCGGAGCCAAGATTCGCCGACGGTGCCGAAGGCGTCGTATCCACTGTAGCTGCCTTCTGCGTCGGCGGACCATACGTCGACCTCTGCGTTCGCCAGTGGCTCACACGAGCCCTGCGCCTGAACCTCGATGTCGAGCGTCCAAGCGACACCCTCACGGTCTTCGGTGATGTTCATGCGCTCGACAGGCTCGCCGGGGTAGAATGGACCCTCGACCTGCGCGCCCGTGCGGTCTTCGCAGACGTCGACCGGCGCGTCGGGTTGGGCATCAGCGGCGACGTCCTCCGCGACTTCGGCAGCCGTGTCTTCAGCGATTGCATCACCGGCCGCGTCGACGATTGCAGCGTCCGGTTGAGCGTCTGGCAGCAGTGTGTCGGCGACCGCGTCCGCGACGGCGTCCGGCTTCGCCGCGGCTGCTCCGCTTTCGCAGGCGGCGAATGTAGCCGCGCTGGCGACAGCACGAAGTGCTGCCCGTCGAGAAATGGGTGACATGGGATACCTGGGGCATGCAGTGGGGCCACGCTAGGACCGTACCACATCTGGGCAAACGAACCCTCATGGCAGTCTCCCCGAACACCGGTGAGCGCGGCTAGTTCCGCGGATGACTGCGCGAAGGCGGCAACTCGCAGACTCTGTCACCCTCGGACTCCAACGAAGTTCGCCTGTGCCCGAGCGCGGGCTTCATCGGTGGTCTGTCGGGCGATTTCGCGCTAGGTGTACGCTCGCTCCTCTGAGTCTCGGACACCGTGAAGCCCGCCTTTCTTAGCCTGACCCACGACGAAGCCCGCGAGTGGGTTCGCACGCGCGGCGAGGCCCCCACGCACGCAGGGGCGCTCCGACGCGCTCTCTTGCACGGAGCGGACCCGACGCAGACTCCCAACGTGCCACGTCGACTCATCGACGCGTTGGAAGCCGCCTTTGTTTGGCTGGAGTCGGAGAGCATCGAGCAACACGACGCGCCTGATGGGTCGACGAAGCACTTGATTCGACTTGGCGACGGCACGCTCATCGAGACCGTTCACTTACCGGGCTCTCGCGGCGGCGCTCCGTCCGCGTGCCTGACGAGTCAGGTCGGCTGCGCAATGGCCTGCCGCTTCTGCGCCTCTGGTCTCGACAAGGTCACCCGAAACGTCGCGGCCCACGAGTATCTGGAGCAGTTGGTACATCTACGCAGACGCGGCGACGTGCAGCGACTTGTGTTCATGGGCAGCGGCGAGCCCACTCAGAATCTTCGCAACCTCGCCGCCGCGCTGCCCGTGCTGCGAGACGAAGCGCGAATTGGGCCGAAGAACACTCTCGTGAGCACGGTGGGGCCCGCGGCGGCGGTCGACCGTCTTGGTGAGCTTGGCCTGCGCCTGACGCTCGCCCTCTCCTTGCATGCTTCGACGCCAGAGCTTCGCGCGGCCCTCATCCCGACGCAGCGTAAGGAGACACCCGCTGGGCTGCTCGACGCTGCAGACCGATACTCCGCCAAGGTGCGTCGGCCCTACCAGGTGGAGTACGTGCTGCTGCGTGGAGTGAACGACCGCGATGACGACGCAGAAAAGCTCGCGGCCCTGCTCGAGGGCCGACGAGCGCATCTGTCGTTGATTCGATGGAACGCCGTCCCCGGCATGCCCTTTGAGACGCCTCTGTTCGCCGACGCTCAGCGTTTCACTCAGCGATTGAGAGACGCCGGCGTCTCCGCCACACTTCGTGAGACGGTTGGCAACGAGGCCGCAGCCGCATGCGGGCAGCTGCGCTCGTCTAGACGAGAGGCGCGGACCTAGCCCTTTCCGCCACCGCCACCGCCACCACCACCACCACCGCCGCCGCCACCGCGCAGGCAGTTGATGGTGGTCGCGCAGTCGGGGTCATCGCAGTCCGCGACTCCGTCGTCGTCGTTGTCCGCGCCATCGTCGCACTCGGCGCCGCGCTCTGCGAGACACAGGAAGAAGTCCCAGCACTCGTCATCCGCGCAATCCACGTCGCCGTCGCCGTCGTTGTCGATGCGGTCGGCACAGAAGGTGTCCGACTCGACATCTACGCATACGCTGAGCGCGTCGCACTCGGAGTCGTTGCAGTCGATATCGCCGTCGCCGTCGTTGTCTACGCCATCAACACATTGTGCGCCCGTCTCGGGTACGCCGCAGGATGAGAAGTCCGAGCAGTCCTCGTCATCACAGTCCGTCGCGCCATCGGCGTCGTTGTCCACGCCGTCCGTACAAAGCGGCCCGAACTCGGAGGCCGCGCAACGGCGCTCGTCCTCGCATCCATCGTCGAAGCAATCGACGTCCCCGTCGTCGTCGTTGTCATCGCCGTCGAAGCAAAGCGCGCCTTCCTCCACGGTCTCTCCATCGTCGCAGAATTCTTCGCCTGCGCAGCTGGTGTCCGCGCAGTCGATATCGCCATCATCGTCGTTGTCTTCGCCGTCGAGGCACTCGAGGCCGAGTTCTTCGGTGATCGCGACGCAGTTGTCCTCGAACTCACAGTCCGGATCATCGCAGTCGATCTCGCCGTCATCGTCGTTGTCCACACCATCGAGGCAGAAACGGCCAATCTCCACATCTTGGGTCTCGCAGAAGAACTCGTCTGCGCAATCGCTGTCGTCGCAATCGATGTCGCCGTCGTTGTCGTTATCGACGCCGTCGAGGCAGAGCGGGCCGAACTCCTCGTCGGTCTCTTGGCAGAAGAACTCGTCTGCACAGTCGCTGTCGTCACAGTCTGTGTCGCCGTCGCCGTCGTTGTCTTCTCCATCGATGCAGTTGCGGCCGGTTTCGGTATCCGCATCCTGACAGAAGAACTCGTCTGCGCAGTCGCTGTCGTCACAGTCGACGTCACCGTCAGCGTCGTTGTCCACGCCGTCGCCGCATGCGCGACCGGTCTCGGTGTCACCGCCGCCCTGGCAGGCGCGATCACGCGCGCAGTCCGCATCGTCGCAGTCGACATCGCCGTCTAGGTCATCATCGAGGCCATTCGAACAGTCTTCTTCATCGACAGGCTCGGCATCAGGGACCGCGGCATCAGGGACCGCGGCGTCTTCGCTGACTTCCTGCGAAACGTCGTCGGTGCTGTCTTCCTGCTCAGCATCCGGCCGGGTGATGTCGTCTAATCCGGCACCGTCGAGACTCACGGCGTCCGCGCCGGTGTCGACTTCGTCCCGCTCGTCTGCGGCGTTCGAACCCGTTTCGTCATTGCACGCCACTAGCGACGCCGCGAGCATTGCAATCCAAAGCCATCGTGTCATTCTTCTCTCCAGTCTGTTTCGTGTGTTCGCGACGCCTTAGTCTCCGCCGATTGTGCGGTGCGCGTGCGTGGCACGGTACTTGAGTCGACCTGAAGGCTGAGGGTGTCAATTTCACCACCCCAACTCCGAAGCGCCTGGATGTTCACCTACCACCCGCAGTCGCTGCCTCCCTCGAGCTGAAACTCGACGACCAATCCAGTGTTGGTGCGGAAGTCGCTCTTCCCGCCGACGATGTAGCCGCCGTCGCAGTCGGGCCGCCACGCGATCGCGTTCAACGACGTGCCGCTGGTTGCGACGAAGGGTGCCCCTCCGAAGTTCGGAATCGACACCTCGGTGATTCCGCAGTTGGCCGTTAGGGGCTCGGGACAGCTGTACTCATCGTGTCGGTATTCGAAGACACCGGCGAACTCAGAGCCACTGATACTCTGATACTCTCCGATGATGAGCGCACGAAAGCCCGCGGAGTCGAACGCGCCGCTGACGAGCCGCCGGGTGCGGAACCACGGGGCATCCGCGTTGCTGCCCATGAGGCCATCTTGGAAGCGGTGCACCCGATCCGACGACCAGGAGATAGCGAGCGCGTAGTCCTCCTGAGGTCGGGACACTAACGCGGACGAGTTGCCGAGCGAGTTGTTGCCGAGATCTTCGCGCAGCTCCCAAACCCCGCCGACCTCGGTGTAGTAAAAACCGTCATACCCGTTGAGGCCGCAGACGATGACGAAGCCCTGATTGCCAAACTCGTTCCGAACGGGCGCGATGTCTTGGCAGCCGATCGATGTGGAGGAGTTTGCGAGCAAGGTCATGCCGCCTGTCGATGTGTCCAAGGCGTCGAGCCACATGTTGTAGGGGCTGCGTCCACGTCGACTGAGGACCATGACCTCCGCGGACGGCTCCCCTCCCTCGGAGGCCTCCGTGACCGTGAACTGCACGCTCTCATAGACCTCGCGGAAGGCCAAGCCGACGAGCTCTTGCCAGGCGAGCGCCGGGTCCGCGGTGTTCCGCCACACGGTGTCGTCCCAACGATAGATGACGCCGCGGGAGTCAACGCCGTCAAACGCGTAGCCCACGGCAATGGCGGCGTCTCCCAGCGGCGAGAACACCACATCTTGGATGTATCGAGACTCCCCCGGCACGGCAAACGAGTGTGACGTCGCGACCCCGGTAGCGACGTCAAGCACGTGCAGCTCGTCGAAGAGCTCTGTCAGAAGCGCATAGTCTCCCTCCGGAGGCAGCGCGATGCCGCCGATGTGTCCAAGGCCTCCCAGCTCGGCGCGGCCGTACTGGTAGCTGCCGCGCGCGGGCTCGCACGCATCCACAATTCCGTCGCCGTCTGAGTCAGGGCCCGCGTCGTCGGCGCCGGGGCAGGCGTCGAGCGCGTCGCAGATACCGTCGTCGTCTTCATCGAGCGCGTCGTCGCCTGGACAAGTGTCGCAGTCGTCCGGCGTGCCGTCGCCATCCTCGTCCACGGTGTCATCGCCACCGGCACACACATCGTCGCCATCGCAGATGCCGTCTCCATCATCGTCGCCGCCGGCACCTCCTTCGCAGCGGTCACAGCCGTTGGGCTCTCCATCTCCGTCGTCGTCGAGCGAGTCGTCGAAGCCCTCGCAAACGTCCACGCCGTCGCAGACCGAGTCGCCGTCGCTGTCATTGAGCCGATCGTCCGGGCAGAGGTCGTCGGAGTCACAGACACCATCGCCGTCGCGGTCGTCGAGCCGGTCGAACGGGCACGGGTCTTCCGTGTCGCACACGCCGTCTTCGTCGGTGTCCGCACCGTCGCCGCAGAAGTCACAGCCATCGGGCACGCCGTCGCCGTCGGAGTCGATGGTGTCGTCGAAGTCGGCGCAGAGGTCGTCGGAGTCGCAGCTACCATCGCCGTCGGCGTCGTCGAGCACATCGAGTGGACACGGGTCAACGCAGTCCGACACGCCATCCTCGTCGGTGTCCGCCGCGTCGTCGCCGTCGCAGAGGTCATCGCTGTCGCAGACCCCATCGCCGTCGCTGTCGTTTGGGTTGTCTAGGGGGCAGTCATCACACGCGTTCGGTCGGCCATCGCTATCGGTATCGAGCGTATCGTCCCCGCCGGGGCAGACGTCGTCGGCCGCGCATCGACCATCACGGTCGCTGTCATTCTCGGCGTCGAGTGGGCAGTCGTCGCACGCATCGGGCAGCCCATCCTCGTCTTCATCTGCGGTGTCACTGCCGCCTGCACAGATATCGACGTCGTCGCACACGCCATCCGCATCCGTGTCTCCGCTCGGCGAGAGCGGGCAGTCGTCGCAGCCGTCTGGCGTGCCATCGCCGTCCGCATCGACCGCGTCGCCAAAACCAGGGCACCTGTCGGTCTCGTTACACGCGCCATCGTTGTCGTCGTCGAGGCACGGGATCGCGTCGCGGCCGTTTCGGTCGCCCGCGTCAGCGGCGCCCGTTGCACCGCCGCCTGCGCACCCCGCACCGATGAAGATCAGAGCCGAGAGAGCGCAACGACAGCGCCGATTCGCTGGGCGTGTAGAGTGGAGTGTTCCAAACGTCATGGTCTCATCGGGAGGCGGAAAAGGGGTGACCGTCGTTCTGCGCACAGACTCCAAGCAGCAGAGTGGGCGCCACACCCCGCACCTCACTTTGTTGTGGGGCTAGACGCAAGGGGGGCCGGGGCATGGTTCGACCAACACGCGGCGGGGGTAAGCGCCCTCCAGCGAGCGGAAACAGCGACTTCGCACGACGCGTCAACCCAACACACACAGTGTGGGGGATCAGCGCACACGCCAACACCTTTCCCTCCTGATATCGGCAACTTGTGCGCAAACGTTTACCTAAACTTTGACCCCTTTGTGTCGCGTAGCTACCACCCACGCACGATCACGTTTCGCCGAGTTCGGGCGAACGAACGACGCCAACATCTTGTCCCTGACGAGACTTCATGCTGCGCACTTTGCAATGACCGACACCCGACTCTGAAGACGATGGCATCAATGACGGTACAGAAGTGAACGGCGATAATCCGACACTGCCTCTAGAGGCTGATAGAAGTGCGGCGGGCTCTGCGAGGGTCCGGCATCCGTCATGCCCGATCGCGAACCAGGAGAAGACATGAACGCCAACGGCGCGCTCGACGCGGGCGAGACCGACCGGAACAACCCGGACACCGATACGAGCGGGATTCGCGATAGCGTTGAACAGCCTCCGGAGCCGACGCAAGTCGCAGGCGGCGCGTTCTTCGGCAGCGGTTCAGTCGCCGCCACACTTTCACACATTTTGCCCTGGATGATCGCCATGCTTGGAGGACTCGTACTCATGAGCCGAAGAAGAACCGCTCTTGCGATGCTGCTGGCAGCTCTCTGTTTTGCCCCTTCTCCTGCCTCGTCGCAGGAGGGCATCGACGTGCAGCTGCTCAGCCCGCCGCCCGCTCGCGACACCGCCTACATCTCTACTGCTCAGGCGCGCGTTCTCCCGCACCTCGGGTGGGACGTGGGTCTGTTTCTGCAGCACGCGCACAACCCCTTGGTTCTTGAGTTTGCCGAGGATCAGGAGCGCGTGTTCGCGCTCGTCGCTGATCAAACCACGCTCGATCTCATGGGCGCGATCGGTCTGTTCGACCGCATCGACGTGGGATTGAACGTCCCGATCATTCTGTCGCAATCAGGCGAGACCTCTCGCCTGACCGCGGTCAACGCGGCTTCCGGAGCTGGCATCGGAGACCTTCGGTTCTTCCTCCGCGGCGCGCTCATTACGTCCCCCGAGCTCGGCGAATCCGGCCCGGCGCTGACGCTGTCGGCGAGCTTGCGTTTGCCGACCGGCGACGACCAGGCCTTCCAGGGCGGCGAGCTTCGCTTCGAACCTCGCGCCAACTTCGATTGGGTGTTCAGCAGCGGCACGCGTGTTGGCGCGCAGCTCGGATACCTCATTCGTCCGAACAGACAGTTCGACAACGTGGACTCCAACGATCAGCTCTCCCTCGCGGCGGCCAGCGAGGTCATCCTCGGCGAGCAAGATCGAGGCTCGCTCGTCCCGGAGTTCAAGGTGGACCTTGGCGTGGCGTCGGACGGCTTCGACCGCGAAGACACGCCAGCCGAGCTCTTGCTCGGTGGTCGGTATCGCCCCTCGGATCGGGTCATGGTCGAGGCGGGCGTAGGCACCGGGCTACTCGCCGGTGTGGGCTCCCCAGACTGGCGCCTATTCGCGGGTGTCTCCTTCCATGCTGCGGGAGACCGAGACGGCGACGGTGATGGGCTCATCGGCAGTGACGACCAGTGCCCCACGGACCCTGAAGACTTCGACAGCTTCGAGGATACGGACGGGTGCCCGGACCGAGACAACGACAATGATGGCGTGCTCGACGTCAACGATGGCCCCGACGGTCAGTGCATGAACGACCCAGAAGACGCAGATGGCTTCGAAGACGGCGACGGCTGCCCGGACATGGACAACGACTTCGACGGCATCCTCGATCGTTCGGATGGCCCGGTTGGCGACAACGGTTTCGGCGCGTGCCTGAACGAGCCCGAGGACATCGACGGCTTCGAAGATGACGATGGATGCCCTGACACCGACAACGACGGTGACGGCGTGCTGGACGGCGACGACGGCGCTGTAGATAGCAACGGCCAAGGCGCATGTGCCAATGCCGCCGAGGACCTCGACGGCTTCGAAGACACCGACGGATGCCCAGACGTCGACAACGACGGTGACGGACTCTTTGACCGCGTCGACGGCGAGCCCGATGCCAATGGCTTCGGCGCGTGCATGAACGATGCGGAAGACTTCGACGGATTCGAAGATGGCGATGGATGCCCAGAGGAAGGCGAAGGTCTCGTCCGCTTGACCTGCGACAGCATCGACATCGCCGAGCGTGTGTACTTCGACACAGGAAGCGACGTCATCTTGGAGCGCTCCTATGAGCTTCTCGATCAAATCGCCGCGATTCTGGAGACCGCGACACACATCACGCTGACGCGCGTCGAAGGACACACAGACTCTCGCGGTTCAGACGACTCGAACCTCGACTTGTCTGAGCGGCGCGCCACATCGGTGCGTGAGTATCTGGCCGCGCGTGGCATCGCCGCAGAGCGCGTTGAAGCGGTTGGCTACGGTGAGACGATTCCGATCGACGACAACGGCACAACAGATGGTCGCGCGGCCAACCGCCGCGTTGTCTTCACGGTGGTTGCGCAGTCATCGGACTGCACCGAGTAGTTCTGGCAAGTGAGCAACACGCCCCCGCGCTGATCGGCGCGGGGGCGTGGTCGTTTTTGGGGGCCCACCCGCCAGCCAGTATCGACTACACTTTGGCCTCGAGTGGTACCCGCCGCGTTTTGCCATTCGCTTTCAATCTCGCTCTGCGTCCTCCGCGCTAGGACTGAAGCGTTCCGTCGGAATACACGTCGCCGCGATTGCGGCGAATGCAGAAGTTGTCCAAGGCTCACGAGTCGACTTGGCGCTGTACACCCCGTCCCTCAACGCGCGTTCGTCACGCGACTCGAACATCCGAGCGCTGTCGTTTTTCTCATCACACCGGTTGTCGGCGTCGACATCACAAACGATTTCAGCCGTTCCTCCGGTCACACCGACGTTCGAGCACGACTCGGTCTGCAGTATTCCTTGCTCGGAGATAGTCTCGCCACAGGCATTACCTGCGACTGGGAAAACCCCGGCAGATACGTCGCGAACATGGTAGTGAACTACTACCTGCAGTTCGCGCTCTAAGCCTTTGAAACGCCGACACTCTTGGAGCACACACGGATGCGCACGGACTTACTGGCCGGCGTGCGGCTGCCCTTTGCGAGCTGGTCCACAGGCACCAACGGGTTCGCCTCTGGGAAGTAAGTCGCGCAGCAGCCAGCAGGCAGCTCGTAGGGCACGACTACGAAGGTGTTCGCTTCGCGCCGTCGGCCACCGAAACTGGAGCTCAGGTCGACGACGTCGCCCGGTGACAGCCCACGCGACTCCATATCGTCGGCGTTCATGAACACGACGCGGCGCTCCCCAAACACGCCACGGTAACGGTCATCTTCCGAGTAGATGGTGGTGTTGTATTGGTCGTGCGACCGAATCGTCATCATCAGGAGCTCATCGTCGTGCAACTCCCAGACGGGGGCGTCATGAACGGTGAAGTGCGCGAGCCCGTCGTCGGTGGTGAAGTGCCCCTCGCGTGGCCCGTTGGGCAGGTAGAAGCCGCCCTTCCTTAGCCTTGCGTTGTAGCCCTCGAACCCTGGGATGCAGTCGGCGATGGCGTCCCTAATCAGCGCATAGTCGGCCGCCATCGCTGTCCACCCAACCTGTGGCGCGACGCCGAGCGCTTCGGCAAGTCGAGCGACGATCGCCGTCTCGGAGAGCAGCGAGTCGGCGGCGGGGGCGAAGCCGCCGCGTGAGGCATGCACGAAGCCCATGGAGTTCTCGACGGTGACGAACTGCTCACCGCCCGCCTGCAGGTCTCGCTCGGTGCGGCCAAGGCATGGCAAAATGAGCGCTCTCTGTCCGGTCACGAGGTGACCGCGGTTCAGTTTGGTCGCGACAGACGCCGTCAATCGGCAGCGTTCCAGTGCCTCCGCGGTGTACATTGTATCCGGCGACGCGGAGAGAAAGTTGCCGCCCATGGCGAAGAAGACCTTGGCCTCACCCGCGTGCATCGCCTCGATCGCCGCGGCGACGTCGACGCCATGTTCTCTCGGAGGCGAGAAGTCGAAGCGCTGCTCCAGCGCGTCCAAGAATGCCTCCGGCGGCCTCTCCCAGATGCCGACGGTCCGGTCGCCCTGCACGTTGCTGTGTCCCCGCACAGGGCACGCTCCGGCACCAGGCCTGCCAAAGTGGCCACCGAGCAAGAGCAGGTTCACGACGGACTGCACGTTCGCCACGCCATTCTCGTGCTGCGTGAGGCCCATCGCCCAACAGATGATGGTCGCATCGGAGTACAGGCACGTCTCTGCGAAGGCCCGCATCTCGTCTTCGGGCAGGCCACTCGCGGCGCAGAGAGGCGACCACTCGAGCGACTCAAGGTGCGCCTGCAGCTCGTCGAAGCCACTTGTGCGTGACGAGATGAAGCCTTGGGCAAGCCGAGAACGAGCGCTCGTGTCGTCAATTTCAAGCATCGCTTTCATCACGCCGTTGAGCAGCGCGACGTCGCCGTTGACCTTCACTTGCAGGAAGGTGCGCGCAAGCGGCGTCTCAATGCCCAGCATGCCCGCCGGCTCCTGAGGATGCTTAAATGCGCTCATGCCCGCTTCTCGCAGCGGGTTGATACTGACGATGTGTGCGCCTCGCCTCGACGCTTCCTGCAGCGTCGTCAGCATCCGCGGGTGATTCGTGCCGGGGTTCTGCCCGATGACAATGATGAGGTCCGCGTGAGCGAAGTCTTCAAGCGTGACGGTGCCCTTCCCAATCCCGATCGTCTCCG
Source organism: Bradymonadia bacterium (assembly GCA_047610025.1). GTDB lineage: Bacteria > Myxococcota_A > Bradymonadia > REDH01 > REDH01 > JBLFZA01. Next base: position 4,721 of record JBLFZA010000043.1, on the reverse strand, counting down.
TCAGACCGATGCCACTCGACTCGTGGCACATGTTTGAGCAATCGGGCAGGTTATTGGTGCCAAACGTCCGAACAAGCAGCTGATAGAGGAACGCTGCTTCGTTGCTCGTGCGCCCCGACGTGTAAAACACCGCCTCATCGGGCGATGCGAGACCGTCCAACTCGTCAGCGAGCAACGCGAAGGCGTCGTCCCACGAAACAGGCGTGTAGTGCGTGCCTTCTTCGTCGAGCAGCATCGGCTCGGTCAGGCGCCCTGCCGCGTTGAGGTCGCGGTCGCTCCAGGTCAGCAGCTCCCGCACCGAGTTCTCGGCAAAGAACGCGGGCGTGACGCGCTTCTTCGTCGCTTCATGCACGACTGCCTTTGCGCCGTTCTCGCAGAACTCGAAGGTCGTGCGCTGCGCCGGGTCCGGCCACGCGCACCCCGGGCAGTCAAAGCCATCGACCTGATTCACCGCCAAGAGCGCTCTCGCGCCTCGGATCAAGCCGGTCTCCTCGATCATGTGCGCCATCGTCGCGCGAAACGCGCCCGCACCACCCGCGGAGTTCGGGGGCGCCGCTGTCGTCAATGCGCGCAGCTTCTCAGGAGGCGCCGCACAGCGCGTGGTCGCTTTAGACAATCTCACAGGCTCTCCAAAACGTGCACATCAGCGTCGACTCTCTCGGCACCACAGTAGATGTTGTAGCGGTCATCGCGCAGAAACCCGACGAGGGTCGCGTCGTGAGTCTTGGCCAGCTGCACGGCGAGGCTCGAGGGCGCGCCCACCGCGGCGATAAAGCGCACGCCAGCGACAAGCGCCTTCTGGATGAGCTCAAAGCTCGCTCGGCCGCTCAGCATCAGCGCGTAGTTCTGCAGCGGCAGTGCATCGTCGAGGAAGCAACGCCCGATCAGCTTGTCGACCGCGTTGTGGCGCCCAACGTCCTCACGAAGCGCTCGTCGCACGCCCGTCGCCGAGAAGAGCGCGGCGGCGTGGAGCCCTCCGGTCTGCTCAAAGGTGGGCTGCGCCTCGCGCAATCGCGCGGGAAGTGATGTCAGGACACGCTGCGTCAGGCGAAACGCCGTCTCGACGGGTAAGACAGGCACCGAGATCGCCTCGATGCTCGCCTTGCCACACACGCCACAACTGCTGGTCGTGTAGAAGTTCCGATCTAAGCGGTTGAGTTCAGTCGCCGCTCCGCGCGCGAGGTCGACGCGAACGCGGTTCGCCGCAGACTCGGGGGTGCCTGCGCAGCGAGACACCCGCACAAGCTCGTCGCGCCGGTTTACGATGCCCTCGGTCACTAGGAATCCGACGGCGAGCTCGTCGTCGTGGCCCGGTGTACGCATCGTGACGGCAACAGACTTGGTCGCAGGCGTATCCCCAATGAAAAATCCAAGCCGTATCTCGAGCGGCTCCTCTATCGCGACGCTGTCGACCTCCGCGGAGAAAGCCTCGTCACGCCAGCGCACCAATTCGACGCGCGCGGCGCTGCGGGCGTCGTTCGAGAAGGGGTTGGCGAGTTGAGGAGGGGCTGTCGGCATCGCCACAAACAAGCGAACCCTGTTCCGATTGGCAAGCCGAGTCGCCCCGTCCGACGATGGACCAGCCGAACGTTCCCACCCACCCGTATCTACTCAGCGGCGCAGATGTCGTTGCCCGCGCGCTCTTCGCAGCCAGCCGGACAGGGCCGCTCGAAGCGCGCGCCGCGCACGGTGCACCGGTACAGGTCGTCGCCGTCGACGCCGAGCGACGCACCGCACACAAGTTCTTCGCCAGGTGGGCAACGTTCTCCGCACTGATCTTCGCCGGTCGGCCGACCAAGGCAGACTTCTGCACACTCCGACTCTGTCGTCACCTCGCCGGCCTCACATCGATACAGCGTGTGAGCTTCCAGACCGAAAACAGGGCCGCAGTAGAGCGCCCACTCGGGCGGACACTCGCTAGTCACCCCATCGCTGTCGCCATCTTCAGTGAATCCTGTATCCGCTGCGTCGACATCCGATGTGCTTGCGTCGGGCGTGGCCAGCTGTGGCGTGCACAGCCCTTCGATGCACTCATTGCCAGCGGTGCAGCCGTCATCGACACCACAATTGGGCACGCAGATCTGCGCCAGGTCGTCGTCCCCGCAGAGCCGCTCGTGCACCTCGACCCCGTCGAGCGCGCAGGTCGCCTCGCCGGGCACGCACGCGTTGGAGCCGCACTCCGGAGCGCAAACCCCGCACTCGCAAACGAAGTCGGTGCCGCAGGCCTCGGAGGAATCGCACGCGCGCAGCCAGTTTGTGTTGCTGTCGAGCAAGGGGCCATCACCACCGCCTGACTCGCAGCTTGCACTGCCGAGGGCGATGAACCCAAGCGCGAGAACGGACGAGACGAATGTGCTGAGGATGCGAGTAGTCATGGTGCGGGAGCGTGCGCGATCGGCGTATTGGAGTCTAGCGGATCATTGTCCGCGGGCCCGACAGACTGCCCAAAGTAGAAGACGACTTTGCGTTTGTCGGGGCGCTCTTCCGCCGTCACCGGATGCTCCGCGTTATAAGCAGACACGTCTCTCCAGAGCGTGTTTACGTCCGTCCGGACACGCTCAAGTAGCCCAAGCACGGCGTCGCGGTGAGGATGGTCGTCGTAGATATCGAAGCTGAGCGTCGCTCCACCCACCACGTCTTTGGCGTCCGAGCGACTCGCGCCACCACCCACCTTCGCCATGATCGCCTGACAGAGAGCTTGGTAGTGGTCGAACACTGCCGCCTCCCATCCAGCCGTGGCGCCAACCGGCACGACCAGGGACGAGGCGACCAGCACCGACCCCTCTGAGCCGTCTCGGTGCTCGGCGCGCCCGTCAGCGAGCAGCGTCTCGAGCGCAGAAGTGACCTCTGATGCGCTAAATGGCAGCTGCGCGATGAGCTCGGCCGTTGTGCACTGCTCCGCGCGATAGATCGCCGTCCACACGAACCAAGGCAGCACTTCCAAGCGCTCGCCTTCATTGATTTTCTTCAAGTCGGCGTCAGCCGTCGAGCGGAAGAGTGTCGACGCGCTACGACCCGTCTTTGAGAGGAGCCCACTGGAGACGAGGTCGTTGAGCACGGCGCCGACTTGCTCTGACTCGTCATAGCGGAAGCGTGTGAGCACCTCCCTGCGGGTCACGGACTCGTGCTCTCGCACGTACTCCAGCACAGCCGACCAGAGCGTCTTATGCGTCTCGGTCGCACTCTCTGTTAGTCGCTGCACCTTCCGTTGGTAGGTGCGGAGCGCCATGCCGAACATGTCGGCGGCCACCTTGCGGCTAACCCCCTGCGCCTCGATCTCTCGCGAAATCTCGACGAAGACCTGGTCGGCGACGTGCGCTAGCGGCGCGCGCACGCCGGACGCGGTGGATAGGTGAGCGATGAGCACGGTCGTTTGCTGCACGATCGCGTCTATGAGTAGCTTCGCGTCCATAACCTGCTGTCGTGACAAAGGAGATGCGAGCGCCGTATCCGCGCTCGGATTGGTGCCCGCTGTAGCGGAGTGACGCTACAGGGCGAAACAGTAGAGCGCACCGTAGCCGCCGGAACAGCCAATGCAGTTTCCCGTCGCTGGTCCTTGAATCAGGTTCGCTCCAGGCGTGCATCCACGCACTGTGTGGTCGCTAATCCAGTGCGCGCCACCGCTACCACCACCACCGCCACCGCCGGGGCCACCGCCACCGCTCGCGCGGGGGAAAGAGTGCCCACACATCACGCCGTTACCACGACCACCGGCCGCGTCGCCGACGGAACCGTCGTTGCTCGTCCAGTCGTTGCACGTGAACGCAGGGTCCGTGTTGGCGAGTCGCCCGTCCGTATCCGACGCGGTCACAACATCGTGGGAATCGCCCAACGCGGAGAGCGGCACTCCGCATTCGTCCGGTAAATCATCTGTGGAGCGCACGTCACCATCCGGTCGATCGCCGGCGAGCATCCCCGCGATACCCGTAGCGACCGCGCGTCCGTTCGCGTCAACCCACGGGCCATCACCGATTCTCTCGATCGCGTGCACCGGCGAGCCACTCCCGTCATCGGTCGCGCTCAAGAACGCGCGCCACGTGCGGGCTCCGAATCCGGTGGAGTCGCCGATCGTCTGGCAAATCTCGTCGGCTCCAGCGAGTCCGCCGAAGTCACCTCCGAAGCCGCCATTGAGATCTCCCGGCTCCGATCCTGCGAGTATCCAGAGCGCGTCCATGCTGGTGACGAAGAAGCTGAAGTCATCCGGATTGCCGAGGCAGCGCTCGCCGAGCGGGTTCTCCGGGTCGACCGTGGTGTCTTCTGCGGTGGTGTCTTCTGCGGTGGCGTCTTCTGCCGTGGTGTCTTCTGCCGTGGTGTCTTCTTCCGTGGCGTCCTCGTCCACCTCGGTGACGGCGTCCTCGGCGACTTCTTGCGTCGCGTCCTGAAGAGCGTCCTCAGCTGTGGTGTCCGCTTGCGCGTCGTCGGTGACTTCGGTGTCGATCACGGACGCGTCGACAGTCTCGCCCTCGGCAGCGGAGCCGCTGCTATCGCTGCCGCATCCGGCGATTGCGACCAGGCTAGTAACGAGACAAGCGCGGAGCGCTGCGACGTATCGGGGGGTATTCAACAGCATGGTACTCAGTCGTTGGCGTTCAGAAGTCGCGGCGCTTAACCGCAGCTCAGATCAGGTTGGCAGCTTTCGTCCGTCGGACAGTCGTCGTCGTTCGAACACGACGTCAGACCAGGGATTACAACGGCGAAAGCGCGGAGGGAGACGAGCCGCA
>JBLFZA010000042.1:0-21503 GCA_047610025.1 Bradymonadia bacterium | reverse complement strand
ACACAGACGGTGATGCGTTGCGTGGCGGTGCGCCTGCGGTTCATGTCACCACGATTGACGCGCTCAGCTTCGATTTTTCCGACTCGCTCGATCACGCACCCAACGGGTTCGTCAACCGTGTAACCGGGACGTTCTTCGCGCCTTACCCGGGCCTCTACACGTTCCGCCTCACGTGCGACTCTGCAGCGTCCTTGTCCATCGACGGCATCAACACTCAGACCATCGATCGTCTGGCGGCAACGGCTCCCATCGACGAGATGATGACGGTTGCCATTGAGATGGGCGACTCGGCTGGATTCCGCCTCGAAGTCTACGACGACACGTGGAACGCTGGCAGCGATTGCGAGGTGAGCTGGCAAAACGACTACGCCAGCGGAACGCCCGACGCTGATGGATTCTTCAGCCTCGCGGATACCCGCTTCGAGCCAGCGACTCTAGGCCGTGGAGAAGGAATCGAAGGCCAATACTTCGACAACCAAGACTTCACGAACCGACTCGGCGTCCAGACGGACGAGCAAATCGACTTCAACTGGGGCAGCTCCGGGCCGATTCTCAACAGCGGAGTCGTGCTCGGTTCTGACCGGTTCAGCATTCGCTGGACGGGTCAGATTCAGGCGACTGTCACCGATGACGTGACATTCCACACCCAGGCGGACAACTACTTGTCGTTCTGGATGGCATCGAACTTCGTGCCGCGCGCTGGATCCGCTAGCTGCGGCGCAGACGCCGACTGCGGCTGGGACAGCCTCTGCGAAGCCGCTGTTTGCCAGGACCCCGTCTACACCCAAATTATCAGCAACGGTGGCACGCGGAGCGTGACGGTCCCGATGGTTGAAGGACAATTCTACCCGATACGCATGGACTTCGAAGAGGTAACTGGCAACGCGCGAATGTCACTCGAATGGGCGTCGACAAGCACGCCGCGCGAAGTGATCCCCGCGGCACAACTCTATGGACCCGTGCGAGGCAACTCGGACGGTCAGGGTCTTGAGGCGCACTACTTCGACTACCGAAGCACCTCCCCGCCGAGCTTGGAGTTCGATCGTGTGTCGAGCAATGCGGCCTTCACTCGTACTGACCCAGACATCAATTTCAACTGGGGCTACGCATCTCCATCACCGGAAACGGGCTTCCCTGCGAACGACTTCATGGTCCGCTGGATGGGCCAGGTGCGCGCACGCTACACCGAGGAGTACACGCTCCGTGTGTTCCACAACAACGGCGTTCGACTGTGGATTGATGAAGAGCTTGTGCTCGATTACTGGAACGCCGGCAACGCTGAGAGCGTTGTGACCGTCGACCTGATTGCGGGCAAGAGGCACGACATCGTGCTTCAAATGAATGAACGCACCGCCAGCGCGCGTACACGCTTGCTGTGGTCCAGCAACAGCCAACTGGAAGAGGCGATTCCTCAGCAACGTCTGTTCCTTCCCCCGCGTCTCGGTGCGGGTACGGGGCTACTCGCCGAGTATTTTGGTGATGAAGAGCTCTCGGAGACGGCGCTGCGACTCATTCGAATCGACCCGACGATGTCCTTTGACTACGCCGACGGTCCGGCGGCCGCATTGAGCTTCCCCGGTCACTCCGCCGCGTGGTCTGGCGAGTTCGAGCCGCTCTACGACGAGACGTACACGATTACGGTTCGCGCGAACGGTGGCGCTCGGCTCTACCTCGGCGATGTACTCGTCGCGGAGAACTGGTCGGATAGTGGCGACATACTTGTCGACGTTTCGGCAGACATTGAGGTGACCGAAGAGCAACTCTACGCCATCCGCGTCGAGTACTTCCAAACGCAACTCGACGGGCAAGTTGAACTCCTGTGGGCGAGCCCCAGTCAGGTCGAGTCCGTGATTCCGACTCGCCAGCTCTACCCGTCGGACCCCGAGGAGCGCGTGGCCTTTGGCCAGTGTGACGCCGTACTCGCCATCGAGACCTTCGACGATGGCTCCGGCTTGCCGGCTGGCCTCCAGGACACCGGTGGCCTTCAGTTGACGTCAACCGTGCAGACGCGACCGGACCTGTGGGCCGCAAACACAAACGATCAGACGGTGACACGGATCAACACCGCGACCGGGCAGGTGCTCGGCACGTACCCAGCGGGTCTCCAGGCAAGCCGTACCGCGGTTGACCTCGACTACAACGCTTGGGTCGCAAACCGCGCCATGGGCTCCGATCAAATGGGCACTATCAACAAGCTCATCAGCGTGCACAGCGACGGTACTCCCTGCGTGTGTTGCGATGGCGAGGTCGTTGGCGGCGTCTGTGACGACTATGACCCGCTGAGCATCTGCAACGAGTGTTTGGCCTACTCGGTCGACTTGGGAGAAGAGACCATTCCCCGAGCGCTCGCCGTAGACGCGGACAACAACGTGTGGGTTGGATTGTTCAGGACTGAGGAGTTGGTCCACGTGCGCAACTGCGAGGTTGACCCGAACTCGACGCCCGGCAATTGGACGATCGACCCAGAGTGCGCGACGCCCCGCTGCGGTCCAGGAGATGCGCTGTGTATTGCCCGAGCGGTGGAGATCGGAAACGATTGCTCTGCGGCGCTGCCCAACGACGATTGCCGCGGCGACATGATCATCGCGCGCTACGACCTGCCGAGCGACATCAACCCATACGGTATGGCAATCGATACGGAGGGATACATCTGGATCGCCGACCTGGACCACATCGCATGCTTCGACCCGCGAACCGGTGAACTCTGTGGACGCTACCGCACAGAATGGGCGCGTAGCTTCCAGGCTGCTGGAGAAACAGGATGTGACCGACCCTACGGCATCTCTCTCGACGGTGCTGGCAACGTGTGGTGGGGACAATGGACATGCGGTGGGCTTGGCTACCTCGACCGCGCGGTCTGGGAGACCGCTCGGCAGGACAACAGCGACCAGAGCGGAACCATCTGGGCCAACGTCGAAGCCGTCGTTAACTATGTAGGCACTTACCGCTTCCAAGACCCGAATGATGACAAGACACGCGGTGTCGCAGTCGACGGCAATGGAGTCGTGTGGGTCGCGAGCTCCGGTACAAACCGTATGCTCCGCTTCGACCCAAGTATGCCCACACCTCAGTGGCGTGCCGACGCTCACTCGGCATGCATCGAAGAGTGCACGACGAATCGTCGGCGACCTGACGGCAGCGCGATCGGTGCTGGAGACGAGCTCATCCAGTGCACCAACTACTGCGGCCCTGCCGTGCAAGGCGACTTCACGGGCTCCTTCGAGACGTGCAGTAACCCCATTGGCGTCGGTATCTCAGATGACGGAGACGCTTGGGGAGTCTGCTACAGCAGCCGGCGCGCACAGGCCTTCCGCGATGACGGAAGCATCCGCTTCGAGGCGGACACCGGAAGCGGACCGTACTCTTACTCCGACATGACGGGCTTCCAGCTCCGTAACTTCACTGCGCCGCAGGGTCAGTGGAGCCGAGTGTTCGACTGCACCACAGACGGCGGGCGTGTCGATGAGAGTGGCCGTTGTGTCTTCGATTACCTGTCGTGGGATTCGCTCACTCCCGAAGGCACACGTGTCGTCGTCGAGGTCCGCGCAGGCGACGAGGACGCCGGCGGACAGATTGTTTGGGGTCCGTGGTCCGCAGAGAACGAGGTGACACCCGCGCCGCTCTCAGGCGACGGATACCAAGGACGCTACGTTGAAGTCCGCGTGACGCTATTCGCATCGACCCGTGGCGAGACACCCATCTTGTTCGGAGTCGACCTGTGGCAGTGCCCCCGCTTGGGGCCGCCTGTGGACTTCGCGGTGGATGAGTTGACCATCATCAGCCAAGGCGCGACGCCGAACTACACCTTGTCGTGGGCCTTTACCGACGACTCGTGGCCGGAAGAGTACTTCGAGATGGTCGATGAGAACGGCAACGTGCGCTGTACGGTGCTCTCCGAGTCATCGATTACCCAGGGTGAACGATACGACGGAAACGACCCCCTGCCCTCGTGTTTGGAAACGGGGCTCACGTCCAACACTCCGCAAACGCGGAGTCCCAGGACAGTCAACTCCTATGCGGGAGAGATTCTCAGGTCACACCTTGGAGAAGAGCTCACGATATACACCCTCGTGAACGACCCGCAGGCGAACTTCGACATGCGATTCATGGGTCGCGAGTCCGAGTCGATCACTGTGAACTGGTGCAACCCTCGACAGAACTGGACGGCGGGCCTGACGGGCGCAAGCATCGAACGCTCGACGACCCCTGCGTTCTCGGTGACTGACCTCGATTACGCCGTCATCTCCGACTTCCCGACCGACGCGACGGCGACAATCGGCGAGCGCGGTTACGCGTCGCCAACCTCTCTGTGTGGCAACCACCTCGACGAGGGCCTCTCGCCTGGCACCATGTACTACTACCGGTTGACCTTCCAGAACGGTGACGGCGTCGACAGTGTGCCACTCGTCATGGCCCATGAGACTGCTGGAGCACTCTGTTGCGAAGTGATTGGAAACTGCGTGGGCGTGTGTGGTGACTCCGAGCAGAGCTCGGACCTCGAGTGCACGCTGCCGCCGACCTTCGAAGACCCGGAGACGACCTGCGATGGTCTCGATAACGATTGCGATGGCGACGTTGACGAAGGCCTGCTGAACGCCTGCGGAAGCTGCGGAACAGTTCCCCCGGAAACCTGCGACGGCTTCGATAACGACTGTAGTGGGACGGTCGACGACAACCCGATCGACGGAAACTTCTACTACGCGGATACCGACCTTGATGGCTTCGGGGACCCGAATGAGCGCATCACGGCGTGTATTCGTCCGCCCGGATATGTCGTCGACAACACGGATTGTGATGACTCTCGTGACAACGTCTATCCCGGAGCGGAGGAAGTCTGCGACGGTCTAGACAATGATTGCGATGGCGGAGTCGATGAGGATCTCGGCGGCGACTACTACCCCGATGCTGACAACGATGGCTTCGGTGACGACGACAACGTGTACTCCGGTTGTTTGCCCCCTGGAGATCACATCGAGGATGGCGGCGACTGTGACGATACCCGCGGTGACGTGAACCCGAACGCTGAGGAAATCTGCGATGACATCGACAACGACTGTGACGGATTCATCGATGAGAACTTCATCGAACTCGGCGTCGTTATCGACGCGTTCCAGTCCGTCACCGATGTCGGTGTCGCGGCATGCGACAACGACTACGCCGAAGACGAGTGTGGCTCGGCGGTCGCTATCACGGTCACGATCACCAACACAGGGACAACGGATGTGAGTGAGGACGCTGAGTTCCGCGTGAACATCGACTCCGCAGGAGGAGACGTGGTCTTCCCAGCGGAGTCCATCGGCGCCCCGCTCTCGGGCGGCGAAGACATGACACTCACGTTCTGCTTCACGCATGACTTCGAGGTTGACGCCGCGGATGGCCGTGACCTCTACGCCACTGTCGGACCGCCGGCGGGTCTGTCGTGCGGTGAAGTCTCGGATACGCTTGACGATGTGGAGCTGCGCACAATCGCTGAAATCTGCGACGGTATCGACAATGACTGCAACGAAGGGGTCGACGAGTCGCCCGAGGCGTGTGGTTCTCCTCTGTTCACATGTGTGGAGAACTCCGGCTCAACTGGTGACGCCTACCTATGCGTAATCACGCTCGAGACGGAGGCGGCGGAGAGCGATGGCGACTGCGAAGCAAACGGCACCTGTGGCGAAGTCTGCCAGGCAGATGAAGACTGCGGCGAAGACGCTCAGTGCCACCTTGGACAGTGTGTCGCCCTCGCGGATATCGAGGCGGCCATTGAAGAGGGTCCCACAGCTCCTGCTGCGGAGGAAGTCTATGACGCAACCCCGGAAGAGTTTGCGGCGGCAGATGACGTGCGCAGCGCTACGGGAATGAACAACAACGCGCAGGCGGGATGCTCGGCTTCGGTCGTGCCCGCGGCTGGCGCAGGTTGGGCTGGATGTCTGTTCTTGCTCACATGGGTGCGATCTCGGCGTTGCCGCGCTGCGGTGTCACCGAGCTTGAACAGAAAGCCCGCGTTAGCGCGGGTGCTGGCCTCCCCCGCGCCACCGGGGGAGACCAGAGAGTTCTTTGAGGAGGCTCAAACCCGCGCGCTGGGGCTTGTACCGGCGCTCCAGGAGGGCCGGCTTCGCGAGTGATGAGACTGCCCCCAAGTCAACGATAGCACGCGGCACAAGCCGTACATTTGTCTTTCGATCCTGGCGAGGCACATACTTTGGGCCTACAGTGACGATGGCCTCCATAGGAAATCCGCCGCCTTTCGGCCGAACAACAACAATGACGCCCACGTTGTGAACTCGAATGGAGTAGGGCGGCCCTCCCTTGGGCGCGCACGGAGTTTCTAGAAACGTCCCATCCGCCTGCACGAACCATGAAGTCCCACTTCCTTCGATCCGCCGGCTACGTCACCGCCACCCTCTCTCTCGTTTGGCTCGTCGCCTGCGCGGAGGTCGAACGATCGTCGCCTGGCCCAGCACAGCAAGAGGCCGCCGCCGCTCGAGCGGCTGATAGTGTGTCACCGCTTCACAGAACCGCCTCTGCTCTCGCGTGCGACGACGGCACGGGTATTGCGTGTTCGGCAGGGTTGCATGCGGCGTACTACGACAATAGCGACTTCACCGACCTCGTGGTGTTTCGCGTTGACCCCACAGTGGACTTTGATTGGGCTTCAGGCTCGCCGGCACCGGAGCTTGGGACTGACAACTTCTCTGCTCAGTGGTCAGGTTATCTGACACCGGATGCTGCTGGGAGCTATGTGTTCAGCGCGTGGTCAGACGACGGTGTTGAGCTGTTTCTTGATGGCCAACTGATTGTCAGCGACTTGATCGTCGGCGTTAGCCATGCCTCCAGATACGTGCACGGCGCGCCAATCGCGCTCGAGGCCCGCCCCTATCGCCTGTATGCGCGCGCGGTAGAGTATGGCGGTCAGGCGACAGCGCGTCTCTTGATGCGCGACGCCAATACACCAACCGTAGATGCGTCCTTGCAACCCATTCCGACCCCGTGGCTATCGCAAAACGGAGAAGGTGCGGGACTTCGGCGAGAGATTCATGAGAGCGTTGACACGATGCGCGCTGGCGTCTCGCCGCTCAGTGTGTCGACCGTGAATTCATTGGCGTTCGACTTCTCGGATTCTCTCGCTGGTGCTTCCGATGGGTTCGCCAATCGAGTGACGGGTCGCTTCTTCGTTCCGTATCCCGGTGAGTATACATTCCGGCTCTTGTGCGACGCCGCGGCGACACTCGCAATCGATGGGTCAACGTCGGCCTCGATAGATCGGGCTGGAGCGAGCGCTCCTATTGATGACACTGTCACGTTAACCTTGAGGATGGGGTCCGTGGCGGGTCTCCGTCTTGAGGCCTACGACGCCGAGTGGAACCCCAGCAGTGAATGCGAAGTGCGCTGGAGTCACCCGCTCGCGAGCGGTACGCCGGACGGAGACGGATTTTATGCCCTGCCGGATTCGCGGTTTGAGCCAGCAATGTTGGGGCGAGGCACCGGTCTTGAGGGTCAGTACTTCGACAATGATGATTTCACGAACCGGCTCGTGGTGCAGACGGATCCGGTCATTGACTTCGACTGGGGAACGGGCGCGCCCAACTTGAGTGATGGTTCGTTTATGGGGGCTGATGGTTTCAGCGTGCGTTGGCAGGGCGCCGTGCAGGCCGTGACCACGGAAGCCGTCACGTTCCACGTGGAGGCCGACGACACCCTCGCCATGTGGATGGCGTCCGAGTACGCGTCCCGCGCGGGCTCAGACAGCTGTGGCACGGACACGGACTGCGGGTGGGACAGCGAATGCCGAACCGAGGTGTGCTTTGATCCGCTGTACGTTCAACACATCGTAGCCGGTGGTAGCCAGTCGGTCACGTTGCCGATGGAAGCGGGCGCGAGGTATCCCATCCGCTTGGACTTTGAAGAGGGAGTGGGGAACTCGAGCGCTGTTCTGGAGTGGCAATCATCGAGCATCATGAGGGAGACCGTTCCGGTCTCTCAGCTCTATCCTCCAGGCCAATCAATCGCTGACGGGCAAGGCTTAGAGGCTCATTATTTCGACTACAATTCGAGCTCGCCGCCGTCGCTCGAGTTTAATCGCACCGAGAGCAACGCGGAGTTCATTCGCACGGACGACCAAATCGACTTCAACTGGGGCCTCGCTTCCCCGTCGCCCGCCACTGGGTTTCCTAGCGACGACTTCATGGTGCGCTGGATGGGTCAGATGAGGGCACGATACAGCGAGACGTACACCCTGCGTCTGTTTCACGATAATGGTGCGCGCGTCTGGGTCGACGGCGAGCTGGTCATCGACCGGTGGGACTCCGGAACCGTCGAGACCGTCGCCAGTGTCGCGCTCGTCGCGGGCAAGAGGCACGACCTCGTCGTGCAAATGCGAGAGGGTCGTGGCGGCGCGCGTGCGCGTTTGCTGTGGTCGAGCTCAAGTCAGCTCGAAGAGATTGTACCTCAGTCACGGCTGTTTCTGCCCCCACTCCCAGGCGCGGGAACGGGCCTGTTAGGCGAGTACTATGGGGGATCGGAGGTCTCTAGTTCGGCGCTGCGCCTCGTCCGCATCGACCCGGTGATCCAGTTCGACTACGAGGACGGGCCGGCGCCGGTTGTCAGTATTCCCGGACACCTCGTGACGTGGTCGGGTGAGTTTGAGCCGATCTACAATGAGACCTACACCATCACCGTGCGATCAAACGGTGGTGCACGTCTCTTTATCAATGATGAATTGGTTGCCGAGACATGGGAAGATGCGGGGGATGCCCTACAGGACGTGCACGCAGAACTCGAAGCGCAAAACGAACAGATGTACGCCATCCGAGTCGAGTACTCTCAGGCGCAGCTTCACGGCCAGGTTGAGCTCCTGTGGTCGAGCCCGAGCCAAGTCGAGTCGGTTATCCCAACAGGACAACTCTACCCGGCCAGCCCGGAAGACCGCATCGCGTTTGGTCAGTGTGAGTCGGTACTCCAGGTCGATCTCTTCGACGATGGCACAGGGCTGCCAGAAGGTCTGACGGACGATGGGGGCCTGCAACTGACGTCATCGACGGTGGCGCGCCCAGACATGTGGATCGCCAACACTTTGGACCGGACCGTTACACGGCTCGATACGAGCACAGGCCAGGTCGTCGCGACCTATCCCGCGGGCATTCAGGCGAGCCGTACCGCGGTCGACCTCGACCATAACGCTTGGGTAGCAAATCGTGCCCTGGGGAGTGGTCAAGTAGGGACGCTCAGCAAGCTCATAAGCGTCCACGGCGACGGCACGGATTGCGTGTGTTGCGATGTCGAGGTCGAGGGCGGGGAGTGCAGTGACTACGACCCCCTGAGCATCTGCGATGAGTGTGTCGCCTATACCGTGGAGCTCGGCGCGAACACGATCCCGCGCGGCCTCGCCGTCGACGCGAACAATGATGTATGGGTAGGCTTGTATCGGACACATGAGCTGGTGCACATCCGCAACTGTGATGTCGATCCCGACTCTACGCGTGGCGATTGGACCGTCGACCCAGAGTGCGCGACACCCCGATGTGGCCCCGGTGACACCCTCTGTATTGCCCGTGCAACGGAGCTAGGGAACGACTGTTCGGGCGCCCTCCCAAACGACGAGTGCCGCGGAGACCTGATTATCGCACGATATGACCTGCCGCGGGGAGTCAACCCCTACGGCATGGCGATCGATACGAATGGCTACCTGTGGATCGCAGATCCCAATCACATCGGCTGCTTTGATACCGAAACGGCCGAGTTCTGCGGGTTGTACAGAACGGACTGGTCGCTCGCCCATCAGGCGGCGGAGCAAACCGGCTGCGACAGGCCCTACGGCATCGCGGTCGATGACGGTGGCAACATTTGGTGGGGCGAGTGGTCCTGCGGAGGCCTCGGCTACCTCGACCGCGAGACCTGGGAGAATGCCCGAGACGCCAACACGGACCCGGACGGCACAACGTGGAGCGCCGTTGAACAAGAGGTCAGCCTCACCGGCACTCAGCGCTACCAGCACCCTCAGGACTATCGAACTCGAGGCGTGGCGGTCGACGGCAATGGCATTGTCTGGTTGGCGGCCTCTGGAACCAACCGTATGTTACGGTTCGACCCCAGCTTGCCGCCGCCTCAATGGCGTGAATCCGAGCACGCTGAGTGCGTTGAACAGTGCACGGTGAATCGTCTTCGTCCTGACGGCAGCAGCATCGGAGCGGCAGCGGACCTCAGCGAGTGCACGATCTACTGTGGGCCGTTGTTTGGCGGTGACTTCACGGGCTCTTACCCGACCTGCAGTAATCCGATTGGCGTCGGGATCTCCAACGACGGAGACGCGTGGGGCGTTTGCTATACTAGCCGCCGCGCGCAGGCCTTCCGAGATGATGGGAGCATTAGATTCGAGGTCGACACGGGCAGCGGTCCCTACTCGTACTCGGACATGACGGGCTTCCAGCTTCGAAACTTCACCGCGCCTCAGGGGCAATGGCGTCGCGTATTCGATTGCACCGTAGACGGAGGCCGCGTCGACGAAAACGGCCGCTGCGTCTTCGACTACGTCTCGTGGAACGCCCTCACGCCTATCGGTAGCCGTGTTGTCGTCGAGGTCAGGGTCGGAGATGACGGTGATGGGGGTGAGGTCGAATGGGGATCATGGTCTGCCGAAAATGAGGTCACACCAGCGCCTTTGTCCGGCAACGGCTATGGAGGCCGGTACGTCGAGGTGCGCGTCACGCTCTTTGCCTCTCCTCGGGGCCAAACGCCGGTCGTCTACGACATCAACCTGTGGCAATGTCCACGACTGGCGCCACCGATCGACTTCGCCGTCGATGACCTGACGATCATCAGCCAAGGCGCAACGCCAAACTACACGATCTCCTGGGCATTTACTGACGACTCGTGGCCTGAGGTCTACTTTGAAGTGGTTGACGAGCAAGGCAACGTCCGGTGCACGGTGCTCTCCGAGTCGTCGTCAACACTAGGCCAACGATACAGCGGCAACGACCCGCTGCCGGCATGCCTGGAGAGTGGGCACACGTCCAACACGCCTCAAACAAGACGCCCGCGCGCCGTGAGTCTGTATGGAGGGGAGACGCTCAGATCCTACTTCGATGAGCAGGTCACGGCATACACGCTCGTCAATGACCCACAGGCGACCTACGATATGCGCTTCATGGACCGGACGTCCGCGAGCATCACGGTCAACTGGTGCAATCCCCGTCAGAACTGGTCTGCCGGGCTTACCGGAGCTCGCCTCGAAC
Source organism: Bradymonadia bacterium (assembly GCA_047610025.1). GTDB lineage: Bacteria > Myxococcota_A > Bradymonadia > REDH01 > REDH01 > JBLFZA01. Next base: position 10,287 of record JBLFZA010000042.1, on the reverse strand, counting down.
GCTCGACAACTTCTGCCTTCGTCTCCACGGACCTAGACTACCAAGTGATCTCCGATTTCCCCAGCGATCCTGCGGCGTCACTTGCCGAGCGAGGATACGCATCAGCAACAGCCGTGTGCGGAAACGTCGTTGATGAGGGCCTGTCGCCCGGAACGACCTATTTCTACAGGCTCACCTTCCAGAACGGTGACGGCGTCGATAGCGTTCCGCTTGTGATGTCACACCAAACAGCCGGCGCAGCTTGCTGCGAGGATATCGGCAATTGTGAGGGCGTTTGTGGCGAAGCGACGGAGAATGCAGAGCTGGAGTGCACGTTGCCTCCTACGTTCGAAGCTGACGAGTCGGTCTGTGACGATCTCGATAATGACTGCGATGGTCTCGTCGACGAGGGCGTGCGCAACGCATGTGATACGTGCGGAGCGGTGCCGCCCGAAGTCTGTGACGGAGCCGACAATGACTGCGACGGAGTCGTGGACGACAACCCGATCGACGGATTCATCTACTTCGCCGATACAGACCTCGACGGCTTCGGTGATCCGAACTCGACAGTCACAGCTTGCGTAAGACCGACCGGCTACGTCTCAGACGACACGGACTGTGACGATACAAACAATCGCGTCTACCCGAACGCCGAAGAGATCTGCGATGGCCTCGACAACGACTGTGACGGAGACGTCGATGAGGGGCTAGGCCAGGATCACTTCCCCGACATAGACCTCGACGGTTTCGGAGACTCAGCAAATGCCTACTCTGGGTGTATGCCGCCCGGAGGCTATATCGAGGTTGGCGGCGACTGCGATGACACACGCGGAGATGTGAACCCTGATGAGACGGAAGTCTGTGACGACGTCGATAACGACTGTGACGGGCAAGTTGATGAGAACTTTATGGAGCTCGGAGTGACCATCGACGAACAGCAAACTGTCGCCGATATCGGCGTAGAGGTTTGCCACAACGAGTACTTCGGAGCCGAGTGCGCCTCGACGATTGCGATCACGTTGACCGTGACAAACTTGGGCGATGTCGCGGTTGGAGATGATGCGCAGTTCGCGCTCACTCTCGACAGCCCGGGTGGTGACACGCTGATCGAGAGCGAGGACCTCGGCGTCGCGCTCGACGTCGGTGCTGAGGTCACGCTCACCTACTGTTACACCAACAGCTTTGAGGTCTTGGCCGCTGATCGGCGCGCGTTGATTGCGACGGTGGCGCCTCCGGGTGGCCTAAGCTGTGGCGCACGCTCCGATTCGATCGATGACTTCGAGATGTTGTTGCAACCAGAGGTCTGCGATGGGATCGACAATGACTGCAATGAGGGCATTGACGAACTTCCAGAGGCGTGTGGCTCGCCGCTCTATATCTGTGTCGAGAACTCGGGCACGACGGGCGACCCCTATCTCTGTGTCATCACGCTTGAGACCGAGTCATCGGTCGACGACGAAGGGTGTGAGCTGCTCGGTACGTGTGGAGAGTCGTGCCAAGCCGATGAAGACTGCGGTGCCAGCGCCGAGTGTCATCGTGGCCAATGTGTTGCACTTGTGGATATTGAAGCGGCTAGAGAAGACAGGCCTCCGTCACTCCCATCTGCGGACGCCGCGACTTCCGTTGAGCGCGACGACTCGCCGGAAGAAGGCGGTCAGGAGTCCGCAATAGCGGACCCAAGCGGCGAGCGGGGATGCTCGTCGTCACTGGCGCCGATGTCAGGGGCCGGTTGGGCAAGTTGTTTGGTCCTGCTCGCGTGCCTTCGTCGTCGTCGTTGTGGCGTCGCCGCGTAGCGGAGCGCGACCAGTTCTGCGCGTTCGCGGCGAGACCTGCCTGCCTCCCTCCGTTTGCGCGGGGACGCAAGCATGCGTTTTGATTCCTGCGCCCGTGGCGCTTGGCCGGAGCGCGCCGTCGTCGCTACTCGCTACTCGCTACTCGCTACGCCGCCGTTGCCCGCGTCGTCTTCGGTCCTCGTCGGTGCCCAACTCGACAGCGTCAGCTGCGACGGCTGCTTCGATCGCGTCGAGGTGTGCGAAGTACACCGCCGCGTCCGGGTTCTCTCGCGTGTATGAAGGCCCCGCGGCGCGTATCGCCATCCGTATCCACGTCAGCGCCTCGCGATCTCGTCCTGCTCGGTGCAGCACCCACGCGAGCGTGTCGAGCTTGTATGACCGCGGGCTTGAGCGGTCTGCGACGAGCGAGAGTCGAACGTGGTACTCGGCCTCGGTCAGTCGCTCGCCTGATATCGCCAGCGAGTAGGCGTAGTTGTTTCGAACGAGCGCGTTCTGCGGGTCTGCTGCGAGAATTGCCTCGAAGATAGCCCACGCGACAGCGTGCTGCCCCGCGGCATCGTAGAGACTCGCAATCGTCGCGTCGCGCATTGACACTCCCGGCACCGCCAGCACGCCAGGAGCCTCCTCGGCGAGATACTCCAGCGCGGTCTCAGGCGCGCTCGCCAAGCCGGCGACGCTCAAGCCTACGCGGGAAAATCCCGAGAGGCCCGATGCGTAGGATGCCGCGTTTCCACGGTACCGGTCAAGGTGCCGCGTTGAGTTCCGCGCCTCGTCATAGAACCCAGCGCGCACGAGTGCGTTGATTGCCCTGATCCAGCCGTCGGGGGGTAGGGCGCCTGCCGTTGAGAGCCGGCGCAGCGCGCCGAGCGCGGCGTCGACGTCACCGGTCGATGCAAACGCCGCCGCGCGCATGGCATAGATGCGCGCCGGAGCATCCCCCGCCAAGAGTCGCTCGTTCGCGAACTCGAGCAGGCCAGCCGCCAGGGCGGGATCAGCGGGCAGCGAGTCCAGCAAGTAGCTGGCGATAGACTCGGGCTCAGGGGCGTCGCGTAGCGCAGCGCGCGCCGATACGAGCCAGCGGGCGTCGCCTCGTGCCGCGCGGACGCGTGCGCGCTCGGTGTGGGAACGCCACGTGAGTTTTGCGCAACGCGACGCCTCAGTTGCGAGCTCCTCGAAGAAGTCAAAGCGCTGACGCTCTTGTGAGTATAGGAGCATTGTCTCCACTCCGCCGGAATCGCATCCGATCGTCGACAGCAGCTCCGAGAGATCGCTCCCGGTGCTCCACCAGCGGTCGACGCGTGCCAGCAAGTCCAGCGGGGCCCTCGCCTCGGTCAGCTCGTTCAGCACGCGTTGGCTCTCCGGCGACATCTCCGGGTGCATCTGTTGGCGAACCCAAACGAGGTCTGCAGACGGGGACCGGCTCGCCGAGATGTCATCGAGCAGTCGTTCTGCAAAGACGGTATCAGACAGCGCGAGGTACCCGTCGACCGGCCAGTCGCCGCGAGTCCCACCGAGAGAGAGAATCGCTCCACCTTCGCGTCCCGCTATGGCAGAGCTTCGCGCGCCTCGCTCTAGGCGTATCGGCCAGTCCGGAACCGTGAGCCAAAGCAACCCGGCGAACATGGAGTCGCCGCGCTGCACGTTGGTCTCTCCTACGTTGCTCGCACACGTCTCGATGGCGTGTATGTCTTGAAGGGCGACGCAGTCGGCGAGACTGACCGGCCGGGCGCGCGTCCCTCCGGTTCGTTGCAACATCGCGGCGTCGAAGATCGGGTCTGCAGCGCTGTGAGCTTCAGTGACGCGACCACTCCGCGCGAGCACGTCCGGCGACGCCCGCAGAATAGTGGCGGCGTCTGCGGTGCCGCTCGCGAGTTGGAGCTGTAGTTGGAGGTCACGGATGGCGGTCGCGGTGGCGCCTAGCTGCGCGGGTGCCTCTTCGAGCAGGCCATCGAGCCATTGCACAACCTCGGCGGGTGTTCGCTGCAGCAGCAACTCCGCGACAAGGCGCGAGAGCGCGGTGTCGGTATCTAAGCGGGGAGTGGCGCCGTGCAGGTAAGCGATCGCCATCCGCGACGCGTCCGCGTCTTCCGCTAACAACACTGAGTGTAGCGTCACGCTACCCGCCGCGCTCGCCTGCCTACTTGCGGCGTCGCTAGCAGCAGCGAGTCCCAAAACGCCGAGCTGTTCCGCGTCGAAGAGTCGAGCCTCGGGTGCGTCGGCCGCTAGCCTCAGACTGCGCTGAAAGAGAGCAGCGACGACTGGCTGGTGCTCTTCGCGGTAGAACGGGGCGACGAAGGGGGTGTCTGCCCACGCCGCGCTGGCGTCCGCTGCGCTCAGCGTGACGAGGTTCGCGCTCGCCCAGCGAAGCAGTTCGTCGGTGACGCCTTGCCTGACCAATAGGCTTGCGAAGGTGCTCATCGCCGGAGTGCCACGCCGTGGGTTTACGCTGAGCAGCTCGTCGAGGGGCTGGCGGTCACCAAGTCGTAGGGCAAGCTCGACGTATTGAGCTCGGGCTTGGTCGGTCGACGACGGGTGACGCGCGATGCGTCGGAGCAGCTGACGAGCGAATGCGGTTCGGCCTGCTTTGTCGAACGTGTCCGCAGCCATACGCGAGAAGAACTCGAGGTCCTGCACCGCGCTGTCGGATTGCGTGGAGAGGTCGACGAGCGCGAGGGCCGCACGCTCTGCGCCTGAGACGTCAGCGTTCCCGAGGCGCGTCTGCACGATCACGGAGAGCGCCTCTGGGTCATTAGGAGAGTCGTCGAGCCAGCGCTCTGCCATCGCTCCTGCCGCTTCCCAGTGATCGCGTTGCAGGAAGGTCATGCTGGCCTGCGACCATGTTTGGGTGCCGGCCTGCGCGACAAGCGCGAGCGCGGTGTCGGCGGGGACTCCGTTTGGATGCCGAAGTCCGAGCACAGCGACGGCATCGGAGAACCGGAAAGACGGGCAACGGGAGACTTGGAGGGCGACAAGTGGCTCTAGCTCCAGCCCCTCTCCCGTGGACCAGAGGCCTCGGTAGGCGGACATACTGAGCAGGCAAGCGGTCTCGGGGCTCACACGTCCCGCGAGCTGCGGCGCATTGGCCGTCGTGTCTCGAAGGAGCAGGAGCGCGTCTCCCAGCGCGAACTCTCTCGTGAACTCTGCCAAAACACGTGCCCCCCGCGGCGTTGGGTTCGCCTCGTACGCCTGTGTGATCTCGTTGATGTACCCTCCGACGTCCACGGCATAGCTCCGAGCGTCGTCGGAAGGGCGCCGCAGCACCTCGCGACCAATCAAGTGCGAAATCTCCAGCCGGTCGGGCGCCCAAGATTCGTTGCGGAGCTGCTGGAGCTCGGCTCTCGTTGCTCGTCGTAGCTCTTGACGCAGCGCGGAGACGTCAGCCTCGCTCCACCCTCGAAGTCTGGCGAGCTGGCACAGCAGCACGACTCGTGAGTACACGGGCTCTGCGATGTGCAGCAACCGCTCTAGCAGCGCGACGTGGAGGTCGGTGTCCCTGAATTCCGATGGTACGTTATTGAGCGTCACCAAGAACTCTTCGACCTGAGCTGTGCTCAGCGAGTCGACGCCGGCCGCGTTGATCATTTGTTGGAGTCGATTGAGCGCTGCCAGTACGCGGGGGGTGTGTGGCCCGCCAAACAAGCCGAGTGCAAGAGAGTCACCGAAACTTTGTCGCGACTGAATCACGTGTCGGAGCACGCGCGCGGCTTGATCGTCGAAGCGCGTGCCATCCGGCCGAGTTTGCTCGGCGACCCGCCATGCAGCCGGGATCAGCTGGGCGCCGATCAGGGCGTCAATGACTTCGACGCGTCGAGCGACGTCCTGGGCGACTCCTGCGATGAACGCCGTTGTCGCTTCGTGGGGTCGGCCAACGTCGAGTAGCGCGCGGCCTCGCGCGACGTAGACGCTCGCGTCGTCCCACCCGGCTGAGAGCGCCGCCGACGTGAGCTGCAGTTGTTGTGTGGAGGACAGCGCCCCGCGAAGACCACGATGCGACCACAGCACCTCGAAGCGCTCCGCGTTATCGGACGCGAACTCGAGGCCCCGCTCCAACGCTCGCGCGGCGTCGTCGCGCGCCAACCAAACGTCGAGAAGAAGCAGCTGCGCAGTCTCCCGGGTGCTTGTTGACCCGCGATAGACAAAGGGGGCGTCGTGTTCGCTGGCTCCGGGTGAGTCTCTCAACGCCGCGAGGTAGACCAGCACGCCATCCGAGACGTCGCCGCCGCTGACGCGCCATTGCGCTACCCTCGCGCGCGCGGAGAGCCTGTCTTCGCTGGCGTCCACGTAACGCGCGAAGACGTCGTCGCGCATATTGGGCTCTGCGCCGGCGGCGAGCGCGTTGGCGAGGTAGCCGCTTTCGGGTCGCGCGTCGAACCCTGCGCTCAACAGCTCGCGACCCCTTGCGTTCTGCGCGGGGTCGGCCGACATCGCCAAGCGGCGCTGAAGGTCGCGCAACATGGCGTCTGTCCAGTCTGCAAACGTCGCCGAGCGGATGTATGCGTCCAAGATGCTGTTTGCGATCTCTGGCGGCGCCTCCCTCTCAGCGATGTCCAGGATGACCGTGAGCAACTCGGCGTCGCGGGCGCCGGCCTCGAAGGCACGCCAAAAGAACGACTCCGAGCGTCGGGGGTCGTTCGCGTTCGCGAAGAGCAGCGCCGCCGTTCGAGCGACGTCGGCCGCGGAGCACCCGTCGTCCAGCATATCTTCGAAGCGCAGTTCGGCAGCGGGGATAGCCAGCGCGTCGACGTCGATCTGCGCTAGGCGTGCTTGCATACGCAGCACGGCCTCAGGTTCATCGCGGCAGGTCACGTGTTGTAGTGCTTGCTCCGAGAACGCGTAGACGAAGTCGTCGCTGTCTCGCGCGTCAGCGATGGTGAGCGCGGACTCGGCCACGTTTACGTCTTGGCGCGATGCCGCCCACGCGTCACGGAGGTATTGCCGCGCGACCTCAGCTCCAGAGGCGTGGTAGGCCGCCGCCGCTGCGTCGAGCAGGGCACCGACTTCGCGTTCCGGCTCCCGAGTGGCGAGCAAGACAAACGCATACTCGGCTGCTCGATTCGCGCCACGAACGCGAAACTCGACGGCGAGCGCATCGAGCAGAGCGTTGTCATCACCTACGAAGTTTTCGAGAGCTCCCACACCGTCTCGGCCCGCGCGTGATTCCAACATCGCTGCGACGCGATGCTTGGTGAGCAGGTTGTTTGTCCCGAGCACCCGCTCCCAGGCGGCGATGTTCCGAAGAGAGTTGTGTGGCTGACTGGTACGAAGCATGGCGTATAGCGCGAGATCAACGCGAGGCTGAAGCGCTGCCCGCGTGCCTTCGTTGTTGGCCTCAGGTGCATAGCGGAAGAACGCAGCAACGCGCTCGGGGTCGCTGGCGATGAGCGCGATGGCGACGCCGACATGAAGCGCTTCGGGAATCCCGCGCGCCGGCACCAAGCCTGCCACGATCAGCGCGCGGAATGCAGACGCCGCCGCGCTGGCATCCCCCTCACTGAGCGAGACTCCCCAGGAACGCTGAAGCATCGCCGCGGAGGCCTCGGGGCCGAGCCACGCGCGGAGCTCTTCTCGCGCCTGCTCGCTGTCCCCCTGAACTAACGCAGCGTCAATGCGGAGCAGCGCCGCGGACTCCGCTTCGCCGTCCTGCTGGAGCAGAGACGCCAGCCGCTCGGTGCGCGTGAAGTCCTCCCGCTGAAGCGCCCGCTCCGCTTGCTCAAGTGTTGAGCCGCAGCTGGCTGCGAGGATGCCGATGAACAGCACGAGCGGCAGACATGCGGATCCGATCAGAGTCCGACCGCACCGAGCGGTCGCTAGGGCTCTAGGAGCTCGCCGCGAAGCTTGAGTATCTCGGCGGCCGTCTCTTCGACGGCCATGTGGGTCACATCGATTGTGGGCCACGTGGTTTCACGACGGTAGTAGCGGAGCGCCCAGCGAACCTCTTCGAAGACATGCTCCCTGTCTGCATATTCTCCGCCGCCATGTACGCCAAGGTGTGCCAGGCGACTTTGTCGAATCTCCATCAACTGAGCCGGGTCAATAGTCAGCGCGAAGACCTTGCCTGGCGGCAGCGCGGTGAGGGCTGCAGCAGGCGGGATCCCCTGCACAACAGGCACGTTCGCGACCCGGTAGCCCTGCTGAGAGAGGTAGGTGGAGACAGGTGTCTTTGAAGTGCGGCTAACGCCCACAAGCACGATGTCCGCCTTCGCCCAGAGGCGCGGGTCTTGGCCGTCGTCGGCTTTGACCGAGAACTCCATCGCGGCGATGCGCTCGAAATATTGCTCATCCAAGCGAAAACGTCCGCCTGGGCGGCCCTTAGGGGCAGTGCCGAGCACGTCCGCGAGCGTGCCCAGTAGCGCGCCGAGCAGATCGACCGAGCGCAGCCCGCGTGCGTTGGCGAGCCCGTGGAAGTGATCCCGCAGCTCGGCGTTCACTAGCGTGTGCACCAAGAGCGCGCCCGATGCGTCAGCGCGGTCGATGACGCGAGCCACGTCCGCCTCGGTGCGCACGCGCGGGTACATCCGCAGCATCGGGCGGTGCTCGCCGAATTGGATGAGTGCCGCACGAACCACCGACTCCGCCGTACTACCGGTCGAGTCGCTGACGACGAAAATGGGAACACGTTCAGCCATGAGAGATCCGCTGACTGGGGGCATGCGTTGTCACGTTCGGGTCGCTCTGGTAGGCGGGCGCCGCACTCCCCTCCCATACCGGATACAGCTATGAAGTTCTTCATCGACAGCGCTGACATTGACGAGATCCGAGAGGCCTACGCGATGGGCGTCGTAGATGGCGTGACCACCAACCCGAGCCTGATCGCCAAGTCGGGTCGAAAGTTCGAGACCGTGCTCGCTGAGATCTGTGAGATCGTCGACGGGCCGATTTCGGCGGAAGCAGTCAGCGAGAACGCGCCAGACTTGATCGCTGAAGGTCGCCACCTCGCGTCGTTGCACCGCAACATCGTGGTGAAGCTCCCGCTGACGGTGGAAGGCCTCAAGGCCTGCAAAGCGCTGACGGATGACGACATCAAGACCAACGTCACGCTCTGCTTCTCGCCCGCACAGGCGCTGCTCGCAGCAAAGGCTGGCGCTACCTACGTCTCGCCCTTTGTCGGTCGCCTCGACGACATTGGCGCCACGGGCATGCAGCTCATTGAGCAGTGCGTCGAGATCTACGCGAACTACCCGAACCTGACGACGCAGGTGCTGGTCGCCTCCGTTCGAAGCCCGATGCACGTGGTGGACGCCGCGTTGATGGGAGCACATGTCGCGACGATCCCCTTCAAAGTGATCTCGCAGCTTGCGGCGCACCCGCTGACGGATTCGGGCATCGCGAAGTTCCTCTCCGACTGGGAAAACGTCCCGAAGTAGGGGCCGAGTTGGGCAGCGCCCGGGGGGACTTGCGCTCCTCGGGCTTGCAATCCCCCGGCGACTGCCGATGTTGGAAGCGAACCGGCGATTGCGCTGGTCCCTCCCGCAATCGGCCTACGATGTTCGCGCGCCTCTTCCTGCTGTTTACGATTACGACGCTCGTCGAGATGACATTGCTCATCGAGCTCAGCCGCAGGATGGGGTTCGGGCCAACGATCGCGCTCGTCTTGCTCACCGGCATGCTCGGCGCGTGGCTGGCGAAGCGTGAAGGCATTCGAGCGCTCGCGTCAATCAACCAGCAGGCCGCTCGCGGCGAGATGCCGACAGACGGAATCCTCGACGGAGCCGCCGTGCTGGTCGCGGGGACGCTGCTTCTCACGCCGGGCGTCTTGACCGACGTGGTGGGCTTCTTGCTCCTCATTCCGGCCGCGCGAAGCCCACTGAAGGCAGTGCTGCGCGAACGCTTTAAGCAGAAAGTGCAAGCCACAGTCGCCACAGCCGGCTCAGGGTTCGTCGCGTCGTCGTTTGGCGGTGCGGACGTGCAGGGATTCGGCTTCGGTGCTGGCCGCGCACCCTGGGCGGGTGCGGCACCAGACGCCATCGAAGGGGAGGTGGTCGAGCCCGCCGCTCCTCGAGCGTATCGAAACGGTGAGACCATTGATCTGACGCACGACTGAGCGAGCGCGCGCGTTAAGGGGCCGGGGTCCACGTGAACGTCGCGTCAGTCCCAACGCCAACGGCCACCATGATACGCCGCACGTCGCGCGCCCGAAGGCCGGACCCAAGCTCGACAGGAGCCAACAGATCATCGGGCAGCGTCGTGGGCGACAAGACCTGACGGAGCAGAGCGGTCGAGCGTTCCGGCTCGCTGCCCAGGCTGTCGATCGTGAGCGCGAAGGTGCCCTCGTCGCGCACATGAGGCATGTCGAGAGCAGGTGGCTCGCCGATTGACTCGAACGCCACCCCTGGCGGTGCCGAATTTGAAGCAGCCGGCTCGTCGCCCGTCGGCTCGTCGCCCCCGATAACCTCGAAGCTCGGCGGCCCCGCGGCCGCTACCTGCGGCGTTGTCGCCTGCCAACCGCGCGCTGCGCATTCACCCAAGGCTTGAAACGGAGACGCCGCGGCGCGCACGGACTGCAGTGTGGCGAGCG
>JBLFZA010000041.1:0-22023 GCA_047610025.1 Bradymonadia bacterium | reverse complement strand
GGCCTCGGAGAGCGCGATGCGCCCCGAGGGCGAAGTCGCTGCGATACACCGCGCCCGCGCGGAGCTTGGTGCACAAGCCGCTGGGCTGACCAAGACGCCCGACGACGGCGCCGTGTTGGTGGCGTCGACGGTCGTAGGCCCGACGAAGCCGCTGGCTCAGTCACGTCGCCAGGCAAACGGGTCGCGACGTGTCGAATTGGTCACGTCTGAGTCGGCGGATCAGTCGCGTAGCCGAGCGATGGCGTCGAAGGCATCCAAGCAGCGAGCGACCGACCCGGAAACGCAGCAACTCGTCGGGGAAGACAAGCGGGGACTCGCCCTGGCCGTTGCCTCCGCGCTCGCCTCGGGGCCGCGCGTGCTGATGAACGAGCCGCGAGGGCCATCGCTGAACGACAGCAGGCCGAGCGGAGTGAGTCACGGCATGTTGCAGGCTGCTCCAGGAGCAGAGATGGCGGCAAGCGCATCGGGCGTGCGCCACGTCGCGCCGGTTCTAAAGGCGAGTGAGGTGTCGAACTGGCTGCCGAAGGCGCGCGTGTTCGTACAGGAGGGCGGCGGTGTCGCGAGCTTTGACGTTGAGGTCATCAGCGGCAAACGCGCGACGCTAGAAGTACACGTGAAGGACGGCGTCCTCAACGCTCGACTCATCCTCGACCCAGGGGACAACCCGACGCTCGCTCGGCGTTTGCTGGATGAGGTGCGCGCGATCGCGAGTGGGGCTGGGCTCGACGCGGGCGAGTTCGCCTTCGAGCATGGAGAACGGCGCCAGCCGGCGGAGGAGGCCCTGTCCGGAGCCGAGCTCAGTGACTCGGCATCCGCAGCGCCTGCGACCCAAAGCATCCAGACAGTTGCATCAACAGGACTCATCAACATCATCGTTTAACAGGGGACATCATGCAGGTAGAATCAAACGGAGGCGTCTTCTCGGGCGCAACGAGCGCGGCAAACACCAACGGCACAAACGGCCTCGGTCGTGAGGAGTTCATGCGGCTGCTCATGACGCAGATGCAGTATCAAGACCCCCTCAAGCCGATGGACAATACGCAGTTCGTGTCTCAGCTGGCGGAGTTTGCGGGGCTCGAACAGCTCGAACACATGTCCGCTGGACTAGACAACGTCGCGATGAGCCAAGCGTCGAACACGAGCGCGCTCATGGTGTCCTTCATTGGCAAGACCGTGGATGTCGCCGCGCCGGAGCTCGTGGTCGCCGGTGACCAGGTGTCACCAGTTGGGTTCGAGCTCGCCGGTGACGCATCCGAAGTCGAGATTCTCATCAAAGATGAGAACGGTGACGTGGTGCGACGACTTGACGCAGGCGCGAGACAGTCGGGCACAAACGAGGTGATCTGGGATGGCCTCGATGACGACGGGGCTCCGGTCGCCGATGGACTGTACTCCTTCCAGATTACCGCGACCGACACAGACGGCGAGGCTGTGACTTCGAACGCGCGGGTGGGGAGAACGGTACAGGGCGTGAGCTTTCAGAACGGCGTGCCAATGCTGTTGCTAGATGGCGACAGCTCCGTGGGGCTCGGTAACGTCATTGAGGTCCGCAGCTAGCGACGCAGCAGCGCGCGCAGTATCAATCAAACAAAACGGCTTGCACGGCAAGCAACGAACAGGGGGTAGGATGAGCTTGATGAAGACGATGAACATCGGAATGACCGGCATGAACGCGCACACCGCAGCGATGTCGGTGATCAGCGACAACATTGCGAACGTGAACACGCTGGGTTTCAAGGCCTCCCGTGCGCGTTTTCAGGACCTCATGGCATCGACGCAGCTTGGCGTCGGAGACGGCGTCTCCATGGCAGGAACGCAGCAGCAGTTCGGTCAGGGTAGCCTGGAGGCGACTGGCAATGCGCTCGATCTCGCGGTTGCGGGCGACGGCTTCCTCATGGTGCGTAGCGATACGCCCGGCGAGGAGGGAACGTTCCTCACCCGATCGGGCGGATTCACGATCGATAATGAAGGCTTCGTGGCCTCGCCGGACGGCATGCGCCTGCAGGGGTACGGCGTCGATGGAAACGGCAACGTCTCGCAGACGCGGCTTGGAGACATCCAGGTGGGCGACGCAAGCGCACCACCGAACGCCACGAGTGAAGCACAGATGCGGCTCAATTTGGGAGCCGGCACCGAGATCAGTGGTCCGTTTGACCCGGCTGACCCGAGCGGCTCGAGCAACTTCGCGTCGTCGACCACCGTTTACGACTCCCTCGGCAACGCGATCGACGCCGACGCCTACTACGTCAAGACGGCCGAGAACACGTGGGAAGTGCACGTCATGATTGACGGTGGAGACAGCGCTGGTGGAACGGCGGGCACTCCGCTGGAGATTGGTACCTCAACGTTGGACTTCGATACAGACGGTGCGCTGACCGCAGGCTCGCCGCTCACGCTGAGCATGACGCCGGCGGGCGCGACGTCGCCGCAGACGATTGAACTCGACCTGACGGGAACGACTCAGTTCGCAGGAGAGAGCGCAGTCTCCTTCGCTTCACAGGACGGCTATGGGGCCGGTGAGCTTCGCGGGCTCGAAATTTCCGACGATGGGACGATGATGGGAGTGTTCTCTAATGGAGAGCAGATCGCGCTGGGCCAAGTTGCCCTGGCAAAGGTCTCAGCCCCCGAATTTCTTGATCGCCTAGGAGGTAACCTGTGGCGCGTCACACAGCAAAGCGGCGAAGCACTCGCCGGCGCTCCGTCTTCGGGCGGTCGTGGTGCCATGGTCTCCGGAGCGGTCGAGGGCTCGAACGTGGACATCACGTACGAGTTCGTGAAGATGATCGCGACGCAACGCGGGTTCCAGGCCAACTCGCGGTCCATCACCACAGCCGATCAGATGATCACCGAAGCGATTCAGCTCAAGCGCTAGCGCTCATCGCGCTCGCCGTGCTCGTGCTTAGCGCGGGCTCAGCGAGCGCGAATCCGATTCGGGCGGACGTGCTCTCCGCTCCCGACTCGCTGGTGGACAGCGGCCTTCTTCGCCTCGCGGTGCCCGATGCGGTCGATACGCAGGAGACACCGTCGGAGACCGTGCTCCTCCTGCAGAGTCCCTTCGACGAGTCGTCTGTGGCCTCGGACGGGCTAGGACCGCCATTCGATGCAGCGCGTCCCGACCCCGAGGGCTCCAGCGATACCCCCGAAGCCGTCGCGCCACCTGCAGATGTGGCCGCCGAAGCCGTTGAACTCGTTGAGGAGAGGCTGCGTAGCCCCGTTGAGGAGCGACAAGAGCCGCTCGCGCTCTTCCGCTCGGTGCTAATCTTGCCGCTGCCCTCAAGCGTTGACGCTGCATCGGTGGCCATCGACAGCTCCCACGGGACCGTCGACATCTCTCCTTCGCCCCCCGAGGAGTGGCTTGAACGGATCGCGACCCGCCTAGAACACTCGCAGATGATCGATCAGTTATTGGTCTCCGAGGACGGCGCAACGATGGTCTTCTCGAGTCTATCGACGACGGCCATCGTGGTGCAGGCGTTTCCACTACAAACCAAGTATCTCGTTGTTGGTGATCTTCGAAGCGTCCCGAACCCCCGCCGTCACTTCATGGGTGCGCGATGCGCATCTTCGCTGCTCGAGCCATCAAACATTGAACTGGCGGCCGCGATATCTGATTACTGCGCCGACGATAGTCTGCGGGAACTCGCGACGCTCGAAGGCACGTCGAGCATTTCAGGTGCCGAGCGCCAGGTCGCTACCGTGCTTCGGTATGAGGCGTCCGCCGTATCGAATCTGGACGGAGCGCGACGCCTCGGTCGTTTGACGACGAGCGGCGTGGGCGTGCAGTCAAGGGTCGCCGCTGCGACAGCGACCGCGTTTGGACACGCGCTGCGCGACGAGCTGCCCGCGGCCCTCGATGCTTTGCGCGATGCTGAACGAAACGCAACAGGCTCGACGGAACATGCCGAGTTAACGCGTGTGACGATTCGCGAGTTCGGGTTTGCACTCTTTGACCGATTGATCGGCGCGGCCCACGAGTCGGGTGAGCCGTTGGCGTCCGTGTACTATGCTGAACGTTTTGAGGACTGGAACGTCGAGCGCTTGCCGGCCGACTCACGTCGGAGACTCGGCGACGCATATGGCGCGCTGAACATGCCAGCCCGCGCGGCTAGTCTCTACCTGTCAGCCTATTCGTCGGGCTCCGCCGACAACTATGCATTGCTGGCACAGCTCGCGGAGTCTTACTACGCGGCTGGCGACAACTTTCGAGCAATCGAGACGGTGGAGTTCCTGCGCGAACGAGCTCCGGCAGCACCGGAGACGATTCGAGTGAGTGCGCTGTTGCGGGAGAGGGGCCTAGCGGACCAAACAACGTGCGCAGAACGAGCGGTCACCGCGTCGGATTCGGTGTCGTTGTTTGCTGTTCTTCACTGTGCGCGAGAAGCGGGAGATCGTGGTCTTGTGGAATCGGTGAGCGCGCGGCTGCGGACGGCAGAGTTAGAGCTCCCTGTGTTTGGAGATGAGTTGACGGATCTCTTGGTTCGCGACGCGCTGCGGTCTGTCGTGGGTGATCGTGCGGTGAGGTAGCTAAGTGTCTGAGTTTTGGCCATAAGTATGCGGGTGTGCCTTGTTGTGGCATGCTTGCTTACACAGCTGGGCAAGAAGATCGTGGGGGTGCAAAAACACCCTAGGAATTCGTTGCGTGGCAGACTCTGCCCCTCTAGGGTAATTGTGCCTAAGGGGAACTGTGTTGAACGCACATACACTGGAACAGTGTCACCCCAGGGTCGCCTTCTCGGCGAGCAGCTTGGTCCACGGCCAGAGCCGCCACCGCAGAGAATGAAGCGGATAGTCTGTTGCACTTGTTGATTGGCGAACTCTTGTTTCGCCGCCGTGATCCGGGGGGATACTCACATGGCAGTCGCTTACGAAATAGGTCAGTTAGAGACAGTTCACGCACTGCCGACTGCAGGCGAGATGCACGAAGTCGTGTTCGGGGACCCCTCAATGGCGCGGCTCCTCGCCTTGGCCGAGAGTGTCGCGTCTACGCCGTCGACAGTTCTCATTCATGGTGAATCGGGGGCGGGCAAAGAAGTCGTCGCACGGCATATCCACACGCACTCTGAGCGTGCGTCGGGCCCCTTCGTTGCGATCAACTGCGCGGCTCTGCCGCCGTCGCTACTGGAGAGCGAGCTCTTCGGACATGAGCGCGGCGCCTTCAGCGGTGCGGTGCGAAAGCACCTCGGTGTCTTCGAGCGCGCAAAGGGCGGCACCCTGCTTTTGGATGAAGTGAGTGAGATCTCGCCCGAGATGCAGGCGAAGCTGCTGCGAGTCCTACAAGAACGTGTGCTCTACCGAGTCGGTGGTACCGACCCTGTGAATCTGGACATTCGCATCGTCGCAACTACCAACCGAAACTTGAAGGAGGCCATCGATGAAGGCAGCTTCAGGCTCGACTTGTATTATCGGCTCAACGTGTTTCCGCTTCGCATTGACGCGCTGCGCGCGCGCTCCGGCGACATCCGTCCGCTCGCAAAGTCTTTGCTGGCGCGCGCCGCCAAGTCGCTGAACAAGTCTATTCGTGGAGTCGATGAAGCCGCCCTTCTCAAGCTCGATGGATACGGGTTCCCCGGAAATGTGCGCGAGCTGGTGAACATCATGGAGCGTGCGGCCATTTTGGTTGGCACATCGGACGTCGTTCGCGTGGAGCACATCATGCTCGACTCGACAGAGACCGCTCAGGATGCCAGCGCTGACATGGACTCCGCAGACGTGTTGATCGTGCGCCCTGGTGTTGAGCCCTTTGACGACATCCGGCGCCGCGTCATCTTGCGAACGCTCGAGCGATGCGACGGCAATCGAACACGAACGGCCGAAGTGCTTGGGCTGAGTCTGCGCACAATCCGTAACCGCCTGCGCGAGTACCGCGAAGCGGGAGTCGCTGTCCCAGCCTAGCGCGTAGCCCGTTCGGATTCCGCTGCCCTGCTGTTCGGACGCCGCTCCGAAGAGCCGCTCATCCAAGGCGGCGAAGCAGCGCAAGTCCATCGAGTGAACGTGCGACGCCCACCGTGTATTCTAGCCCGACACGCGCTCGCTCAAGCCGAGAGATAGAGTCGGCGATATCCGAGTCGACGGCGTCGGACCGGCCCTGCTGTGCCTGCTCCGCCAAGACCTCGCCGAAGCGTCGCGCTTCGGTGATCGTGTTGATTCGATAGCCGCTCTCTTCGCGGGCCCTTACAACGGTGCTGTTCGCTTCGGAGACTCTGTCGCCGGCGGCCAAAACCGCAGTGGAGTCCCGCGAGACGATCGCCGCCTCTAGCGCATCGAGCGCGGCGAAGACGCTCGACGCTCCAGCGCCAAACGCGTCGTCGCCAGTCCAGCTCGGCACGTCGGTATCCGATTGCACGCGCTGTGTTCGCGCAGTGTTGGACCCTTGGTACGTGCCATCCGCGGCGAACGCGGCGCTACGATCGTTCACGCCGGCAAAGATGTAGCGCTCGCCAAGCTTGGTGTTTGCGGCAGACACTAGGGCTTCGCGGAGCTCTTGTACTTCAACGAGCGCGCCATCGAATGCGGCATCTGGGCGCGAGCCACTGCCGATCTGTGATGCGAGCTCGCTCGCTCGAGTCAGCGCATCCGTTGCCGATGAGAGAGCGCCGTCTGCCAGCTGAAGCTCGGTCTCAAGTCTTTCGCCGGCTCTACGGAACGACTCTTGTCGCGCCAACGTCGCGTCTAGACGTTTCGCGTCGCCTGCACGCATCGGGGCATCCGAGAAGCGAGTGACATCCCGACCCGTCGCGACTTCAGTAGTCGCTTTGGCCTGTTGAGCCTGAAGCTTCCCAAGTTGCGACTGCAAGGCAGATCGTCTCATCGATTCAGAGATTCTCATGGCTAGGCTCCGAGCGAGAGTGCGAGGTCCAGCATGTCGTTTGTCGCTTCAAAGACACGCAGTGATGCTTCGTAGGCTCGTTGCGCCGACTCGAGGGACAGCAATTCTTCTTCCAGAGAGACTCCGCTCACCTGTGACTGCAAGATCTCCAGCTGGCCGACCGCGATTTGTGCGGCTGCCGCGTCGTCGAGCGACGTTCGAACGGCTGTGCCGACCTCCTGCGCTACGCCGATGAGTCCGCTCGCAAACGTTTCTCCGTTCGAGAGCGTCTGCTCTTCTACCGCAATCATGGTCTGAAGCAGATCGCTGCCACCGGGCAGGTCCGCTGCGGAGGTGGCCGCGGCAAAGGCGCTGGGCTGTCCGGCGACGTCGGACGATAGCGCGATGGTCGCGGCGGATCCGGCCTGTGTTGCGCCGATGTCGAAGAGCGCGCGTCCGCCAGCGCCGTCGGTGCCGACGCCTGCTGAGTGTAGGGTGTTCATCTCGGTCGCGAAGTCGAACGCGAGCTGATCGAGCGTTGCCAGCTGCTCACCGATGACGGTGTTGTGTGTGTCGACGAGCCCGCCGAGCGCGCCGCCTGTCGAGTTGAGATTTTGTGGCGACCCGACGCCGCTGTCGAGAGCGATGGAGACGTCACCGGCCGTCTCCGTTACCACGAGCGAGCGTGCGCGCCCGCTTTCGACGAGTGCCAGTCCGCCGGAGGCGGCGAGGTGCAGGGTGCCGTCGTCCGTCGTCGCGACACGGAGCTGTAGCGTCTCCGCGAGCTCTCCGACCAGGCGATCGCGTTCATCGACAAGTTCGGCGTCGGGCTGGCCAGAGCGGCGTGCTTCCAGTGCCGCCTGGTCGAGGTCTGCGACTCGTTTGAGAGTGTTGTTTGCTTGCTCAACTCGGGTCCCGATTTGTGCTCGGATGTCGGTCTGGGCATCGGTGAGGGAGCCAGCAGTGCGGCGGAAGGCTGTCGCGAGGCCGTCGGCGCGAGACAACGCCTCTCGCCTCTCTGGTTGTCCGGCCGGATTCGAGCTTAAGCCGCGCAGCGCGCTGAAAAACTCGGTGGCTTTGCCGCTTAGGTCAACGCCATCAATCGGATCGAAGAACGCCTCCGCGACCGCGCCGGCTTCGGCCTTTGCGTTTGCGTACCCAAAAGCTCCGAGCTGATGCACGAGCTGCGTGTCGGTCAGCGGGGAAGAGATGCTGCGCGCGCTTCCGAGCGACACCCCTGCGAGGCCGGCGACACCCACGCTACCGGACAGTGTCTGCAAATCGGCTCGTTGCCGCCGATAGCCCGGTGTAGACGCATTCGCGACGTTTTGTTGGATCAGCGCGACACGATTCTGGTGCGTCAAAAACGAACCAGCACCGGCGCCAGCCGATTGGTAAAGACCTGTAATCATGCGACCCCCCGGAGGTTCGTGATCTTACGTATGCTGTTACCGTAAGGGCCGGATTCAGGCCCGCGAAGTTGTTCAATGGTCGAGCTGAGCCAGCCCTTCGTTTGCGTGGCGTGCCTTTGATTGGCGTGATGCAGTTCACGCGAGACATCGAGTAGCGCTTCGAGACGACTCGCCGCAGCGCAGAGCTTCTCGGAGCTCGACCCCGCATCGGCGCCGACAAAGCGCAGGCAGTCCGGTGTCTCCGACGGGAACGCTGACTGGCGGTTGCCGAGCCGAATCCATGCGTCCAGTGCTCGGTTCTTCAGCAGAACGCGACGGGTCCCCCAGCGGCTTACGTGAACCTGCTTGGCTTGGGTCACTTCGAGCAGCCCGGTGACATCGAACATTGCGATGTGCTCCCGCTCTTGCTGCAGAAGGGAGATGAGCTCGTTGAGCGCGGCTTCCTGTTCGGCCGCTACCGCGAGTAACGCATCAAACGGCGTTGGCCCTGGCTCACTTTGGTTGCTAGATTGCGCAAGTGTATCTGTCACGTACCCCCCGGTCACGTGGTTCGTCTGAGCTGTAGCGCGCGCAGTGTATGGCGCGCCCAGCATCATCGGATGTTCCTCGGTGTGGAGAGCCGCCAGATTTGGCGTCTGCCTACACCCTCAGTCCTAGCCTTTTTGCAGTTCGTCGTTCATTCGCTCGGCGAGCTTGTCATGGTCGACACTATAGCTGCCGTCGTCGAGTTGTTCTTTGATGGTTTGCAGCGCAGCGTCGTTCTCGCTCGTGACGAGTGCGGTCAACTGCTTGAGCTCCTTGGCCGCTCCGATGTCGACTCGGTCTCCAACGGTGGCTCTGCTCGCTTGGCTCGGTGCGGCCAGTGAGGCGCGCGGGCTATCATCATTGTGCTTTTTGATGCTGCTCGGTCCGCGCACGGCATCGAGGCTCATCGCGCCTAGTCGCTTAGTGTCGCTCATCGAAGTTCTCCTGCAGAATTGAAGAGGTGACGGTGTCCCGCCTCAAGAGGAGCATCGGCACGACGTTAACCGACGTTTAGCATGTTACCCTCTACGTTAGCACTCCCGTGGTTCGTCATAGATTAGGCGAGCTCGATGCGACGATGGATGTTCGTCAACCCTTCGCGCTGCCAGCGGGCGACGTGGCGGGCGATGCGGTCCTGTTGGGCCTCGAAGGTCTGGTCGGCCTCCTTGTCGAATGCGAGGCCGTAGCGGACGCCGTCGCGCACCCAGTACCGATACCGGATGACGGCGTGCACCCGAATGGGCTCATTGCGCTCGTGGAACGGGAGCTGAACGAAGAGCTCCCGGGACGGCGCAAGCTCCTCCTCAACGCTCCGCATCACGAAGACGCCCGCCCCGCTAGGCGAGATGTCTAAGACGCGAGCGGGACGCTCCAAGGTCTCTCCACGGACCCGAGCGATCAAAATCGCACGATCGTCGACGTTCGCTGGCGGCAGCGCGCGGTAGGCGCGCCGTCGATTGGATGTTCCGCGCAGGAACGTCGCCAACGCGTTCAACTCCGCGATCGTGGCAACACGAAATCCGTACGTGCTGCCCCGTTGTTCATCCAGCCTCGTTCGCACGGTCGCGTTCAAGAGGAAGGTGTCATCCCCGCGGTATGGGGAGAGAACCAGCACGACGTCCCGTCCGATCGGGAGTGACGCAGGGCCCGCATCGAAGGCGACGCTGAGCACCCGATTGTCTTGATCGTGGAGACGGCCGACGCCGATATCAACGCCTCCGGCCCGAACGGTTACGAAGGCGCGGTAGTTTGCGCCGTCCAGGCGCTGCCACAACTCACGTCCTCTACTCATCCGTCACCTGGAGGGCGGGGACCACAGCCCTCGGGCTGAACTGTATATTGCCGCGACGGACCTCGAAGTGAACGTACGGAGCGTCGTTCTCACCGCTCACGCGGCCGAGCGTGTCTCCCGCTTCCACTCGGTCACCGACATTGACGCGCACGCCTTCAAGCCCTCCGTACCGTGTGACCCAGCCGCCTTCGTGTTCGACCTCTACGGACGGACCGTGAGCGGCTTCGTAGAAGACCCCGGTTACGCGTCCGCCGGCGCTCGTCTGGACCTGCTGTTCTGGTGCCGTAAACAGTCGTGTCCCGCGGAGCTCACGCGTCGGATCGTATCCCTCGGGCTGCGCCGCTTCTGCACTCACTGGCGCGTTCCACTGGCCGAGGGCATCTGTACTCGACGAGGGTAGGGCGACTGCGGCTTGTGCGGCGCTGGGCCCAGCGATCGCCGGTAGAGGCGAGCGTGGTAGTGAATCCGTCGCAGCGGCCGGACTCGGTCGAGTTGAGAGCGGAAGCGCTTCTGCGCTAGGCATCGCGATGCTGGACCCATCAAGCTCGGAAGCCCGCTCAGCGTACTGCCGGGCTGCTCGCTGCCGGTTGTTCTCGGGCTCGAGTCCCCACGAGCGTAAGAGTACGTCTCGTATGCCAAACCCGTCGTTCTCGGCCGCTGACTCGGCCACGGCCTGATCCAGCATACTGTCGTAGAACTGACCACCCATGTCGTTCGAGCCTCCCAGCATCTGGGCAGATTTCCGCATCTCGGAAAACACCTGTTGCAGGAAGATGGACTCAAAAGCTGTCGCCGCGTCACGGAGCTGCTGCTCGCGGCTCGTGTTTGGATCTTGCTGTAGAACAGCAAGGGACGACGACGCAGAAATGGCCGATGTGCTTCCGATAGTCATAGCGTTATTGAATGACGAGGTCTGCGTGAAGGGCGCCAGCCGAATTGATGGCGTCGAGAATGGCGATCAAGTCGCGCGGGGTGGTCCCGACTGCATTGAGCGCTGAGATGACATCTTCGATGCTCGCCGCCGGCCCAACAAGCCGCAGCGTAACGTCTTCCTCCTGCACCTGCAGGTCCGCGTTCGGAACCACCTGGGTGTCTCCTTCGCCGAACGGAGAAGGCTGAGAGGTCGTGAAGGTGGTGTCGACGCGGACGCTGAGCGACCCATGCGCCACCGCGACTTCGCTGAGCCGAACGTTCCCACCGAGTACGACCGTTCCCGTTCGTTCATTTACAATGACACGCGCGACGGTGTCCGTTTCGACCTCCACCCGTTCAATGATGGAGACGAACTGTGGAACGGCGTTCCGGAAGGGTTCAGGGATCTGAACGACAATGGTCGAGGCGTCGACGGCGCTCGCGATTCCGACGTACGGTGACGGTCCCTCGGTGGGCTCCACCGCGTCGGCTTCGGTGGCGAAGAGTGCCCCGATTTCACGCGCAACGTTAACGGCGGTCGTGAAGTCAGGGTCGTGTAGGTTGAGGCGGATCTCCTCCCCCTCGCCGAAACTCGTTGTGATGCTCTGTTCGACGATCGCTCCGCTCGGAACGCGCCCGACGTTCGTAAATCCAGACTGCGACGAAGTGCCCGATCCCCCGTCGACGGTGTAGCCGCCCACAGTGAGCGGGCCCTGTCCCACGGCGTACACCTCGCCGTCAGCAGCTCGAAGAGGCGTCAGCAATAGTGTGCCGCCCTGCAGGCTCCGTGCGTTGCCCAGGCTGGAAACCACGACGTCGACGTTCTGGCCGGAGCGGGCGAAAGGCGGGAGCTCCGCCGTGACCATGACGGCGGCGACGTTGCGTGTCTGCACCGACGACGGATCCACACGGATGCCCATACGACTCAGCATGGAGACCGTGGACTGAACGGTGAACTGGGCGTTTCCGGTGTCGCCGGTACCCGCAAGTCCAACCACGAGTCCGTATCCGAGAAGTTGATTGCTACGCACGCCGTTGACGTACGCGATGTCCTTCACCCGGACCGCATTGGCGGCCCGCGGAGGAGCGACGAGCCCGGCCAGGACGGCACCGGCGAGCACCACGGGTAGGCCTCGGCGGAGCAAAGTATCGAGCGGTCGGAATGCGTTCATGGGACTCTTAGCGCTGGAGCGCGGTGACGTTCAGGTGGAGCGAGACTCGTGACTGGCCTCAGAAGGGCCAGAGTCGGTTGAACAGGCGCTGCGCGCCGCCTTGGCGTTGCGAGTCGGTGAGCACTCCCCGGCCCGTGAATTCAATCTCTGCGTCCGCTAGTCGCGATGACGCGATCGCGTTCGCTTCGTCGATGTCACTCGGACGAGCCACGCCGCTGACGTAGAAGTGGTGTTCTTCGTTGTTCACGAGGATGACGCGGTGGCCTTCGACGAACAGGTTGCCGTTGGGCAGGACCTGGCGAACCATCACTTGCACCGTGGCCTGCAGCTGCTCTGAACGATTCGTGCCGCCGCCTCCTGAGAAGCTAGAACCCGACTGAGCGCCTAGCATTTCTGTCGGATCAGCGCCCGCCGGCAGGACGGACTGGAGGCCTTCCATGACGCCTAGAAATGCCGTGATTTGAGCGTTGAGTTCGCTGTCGCGGCTGACTTGTGTCGAGGCGTTCCGCTGAGCATTGGCGAATTCCTCGACCCGCACCGTGAGCAGGTCGCCGATGCGAATCGCGCGGTGATCGGTGTAGAGGTAGTTGACGTCGTCTGGGCCTGACCAGAGCGAGCCCTCTTCGGGCGAGCGCGTCAGCCCACCGACCTCCATCGGAAGCTGATAGTCGCGCACGCGAGGCTCATAAGCGGCAATCTGATTGGGGCCCGATGAACATCCAACGAAGAGTGCCAAGGCAAACAAGTAGACGGGTAGCCGTATCATGGCACCTCCACCCAGCCGTTGCTGCGCACGACGGCGCTGAGCACGTTGTCCGACGTTGTCGGCCGAACGCGGATGACGTCGCCTCTGCGACCTGACTCCATTGCGATGCCGCTGGCCTCCACCGTCACCGCACCTCTACGCACAGTAAGACGTACAAGCTGTTGGCGCTCAATCACGAGCGGCTGTTCGACCGCAGCAGCGCGGACAAGGTCTCCGGGAGCGAGTGACATCCGAGCGACCTCATCCCGAAGCGGTTCGTCGGCAAAGCGGGCGTCTGTCGGCAGCGATCGTGCTTCGCGGAGCGCGACGCTCGCACGCGGTCCTACCCGCTCGCCGCGGGTCACTGGGGCGTCCACGATCCAAACAGGTACTAGCACGGACACCTGCGCACTTACCCACGCTTCGCCCCCTCGCTCGCCAAACACACGGAAGCGAGCGCGCGACCCGATGCTGCGTAAGGGTGGCACGTCCCACGTGAGTTCGCCGCTGGGCCATTCGCCTGTGACGCGCAAATCCTCGACCTCGACCTCGGCGTCCGGCCAAGGCAGAGAGTCGTAGATCGCCGTCTCGAGCGCAGCCTCGCGGTCGCTTGTCGCGGACGCGTGGGCGGGCAGCAGCAACGCTGCGCAGAGGCA
Organism: Bradymonadia bacterium; assembly: GCA_047610025.1. Lineage (GTDB taxonomy): Bacteria > Myxococcota_A > Bradymonadia > REDH01 > REDH01 > JBLFZA01. The sequence continues at coordinate 8,505 of JBLFZA010000041.1, read as the reverse complement.
GGCGGCTGAAGCGAGAGCTCGAGCCAGGGATGGCGCCAGTGCCTGGCCGACTGATTTTGAGTGCTTGGTGGACATCGGGTTGCCTATCGCAAGTTGGTTGCGGAACGCATCATCTCGTCCGCCGTCTGAATCACCTTCGAGTTGATCTCGTAGGCACGTTGAGAGACGATCATATCGATCATCTCTTCGACGACCTTCACGTTCGAGCCCTCGAGGAAGCCCTGGCTGAGCTCGCCCACTCCGTTCTCCCCTGGGGTAGAAGGCATTGCGTCGCCGCTCGCTGCTGTTTGGCTGAACAAATTCCGACCGAGGCTCTGCAGCCCCGCCGGGTTCGTGAACTGGTGAAGCTCGATTCGCCCAAGCTCCACTTCGCCGCCGCCGTCGGGGAGCATGGCAGCGACGCGACCGTCGCGGCTAATGTTGATGGCCGTCGTGTCCGGAGGAACGGTAATGCCCGGGCTCAGCTCGTGGCCGTCTTGGTTCACCACTCGCCCGTAAGCATTGACCTGGAAGACACCGGCCCGAGTGTAGGCCTCTTCGCCTGACTCGCGACGAACCTGGAAGAAGCCGCTCCCCTCGATCGCGAGGTCGAGCGGGTTCTCCGTAGACTCCAACGTGCCCTGTTCGAAGCTCTTGTTTGTCGCAGCGGTGCGGACGCCGAGTCCAATCTCGATGCCGACGGGCGCGCCCCCGTCCTGCGGAGCGCCAGGTGCGCGAACCTGCTGATAGAGGAGCTCCTGAAACTCCGCGCGCGAGGCCTTGAAGCCGGTCGTGTTGACGTTAGCGATGTTGTTCGCCGTGACGTCAATGTTGCGCTGTTGCGCGTCCATGCCGCTCGCTGCTGTGTACAGTGCTCGGAACATCCTCTCCCCCTTGTTTGCGTAATTCGTTTGACTGGCCGATCTAAGCGACTCTAGCGGACAGACCCAACGGCCGCGATAGCGCGCTTGTCGAGGTCATGGTGGCTCTGAATGAGATTTTGCATGGTCTCGAAGTACCGCTGCAGCGTGATCATCTCGGTCATTCCGCGCATAGGCGACGCGTTCGATTGCTCGAGGTAGCCTTGCGATACACTCGGCGACTCAGACGGCATCAGGTTTTCAGCGGGGGTGGCGACAAGGCCTCCACCAATCGGCTGAAGTTGTGTCGGATCTTGCGGGACGACGATCGACAGCGTCTGCTCACCTCCATACTCTGTCCACAGCGTACCATCTTCTTCGACAGTGACACGGCCGTCGTGCTCGCTGACCTGCACCGGGTTGCCGGCGACGTCGAGCAGGTCGTAGCCTTGCTGGGTCGTCACGGTGCCTTCGGGAGACAAGACGAACGAGCCGCCTCGTGTGATGGCCTCGCCACCCGTCGGCAGCGCCACGCGGAACCACCCGTCGCCGGAGATGCCGAGGTCAAGTGGGTTTGACGTCTGCGTGAGAGGACCAGGTGTCATGTCCAGCGCTACTTCCGACGTGCGCACGGAGGGCGTCGGGCTGCCCGCCTCGTTGAGCGCCTCGGCGAAGACCGCTCGTTGTGCACGGTAGCCTGTCGAGTTGATGTTCGCGAGGTTGTTACTGACAATGTCGAGCTGGCTCTGACGAGCGATCGACCCGGAGAGAGCCACATACATTCCTTCGCTCATGAGGGCTCCATTAGGGTTCGCAGTCGACCAACGGCCGCGGTCTTGATTTGGCTAATGCGGCCAACGGTCAGCTCGAGCGCTTCGGCAATCTCCCGGAGCGTCAGTTCGTGGTTGTAGTACATGTCGAGCACGTACTGCTCTCGCTCTGGAAGCTGCTTGATACACGACGCGAGGTGGTCATAGGTGGCGCGGGTTTCAACCACCGTGTGAGGCGTGGGCGTTTTCGCTTCCAGTGACAGTGCGGCATCTTGCGAGTCTACGTATCGGTAGGGCGCGCAGTCATCGCGCAGTTTCACGAGCTCGGCCGAGGTCAGGAGCAGCTCCTTCGCCAACTCGTCGTCTGTCGGATCGCGGCCGTGACGTTGCTCGAGACACTCGGTCGCCTTCCGGAGCTTATTGGCTTTCAGTCGAAGCCGCCGCGGGAAGAAGTCTCGTCGGCGCAGCTCATCGAGCATCGCACCCTTAACGCGGAACTCAGCGAAGGCGTCGAAGGCATACCCGGCTTGAGGGTCGAACTTGAGGTCGGCTTCGAAGAGGCCGAGCACGCCGGCCGAGATCAGGTCTTCCTCCTCAACCCCGTCCGCGCCTGGCGGCAGGCGACGGAAGATCCGCCGTGCGACCCGACGAAGGAGCGGCGAGTAAGTCTCTACCAACTCTCGTCGGTGGGCTTTTAGGACAGGCGCGTTAGATGGTTGCGCGCACTCCTTGTACCTCTTCGTCCTCGTTTTGCGACCAGTCCCTGTGGGCATTGTTTGAGCAGACATTAGAGTGTACCTCCCTGGCTTGCGGTCTCGGTAGCTGACTGCGCGGAGAGTATGGTCGCGACCCGCCTCATCTCCGTTGATTGTCGGAGCAGCTTTGAGTTGATTTCATCGATGCTGGCGCGCGTGGGGCGCCAGGCGTTGGACACTCGTGGCAGGTGACCTGCGTATTGCACGGAGACGCGTAGGAAGGACGACGCGACAGCCTGGATCGTGCGGTGCATTCCGCGGGCTGCCTGCTCTCCGTCCGACTCGCCGACAACGAGGTGCAGCGTCTTCACGCGTCGTCGCACACACAAGTCCTTCAGGAGTGCATAGGTGCGGAAGAGCACTGTGACATCTTGCTGAGCGAGGAATACCATCTCGTCGTCCGGTGTCAGGCCGACGATATCGATGTCGTCGGGTGCCGTGCCGAGCTCAACCAAGATGATGTCGTAGCGCTCACGCGAGCTCTCGATCCACGCTCGAAGCCCGGCGCGGGCTCTGGTTGCTGCGTCCGGTGTTACCCGTACGACTCGTCCCGGCGCGTGGGCGGCGCTGAGCTCCGCGAATCGTGTCTCGGCGAGCGCCGTATCTTCGGCGGGATGCCCAACGATCAGCACGCGCTTACCAAGCTCACAGAAGGCGTGGGCGAGGTCCTCGACGAGGGATGCGTGGTCCGACCAAGGAACACGTGTAACGGCGATGAATCGGGGTCCGCGCGTTGATGCCGCATAGCGCGCATTCGGGCGGAGGCCGTCGGCCTGATCGAGCTTGGCGAAGGTCCTCTCGGAGAGCTGCAGTGCGGCACTCATTGGTGACCTCCACTTCGCGAATGCGCGGGCTGATGGCCTGTCCAGCGGTTTGGATGCCCGGTGCGCACCCAGCGCGCGACTTCACTCGGCGTCGGGCATGCAACGTCATCCGGCACGCCTTGGCCGTGGCACACATGCGAGATGGGCAGTCCCGCTGCGATTGAAGCGGAGAGCAGGCCGCCGACTCCTTGCGCTTCGTCGGCCTTGGTGAAGATGAGCGCCGAGGGTTGGATGTCCTCGTAGCGATTGACGAGCGCGACGAGGTCGTCCGTGCGCGTTGTGGCGCTCAAACAGACATGCAGCTGAACGTCGTACTCAGGTTCCAGCTCACGGTATTGATCGTGCGGAATCGAGCCATCTGTCGTTCCGCTCCACGGGTTGCGCCCCGCCGTGTCGACAAGGATGAGGTCGCAGTCCTTGAGTTCGTGGAGTGCGCCTCGTAGCTCGACTAGTGTCGATGCGACACGCATGGGGACCCCAATGAGCCTCGCGTAGCTGTCGAGTTGGTAGACGCCGCCGATACGATAGGTGTCTGCGCAGACGACTCCGACGCGCCGGTGTCCGACAAGCTTCGCGTGTGCCGCGAGCTTGGCAATCGTCGTGGTCTTCCCCACTCCGGTTGGACCGAGGAGCACCGCGAGCTGTGGCTTGTCGGAGCTCTGATGCCAGAGCGGTACCGAAGAACTAACGCGCGAGGCGATGGCCTCTTCGACGAGCCGCACGAGGTGGTTTGGTCCCCGGCCTCGCTGTTGGTGCTGCTCCCAGGCTTCGGCAACGATGTCCTCGATGTCCGGCTCCGCTACGCCGTTCAGTTTGAGCGTTTGGTAGAGGAAGGACATGGTGCGCGTGACACTGCTCGTCGGCTCACCGGCGTCAAGCGCAGCGCTGAGGTCCAAGGCCAGTCTCGGGTCCGGGCGCCGGGAGCGTTCCGCAGACTCTCTTGTGATCCGCGGAGCGCTCGGCACGACCTCTCCCTTGATGCGGAGGTGACGAACTTCCGACTGCAGGTCACGGACCTGGTCGAGCAGCTCTCGGACGAGCTCGTTGCTCTCCGCAACTCCAGCGTTCGGCTGACTAAGCACGGGAGCGTTCGTGGTGACTGTCGGCGGTGGCGGCTTTGAGCGCCCCTGCGGCGGGGCGACGGCGATCTCCATCGTTTCGCCGTTGGCCTGTCCGATCAATCGTGTGGTGCTGAGAATTACGGCGTCCGGTCCCATCTCGCGCTTGATGCGCTCGAGGCCTTCGCTCATCTTTCTGACCCGGTACTTTCGCACTTCCATCGCTTGTCCTGGTGTTGGACTGGATTGTCGGTCACCATTGCTGGTGTGCCGTCCCCATGTTGTTGTTTGTTTTTATGGTATCTGTATGGTCGCTGTCAAGCGGCCGACGCACTAATGTTTGGTTTCTTTAATGCTATTTGGCCGATACTTACCACGCGGGCCCGTGGGCCGATGTCGCGGTGGCTGATGACCTGTATGTTTGGAAAGAACTGCGCCAGGAAATGGTACAGCGGTCCACGTAAATCTGGAGGAGACAGTAGCGTCACCTCCGCGTCGCGCGCTGCGAATTTCGGCATCACGCGCTCGACCTCCGCGAAGATCGCCTGGGCCGTCGTGAGGTCGCATGCCAGCGTTGGTTCGCCGTCTTGTTTTACGAGGAAGGACCGCAGCGTATCTTCAACGTCTCGCTCGAGCAGCGCAGCGGGGATGCCGCCATCGATGTCCTGAAGCGCCGCCGAGATTTGCGGAGCAAGGCGACCGCGAACACACTCGACGAGCTCGGACACGCTCGCGTCCTTGCGGCCGTTTACCAAGAGCGCCTCAAAGATCGTGCGCAGGTCTCGGATCGACACACGCTCCGCCAGAAGCTGGCGCAGCACCTTCAAGACGCCAGCTTGGCTCATCAGCCCGGGAATCAGCGCCTCAACAAGGCGAGGCACCTCCTCCTTGAGCTGATCCACGCGAGTGTTCAGCTGCTCCCAACCGAAGAGCTCTCGCGCAAACTCTCGCACCATCTCGCCGACATGGGTGGTCACTACGGAGTCGAGGTCGACAACGGTGTACCCCACACTCTCAGCGCGGTAGCGGTCGGTGGAAGGAATCCAAAGCGCATCGAGTCCGAACGTCGGATCCTTGGTGGCATGGCCGGGGACAGGATCGGTGACGTTGCCAGGGTCGATCGCGAGTAGCCGTCCGGGTGTCAGCGTGCCTTGGCCGATCGCCGTGCCGCGTAGGAGTAGTCGGTATACGTTAGAGTCCATCGCGAGGTTGTCGCGAATGTGGATTGGCGGAACCACGATGCCAAGCTCGTCTGCAAATTGCCGCCTCATCTGAAGCAGTCGACCGAGCAGTGTGCCACCCTTCGCTTCATCCACTAGCGAGACGAGCCCGAAGCCGATCTCAAGAGTGAGTGGTTCGATTTTCAACAGCTCTTCAATGCGGGGCTCGGTCGAGCCCGTGTCGTCCAAGTCCACAGTAGGAGCGGGCGCTGGTTCATTCGCCTCTCGACGTCGCACAACACCGAGAGCGATGAGACCGGAGGCGATGGTCATCAAGAGGAAGAACGGCATGCCTGGTATCAGGCCCATCAACCCGAGCACTGCAGCTGCGGCGAAGAGGACGCGATCGTTCTCTAGGATTTGGCCGCCAATCTCACCGCTCAGGTCCTGCGCGCTAGCAGCGCGGGTAACGATGATGCCAGCGCCAGTCGAGATGAGCAGGCCAGGAATCTGCGACACCAAGCCGTCGCCTACGGTTAAGACGGTGAATGTATTGACCGCCTCTCCGAAGGGCAGGCCGCCCTGTACGACAGCAATGAGCAGGCCGCCGACGATGTTGATCGCCGTGATAATGAGGCCCGCGATCGCGTCGCCGCGAACGAACTTCGACGCACCGTCCATCGCGCCGTAGAAGTCGGACTCCTGCTCGACTTCCTTTCGGCGCGCCTTGGCCTGTTCATCGTTCAACGAGCCCGCGGCGAGCTCCGCGTCGATCGCCATCTGCTTGCCGGGCAGGGCGTCGAGCGTGAAGCGTGCGGTCACCTCTGCGATGCGGCCCGCACCCTTCGTGATCACCATGAAGTTGATGACCACCAGGATGAGGAAGACGATGATGCCGACGACGCTATTGCCGCCGACGACGAAGTGACCAAACGTCCGGATGATGGCGCCAACTTCGGCGGTGCCGTCCGCGGCGCCGAGCAGAATCAGGCGAGTGGACGCGACGTTAAGGCCGAGCCGGAACAGCGTGGTGATTAGCAGGAGGGATGGGAACACGGAGAAGTCGAGCGGCCGCCTCACGTAGAGAGACGTCATGAGCATCAACACCGCCATGGCGATGTTCACCGTCAGCAACAGGTCGAGCATGAAGGGCGGCAGGGGAACAACCATCAAGCTCAAGATGCCGATGATGCCTCCCATCATCAGTGCGTCGCGGCTTGCGCTGAGGGCAGTGAGTATCTTGCCTCCCCCGGCAGGTTTTGCAGCCACTTCGTTGCTCATCTATCCCCGTCTGTCCGCGTGTTCTTGTTGCTTCATCAGTACGAGCGCCAGTATTTCTGCGACCGCACGGAAGAATTGTTCGGGAATCACATCCCCGACGTCTACATGTCTATGCAGTGCCCGTGCCAGAGGTGGACTGTCGACCATTTCAATGTCGGAATCGCGTGCGATTTCCCGGATCCGCAGTGCTCGATAGTCCACGCCCTTCGCCACGATGATGGGTACGCCGTCCTTTGCGCTGTAGCGGATCGCGACGGAGTAGTGGGTCGGGTTGTTGATGATCACGGTCGCCGTCGGCACGGTGTCGATGAGCTGATTCGCCGATAGACGCTCTCGGTGCATCTGTCGGCGCCTGTTCTTGATCTGGGGGTCTCCGTCGCTGTCCTTATGCTCCCGCTTCGCTTCATCGCGGGTCATCTTCATGCGTTCTTCGAGATCGTACTTCGTCCACGCAAAGTGGGCGGCGCCAACCACGAACATCGCCATCGCGCAGACGATCAGGGGCCACTTGACCATCGCCCCCATCGTCTGTGCTAGCGCGACAGGGCTCTTGGCCACCAGCTGAGGCAGGTTGCCAACTTGGGCGCTGAGCAGCTTCGCTGCGATGAGCCCGACGAACGTCACCTTCGCGAGCGTCTTCAGCAGGTTCGCGAACGCTTGTTTGGAAGCGATGAGGCGCTTCAGACCGGCGAATGGGTTCAGCTTGCCGAAGTTGGGCCCCAGGGATTTGGGCGCCCATAACCAACCGACCTGGGCCAAGTTCACGGCGAAAGCTGCCAGCACCAGCAACCCAAAACCGGGAGCGAGCGTGGCGACGGCGAGTCCCACGCTGGCGATCGTGCGGGGGGCAATCTCCCGCAGCCAAAGCTCATGGTCGTGCAGACTCCCAAGGTACATGCGCACGAGATTTGGCATGTTCGTCGAGGCGCTCTTCGCGATTGTCGAGACTGCCATGACACCGGTCATCAGCATCACGGCGCTCGTGAGCTCCTGCGAGCGGGCGACTTCTCCCTTCTCTCGATACTCCCGCCTCCGTTTTTCGGAGGCGGGCTCGGTTTTCTCGGATTGTTCTTCGTCGCTCACAGGGCGACGCCGGTCGTGGTCCAGAGCAGCATTCGGTCTGGAAGCTGTTCAAAGGCGCTGGTGAACAACAGCACGAGCTGCGGCATCGACATCATCAACATGTAGAGACCCACCGGGATTGTGAGCACGAAGCCAAAGGCAAACAGGTTCATCTGCGGCGCCACCCGAGCGATCACTCCGAGCACCGTGTAGACCATCAGAACGCCGGCGATGACCGGCGCAGCGAGGCGCGTTGCGAGGGTGAATAAGAGCGAGCCCTGTGCGGCAATCGACTGGCTGGCAGCGCTTACATCGGTCAGGCTAAAGGTGCCCACTGGCGCCGCGATCAAGGTGTCGCCCACCGCTCGAAGCGCGAGCACGTGACCATCGACGGCGATGAAGACCAGTACAGCGAGAAGCCTGACGATACGGCCGACGTTGTCGCTCATGCCGCCAGAGGCCGGGTCCAGCACAGTCGCGAATCCCAAACCCATCATCATACTGGTCGCTTGCCCCATCATTGATCCGACCGCGAAGAGGACGCGGAGCATGACCCCCAACCCCAGCCCGACCAGCAGCTCCGGAACGAGCAACAGTAACCAGCCGACGAGGTTGGCTGGCGCAGCGACAGAGGGACCGACCCCTAAGACGAGCAGTAAGCTCATCATGACAACGAGGGAAGATCGGACCCGAGGCGGCATCACGCCGTCGATGAAGAGCGGCATGCCAAACATCATGCCAGCGACGCGCATCATG